>NZ_JBIUCF010000052.1:0-99293 GCF_044593615.1 Nonomuraea sp. NPDC051941
AACGGCCTCGCAGGTCCAAGCGAGTACGACGTCAGCGGGCGACGCACCCCAAGTTTCACTTATCCGAGGGCGCCACGAAGTGGCATGGGGTCTTTAGACGACACTGCCGCCCGGAAGTCATCGGTGCCCGGTCTGCTGGCTGGTTGCGCGGTCAGGTACCGGGGTGTCTTGGAGCAGTGCGCGCGTCCGCACGGGTCAGGGGCCCGCACGGGTTGCAGACTTGGTTGCAGTTCACTGCGTTGAAGGCGGAAGGCTGGGATTTCCCGAACAACCAGCCGGAGGCGGTCGCTGGCGTGGCGCCTCTGAAGCCCGGTTGCCTGCGGCATCGGGGGCACCGGGGTCTCTTGCCCGGTCGGGCTGACGTCCGGCGAGGCATGATCAGCCTGACCTGCCTCGACTGGCAGGCCATTGAGGGCGCTGCCCGACACCGACGGTGAGCGGGTACCCCCTGGTGGGTGAGGTGACGAGGCTTGATCTCAGGCTCGTCCGGGCGGTGGGCCGGGGGTGATGTCCTTCGGGGGTGTGTGGAGCTTGCCGGTGACTTGGCCGCCGCGTACGACATGAGCCCGGCGTGAACGCGCCTCAGCTCTGCATGGAGCGACTGGGAATCCTCACTACCCGACGTACGGATAGGGTTCCCGCAGCTGCCTTTTGAGGATCTCGGTCCCCGACTCCTTGGGGTCAAGGGCTTCGACGTACTCGATCTGGGGCAGCAGCATCTCGGCGTCCGCGGGGATCATGTTGTACCAGAAGCCCATCTGCTGGTTGAACTCGCGCAGGTACTGGCGGGCGCGCTCGTCGTCCTCGTTGTCCTCGCCGCCGGCCCACTCCCACAGGTCGTCAACCTCGAAATCGCCGACGGCACTGGCGCAGTTCTCCTTGTACCGCCAGTAGAGTTCGCCGAACGAGAGGAGCACGTCGCCCGTCCGGCCCGCGTCGTAGGCGAGCGTCTTCGCGGTGCCGTGCAGCTTCCTGAGTGCCTGCTGGCACAGCTCCGCCGCCTGGCTGCCCCATACCTTGGCCAGCGCCTCCGAGTGCCCCTCGATGGCGGCCGCGAAATCGGCCATCCAATCGGCGGAGTTCTGACACACCACGCCGAGGTCCAGGAGAATCCGCGGACGACTCCGCTCGAAGAATTTCCTGACGCCGGCCGCGTTGTTGGTCGAGACGTCCTCCTCGCGCCACCGCTCGATATCGGAGGGAGACCGGGAACGGCCCGGATCCTGCTGCCCGTTGACGATGTTCCGCAGCTTGCCCATTTGGCGGTTGAAGAGCCCCTCAGCCGCGTCGTAGTTCAGGGCGGCGGCGTACACGAGCTGGCCGAAGCCGGCGTAGGACCGGAAGAATGTCTCCAACTGATCTCGGAGGTTTTCAAACTTCCGATCGAGCGCCTCCTGCATCCTGTCTGCGGATGCCCATGCGCCATCCAGATCGATTTTCGCGACGGAATGGCCGCTGTAGGCACCCCAGACGACCTCCGAGACGTAGTGCCCGAAGGCCGCGCCCGGCGTGGACTCCCCGGACAACGGCGAATACATTTCGTCGCTGATGGGTGGCGTCGAGCTGAGGTCGTCCGTGACGATTCGCGCCGAGCGCTTCTTGAGCTCCGCTCTGTTGACCTCTATCCCGCTCGCAGGCGACGGCCATGACCGGTCCAGCTCAAGTCCGCTGTGCCACTGCCTCCAGGGTTCGGAGCTGAGTGGTTCCTGCATGTACGTGTCCTTCCGGCGCTACGGGCGGACCACGACGGCCGAAGGAAACGCCGCCGTTCTCGCCGCCTACATACATGTTATGCATGCCTGTGATCTGCCCGTCAAGATCGTGTAACCCCCGATTCCCCGGCTCTTCACCGTGGATCGCTCCAGATTGTGAGCCGCCACCCGCGCCGGGAGCGGGCTGACCTCCGGTGAGGCGTAGGCCTGCGGAGATGGCTGGATCCTGGGCCCACCAGCCGGCGTTCGTGGAGTTCGCCTCGGGGTCTCACATGACGGCCGGCGCACGCCTGGCTCGACCTGTTGTTCAGCGTGATCATCAGTTGGTGATCAGGTCGAAGGATTCCCAGGGGCCGATGGCGTCGCGGTTGGCGATGAGCGCTGAGGCTCCGGCGTTGTCGGCGCACACGTATTTGCCGTTGGCCTGGGCTTTGAGGCTGATCGTGCCGTCGGGGTTGTTGATCTGCTGGAAGGTCTCCCAGGGGCCGATGGCGTCCCGGTTGGCGATGAGCGGTTGCGCCCCGGCGCTTTCGGCGGTGACGTATTTGCCGTTGGCCCGTGCCTTGAGGGCGATGTTGCCGTTGCCGAGGTCGGTGCGGTCGAACTGTTCCCAGCCGCCGACGGTCGTGCGGTTGGCGATCAAGGGCTGGGCTCCGGCGTTCTGCGCGGTCACGTACATGTTGTTGGCGCGCGAGCGCAGGCTGATCGTGCCGGACGGCGTTGACCCGGTCGGGAGGCCCAGGGTGGAGGCGGTGCCGCTCAGGGACTTCACGCCCTGGTTGGCGGCGCCGGTGATCCGGGTGGTGGCGTACGAGCTGAGCGGCTTGGCAGTGCGCTCCACCACGTAGACGGACCCGGCGGCGGTGGCGAAGCCGATCTCCGCGCTCGAGCTCGTCGTGATGGTCGCGTTGTCGGAGGTACGGCGGACGCGGACCTGCTGGGTGCCCCACGGGTTGACCACGGTGGCCTGCTTGCCGTGCACGCTCTTCATGCCGACGTACTTGATCTCGCCGGCCTCCCGCTCGGAGCTGACCAGGAAACCGTCCTTGGCCAGCAGGGTGAACTTGCCGCCGAACGAGGAGTCGGCCGGAACGGCGGGGAACACCCGGATCTTGCCGTTGTAGCTCTGCATGAGTGACTCGTTGAGGGCCGTGAGGTGCACGCCGAGGTACTCGAAGACGCCGTTGGTGTTGTTCGTCATGCCGTTCGGGTAGTTCTGGTACTTCTGCAGCATGGTCTTCATGCCGTTGTACGCCTGGTCGCCGAGGCCCAGCCGGGCGGCCTGCACGGCGTCGTTGGACCACACGTTGCCGTAGGGGAAGGGCCGCTGGTTCCAGGTGTTGACCGCGGTCTGGTGGTCGGGGAAGCCGATCCCCGTCATGTCGTACGGCCAGATCAGCTCGGCGGAGACGTTCTCGTTGTTCCTGGTCTGCGAGATCGGCGGCTGGTGTGGTTGGTAGGCGCCGTTCGAGACCACGTAGGGCACCAGGTGGTCCAGCACGTTCTGCCACGTGGACCGCAGCCCCGCGTCCACCCCGAGCTGCTCGCTGACCTGGATCGTCAGGGGGAAGATGCTGCGCACGGCGGCCAGGTCGGTGATCGCGTTGCGGACGTTCCAGTACGTCTCGTGCGAGTTGGAGTTGGCCATGTAGTACGTGTTCGTGGCCGTGTCGTGGGAGAGCATGGCCGAGTAGAACTTCGCCGTCTCGCGCATGAACGGGTAGGCCACGTCGCGCAGGTAGTTCGCGTCGTTGGTGTACCGGTACCGCAGGTACATGCTGTAGGCGGCCTCGTAGCCGGTCGACAGGATGTTCTTGGTGTAGTCGCTGTTGATCGTGCCGCGCGCGTTGCCGTCCCAGCCCATGGTCTCCGGCACCCACAGGCCGTCCACGTTGTACCGCGTCTGGGTGTACGACTTCAGGGCGTTGTAGTTCCTGGCGTACAGGTTGTTGTGCCTGTCGATGAGGTCGGGATGGTTGGAGGCGAGGAAGGACAGGTAGACGTCGCGTTGGTTCCAGTACCAGTACGCGTTGCTCCACTTCGTGTTGTCCTGGGTCGCCCTGAAGACGCCGTTGATGAAGTGGGACGGGTAGTTGCCGTAGCCGCCCGCGGCGATCATGTACGTGGACAGGTAATAGACGTTCTCCATGTAGTCCGCGTCGCCGGACAGACCGGAGTACTGGACGAACGACTTGGCCCAGAAGGAGTGCCACCAGTTGCGGTAGTTGGTGATCGTGGTCGCGTACCCGGTGGACTTCACGGCGGCGAGCTGGTTGCGGGCCTGCGCCACCGAGTCGCGGTTGGGCGCGTTGAGCCGGCCGGCCGCGGTGAACCAGATGGTGTAGCTGGAGGTGGGCGTGATGGTGAGCCGTACCGTGCGGGAGTCGACGACCTGGGTGGAGTAGCTCGCGCCCTCGACCATGGCGGCCAGCGTGTAGCCGAACCCGTTGGCGTCGGTCTGCCCCCGGCTCAGGCCGGCCGCGTTCGCGTCGGCGAAGGTGGAGACGGTCTTCCAGGTGTTCAGGTCGGGTACGTCGCCGCTGTTCGGGAGGTTCGCCGTGTCCCACATGCTCAGGTTCAGGGCCACGTTGGAGACACCGGTGCGGCTGTCGTCCACGTGGATGCCCATCACCTCGGAGTTCGGCGACCCCATGACGGTGACGGTGCGGTTCGAGTCGTACCTGGTGGTGAGGGTGCCGTCGTACAGGGACAGCCGTTGCTGGAAGGTGGTGTATCCGGTGTCCATGCTCGGGCTGGTGGCCAGGTTGACCAGCCCCGCCGCGAACGCGGACTGCTGGGACAGGTCCACGCCCGAGGTCTGCATGGTCAGTCCGTTCTGACTCCAGACCATCGCTCCGGTACGGCCGTTGCCCACGGTCATGCCGTACAGCGGGTTGGTGTTGGGCCTGTTGTAGACGATGTCGTGCTTGGACAGGTAGCCCGCGTGGTCGACGTCCAGCGTTCCCGTGGACTGGTCGAACGCGGCGTCGGTCGGCGAGGCCAGCGCGGGCGTCCCGGACAGCAACGCGCCGAGGAGCGCCACCAGGGGGAGGGAGCGTAACAACCTCTTCACCATGCTCACCTTTTGGGGGGTTAGGAAGTGGCATGTCACGCGCAGTTAACATTGGGTGTTTCTTATCGTCAAGAGGCGATTAATAGATAAGAAACCTACAAAATCCATCAAGACTCATCACATATGCCCTGCTAGCAGCGCAGGTTTCGCATACGGTCTCGGGATATGTCCTGAAATATGCGACACATGGTGACGCTTATTGATCGGAGGTCTGATTCGGCGACATCGCCGACGCCCGGGGGTTGGTCGTGCTCAGCTCCTGGCCCCCGGGCCGGGCATGGCGAGGCGTCGATGTGTCACCAGTTGGCGGGCTCTGCCAAGGAGTAGGAGGAGGCGATCCTGGCGTGGTCGTGGTAGATCGACAGTACGCGCGGGCCGGCGGGCGTCCCGTTCCGCCACGCGGTGCAGTAGATGCCTGACGACCAGCGGATCGTCTGCGATGTCTTGGGCAGCACTGTGACGCCGGTCCTGCTCCACACCTTCCGCCCGTTGACCCAGACCTCGAAGGCTCCCGCGGTGCTGTGGAACTTCAGGCGGGTGACGATCCTGATCCACGTGCCACGAAGGTTTGTGATCTTGTCGAGTGTGGCCGCGAAGCCGCCCGAGCCGCCGATCCGGAGTTCGTCGTTCTGGACGAACATCAGCTCCCAGGGCCCTTCCGGGTCCTCTGGCGACCACTGCTGGAAGGTGACGTTCTGGTGGTGGAACTGCCAGTTCGGCGGGAGGTAGATGGCCTGTCCGTAGTAGCGGTCCTGGCCCACGGCCTGGGTCCGGTTCTGGACGGTCTCAGAGTGGTACCCGCCGCCCTCGTCGAGGTACGTCTGCTGCGCCTCGATGGCGGTGGTCCCCTTGTACACAGGGCTGCTGACCGTACGGATCACGCCTTGCTTCTGGGGCTCCTGTGGGTAGTTGCTCCAGCCGGTCAGCGTTCCGGTGTCCTGGAAGAACACTTCGGCGGCGGTCGCCGAGCCTGCCGGAGCCACGGCGGGGACCGCGCACAAGGCAACGATGATGACGGTGATCATTCGTCGGCGCATGTGATCCTCTTCTGTGAGGGTTGCTGAGAGGCGAGTATCACACGCGTGAATTTATTAGTAAAGGTACTTAAAATATTTGCCTTGCCTGTGGCACGTCGAGCTCCGTCGGCAGGACGTCGCAAGTGGCAGCTCGCCGGACGGTCCGACGTGCGGCCTGGCTGAGAGGAGGGGCGCGGTCCACAAGGCCGTTGGGTGCCACCGCCGACTGCCGAGTGGGAGATCCGCTTCGGTACCGGCGGGGCACAGGCGTCGCTCGCCCCGTTGGGCTGACGTCCGGCGACGCGTAGACATACGTAGGGGCCGGTCCTCGCGCGCAGAGCAAGACTGCGCGCCGCACCCTACATGGGTGTCTGGTGGAGGAGGACGACGCGCCAGCCCTCGGAGGTACGGCGGTAGACCGTCGACGCATGCCATGAGGACGTCTCATCGCCGATGGTGCTCGTCAGCCTGTAGGCCACCACGGCTCCTGCGTCGCCGAGCGGCTTGACCACGACATCATGTGCTCGGTTGTACCGTTCCGGATTGCCGCTTCCCTTGACGTACATGTCGAGAACCTGCTGCCTGGACACGATTCCGTAATGTCCCATGGCTACGAAGTCGTCGGCGCAGTGCTCCTCGAAAAATGTCTCGTCATAGGCAGCGTCAGCGTCCAGCATCCGCTGCTCGAGTTCTACCAGGGTCTTCTCGATGCCGCTCATCCAGCCAACTCCTTTTCGCGAGATGTGCGGCCCATGCTGTCAGCCGTACCTGACGTCCTCTGACAGGTACAGCCGCAGCAACCGGCTGCAGGAGCTGCGCGCGGGCTCCACCAGCGTCCTGGTCTCCCACCGGCTCGGCGCCGTCCGCCGGGCCGACCGGATCGTCGTCGTGCAGGACGGCCGGATCCGTGAGAGCGGCGACCACGCCTCCCTCGCCGTGTCGGGCGGCGCGGGTGCACCGCCGTGGGTTCACGGTTACCTCAAGGACGATGGCGTGAGCGCCGTCGTCGTCGATGAGGTGCTCCTCCACGGTGGGACCGGTGACCTCCAGGCGGTGGCGGTGCAGCCAGCCGAAGAGGTCCTGCCCGGCGCGGACCACCCCTGCCGAGGGCGGAACGACTGCTCGTACGACGGTGCGGGCAGGCAGGAAGAGCTGCTCGCCGGCGCCGTCGGTGGTCACCGCGGCGGCGAACCCGCCCGTCGGCTCCCCGCGAAGCCAGGTCAGCAGGGCCGCCGGTGGCGCCGGGCAGACGGCGGCCAGTTCGCCAGGATGGTCGAGGCGCATGCGGCGGACGCGGAGTCGGCGCGAGTCCACCGCGGCCTGCTGAGGCAGGATCGACATCGGCACGGCGAGGTGGTCCTCGGCGTGAGCCGCGGTCGCGGCCAGCGTGGTGATGTCACGCCTGATGGTCGCCACGATCTCGGTCAGCGCCTGCCGCACCTGTGCCTCGGGAGCGTCCAGCAGCTCGGCGATCTGGCGCAGCGGCAGGCCGAGGCGCTGCAGCCCGCGGATGCGTTCGAGCCGGGACAGCTCGGCCACGCCGTACCAGCGGTAGCCGGTGGTGCGGTCGACCGCGGCGGGAACCAGCAGCCCGATCTTGTCGTAGTGGCGCAGGGTCCGTTCGGATACGCCGGCCATGCGCGCCAGTTGCCCGATCCGCCACATGGCGTCCCCTCTCCTGGCATGTTGACTTTGTCCCTGCGTCAGGGTTCTACCGTCACGGTCCATGACCGATCCGAACCCTCGGCGCCGGCTCACCGGTGTGCTGCTGTTGACCTCGCTGACAGCCATGATCGCCGGTACGGCCATCGTGGTGCCATCGGGGTTGACCCTGAGTCCGTCCGACCCCGGCGCCGCGCTGGACGCGGTACGCGAGCAGGTCGGGCTGCACCTGACCGAGCTGGCCTTCGACGTGCTGGGCTGGCTGGCACTGACCGCGGCCGGGCTGGTGATGGCTGCTCGCCCGGCCGAGATGTCAAGACCGTATCTGGTGACGCTCGCCGGTGGCCTGCTGGCCGCCGCCGGGCTGGCCGGCCTGCTTCATGACGCCGGAAACCTGGCACTGACCCAGTTGGCCGCCCGCCCGACCGCCCCGGCGGCCGCCACAGTGGCCTTGGCCGTCCTGCTCACCGCCAAATGGGCGGTCAATCTGGCCGGGCTGCTGTGGGTCGCGGCCACCGTCGCCGGCGCAGTGGGCATCCCGATGCCCGCCGGGCTTCGTGTCACCGGCCTGATCGCCGCACTCAGCGGCCTGGCCGCGGTCGTGCTTCCGTGGACGACCGGGACCGACGGCCCTACGGGGGCGCTGGAACAGCTCGGGTATGCGCTCCATCTGCCCGTCATGATCTGGTACGCGGTCCTGGGCCGGCGGTATCTGCGCAGGCAGCATGCGGTTGCCTGAAGTGAAGCATTACTCCGGCGGCGCCACGGGCGGGGCCTGTCCGGTGTCGATCACGATTCGAGCCGGGCCACAGTGATCATTTCCTGGGGCGGGAAGAGGCCGAGGAAGCGCTCCGCGAGGGACTGCGGTCCGGTCAGTGCGAGGTCACCGGCGGCGAGGGCGTCGGCGACGGTCAAGGCCTGGCCGAGCAGTGCGGCCAGGGTCTCCGGAACGGTTTCGATGACCAGGTCGACCGGCTCTGGCTCCGAGTCGGCCCTGGTCAGGTCGAGGTGGTCGCCGCGGACGCGTACGAGGAAATGGTGCTCGCCGAGGCGCAGGGAGACGGTGGCGTCGAGCGGCTCGACCGCGGGGGCGAACAGTGCCTTGAGCGACAGGGCGGCGGAGTCGGCGCTGAGCGGCGCGCCGCGTCGCAGTGCGGGTGAGCGGCTGCTCCAGCGGGCGAGCCGGGTGACGATGGGCTCCAGCTCGGCGCCCCAGTCGGTCAGCTCATAGATCCAGGAGCCCGCGGGCGGTGGCAGCTTGCGGCGATGGACGACGCCCGCCTCACCGAGCTCGCGCAGGCGTTGGGTCAAGATGTCCGCGCTGATCCCCGGCAACCCCGCGCGCAGGTCCGTGAAGCGTTTGGGGCCGAGGATCAGCTCCCGCACGACCAGCAGTGCCCAGCGCTCTCCCACCAGTTCGAGAGCGTGCGTGATCGCACACCCGTCGCCGTAACTACGCTTCCCCACCACACTCCCAGCCTAGCAGCGTTGGTTTGTCATCCCATCCATGTGGTTGTTTTTTCCAACTAAAGAGCTGTAGTGTCCAACCACTCACCTGACAACGAAAGAGGTTGGCATGGACAACGCGGCCAGAAAGTTGCGCACGCTCGCTGTGTTCCTGCGGGTCTACGGCGTGCTGTCGCTCCTGATCTTCGTACCGCTCTTCATCGGGTTCATGGTCCGCACGCCCTTGCTGGCGGAGAAGGGCGGCCCGCTCAACTGGACGATCTGGAACGACGTCAGCTCCGGTCAGGAACACGCCCACGTGCCGCCGATGCTGTTCCTGGTCTACATCGTGTGGGGCGTGTTCCTGCTGCTGGCGGCCCGGAAGCCGCTCGCCTACGAGTCATTCCTGGCCTTCACGATGTGGGCCAACCTGGCCCACGCGCTGCTCATGGCCGGACAGGCCGTCATGGATTTCGAGCGCTACTGGAGCAAGTTCCTGACCGACATCCCGTTCATCCTGATCCTGGCCCTCGGCATCCTCTTCCTCCGGCCCGCGGAAAGGGCCCCGGTCCAAGGGCATGGTGCTGTGCGGTAGTCGCCTCACGAGCGGCTGCGGTCAATGCTCGCCGCAAGCCTGCCCCTCGTCGTGAGCCGAACGGATGGCGGCTGACCTCGGGTCCGCCACCGCGCGTTGCGTCGAGCGGGCCTGCCGCGTCCGGTCCAGGAGGATGAACGGTACGGCGGTCGCGGCGAGGCCGGCCCCGATCAGGCAGACCGATGTGAGAGCGGCCCCTCGAGTGAGTGAGGCGGCCGCGAGCACGGGGGTGATGCTGATGCCGAGCTGGAATGCCGACACGGTGGTGGCGCCGGCGAGGGTCGGCGCGCCGGCTGCGATGGCGAAGACGCGTCCGTAGACGGCGGGGTTCAGCACGAACGCGGCGACGCCGATCAGGAAGACCGTGGGCACCACCGCCCAGACCTGCTGGATCACGACAGCCATCACGACCGACAGGATCACGATCGCGGTTGCTCCGGTGAGGAGCGCGAGGTGGGGGCGCCGGTCGGAGACGCGGCCGCCGATGGACAGGCCGACGAAGGCGCCGACCCCGAAGAGCGCGAGGATCGCCGGGATCCAGACCTCGGGGACGGCGGTGATCTCGGCGAGCATGGCGCTCAGGTAGTTGAACGTGATCATGTACGCCGCGGTGGTCAGGATCGTGATCGCGTACATGCTCCAGAGCATCGGTTTCCGCATCGTCGCGAGCTCTCGCGAGACGCTGGGCCGGCGGGTGTCCGGGGCGGTGGCGGGGAGTCCGAGGATGCAGCCGATGATCCCGGCGGCCGTCAGGACGACGACGGCCCAGAAGCCGCCGCGCCATTGGACGAAGTGGCTGAGCAGCGTGCCTGCGGGACCACCGAGAACCATTGCCGCGCTGAGCCCGCTGACCACGACTCCGGAGGCGCGGGCGTTCCGGCCCGGTGTCACCAGGCTGATCGCAGTCACCGACGCGACGGCGAAGAAGCCCGCGTAGGCGATCCCTGAAACCACCCTCGTCAGCAGCAGGACCTGGTAGTCGCCCAGCAGCCCGACGACGACGCCGGCTGCGAAGAGGCCCTGGGTTGCCACCAACGCGCTACGGCGAGGCCAATGCAGACTCAGCATGGCGAACGGTGGCCCGCCGATCACGACACCCAGCGCGAACGCAGTGATCAGGAATCCGGCCGAAGAGAGTGTGACGTCCAGATCGGCGGCCACGGCAGGCAGTACGCCGGCCAACAGGAACTCAGCGCTTCCCATCGCGAACAGGCTGAAAGCGAGCAGGTACACGCCGGCGGGCAACCTGTCGGAGGGAGTGTTCCGGGACGTCTCCGCGGACGCGGTGATGCCGCCCATCAGATCGCACCCACGGCAGCGGACAGCTCTCGTTCCAGCAGCCAGGAGGTCATGCCGATGGCGGCGGCGGAGCCCGCGCCCGCGGCGGTGACGATCGCGTCCCATGGCGTCGAATCCGTTGTCGCGTTCATGCGAAGAGGATCGGAAGGCCGACCCGGAATCGACAAACTTCATTGCCGATTCCGGGACACATTGATTGACTGCGTCCCGTGGAACAGCAACCGAGCGTCAGCGGGGTGATCGAGCAGATCGCCCCTCGGCTGCGGCGCGCCCGCGAGAAGAAGGGCGTCAGCCTGGCCGACCTCGCGCGTGCCACCGGCATCTCGACCAGCACGTTGTCCCGGCTCGAATCAGCTCAGCGTAAACCGAGCCTCGAGCTGCTCCTTCCGATCACCGCGGCGCTGGGCATCCCCCTCGACGAGATCGTCGCCGCACCCCGGATTCTCGATCCGCGCGTGCCGCAGCAGCCCACCGGGAAAGACGGCCGGGTGCTGATCCCGTTGTCGCGGCATCAGGGCGAACCACGCGCGTACAAGATGACCATTCCGGCGCACGACGAACAGCCCCACCTGCGGACCCACGCAGGCTACGAATGGCTCTACGTGCTGCGCGGACGGCTTCGCGTGAGACTGGCTGACCACGACTTCATCATGGGAGCGGGCGAAGCGGCCGAGTTCGACTGTCAGATTCCGCACTGGTTCGGCGCTGCCGGGCGTGGCAGCGTCGAAGTGCTCAGCCTCTTCGGAAAGCAGGGCGAACGCATCCACCTCCGCACCACACAGCGCTGACGCGGGAGCGCGGGGTTTCACGCCTGCGCCGTGAGCAGGGCGTCGGCGAGGCCGGTGCGGGCGTAGAGGACCGAACGGCCCGCTCGGTGGGTGCTGGTCAGGCCGGCGGCCCGCAGGGCGGTGAGGTGCTGGGAGACACCCGCCGCGGAAAGGCCCGACCGTTGGGCGAGTTCGGTGGTCGAGGCGGGGGTGTCCAGTTCGGCCAGGATCAACGCCCGGGACCGGCCGATCACGGCGGCGAGGGCTTCCATGTGCGTATGTGTCCGGCGCTCCCACAACAGGCCGATCCCGCGCGCCGGGTAGGCCAGCTGCGGTGGTTCGGGCGCGACGGAGCGGGTCAGCACCCGCGGCCAGGCGAAGACCGACGGCACCAGGAGCAGCCCGGCTCCGGTCTCGATCCTGGTGATGGCGCAGTGCCGCTCTACCAGGTGGAGGCTGCCGCCGGCCCAACGCACCGTGTGGTGCAGCTCGTCCAGCGCCTGGGCCGTACCCTGCTCGGCCACCTGGCGCCCCCGGTGGAAGATGTCCGCCTCCAGGACCGAGCGGATCCTGGCCCAGTAGGGCGCTATCGCCAGCCCCCAGTAGACCTCGATCTCCGCCACGATCCGGGGCAGGCAGCTCTGCGGGCTGCGGTGGAGGCTCCGCAGCCGGGAGGGCAGAGCGCCGTCGCGCTCTGCGGCCAGGCGATCGACGTCCTGCCGTACCTGCTCGGGGTCGGTGGCCTCGATGGCGGCCAACTCGTCGGCAAGGCCGGGAGAGGAGGTCGTCGGCGCCGGGTTGAGGAAGTCGGGGAGGTGGCCGCTGGGCGGGATCATGTCGGCCAGCCAGCCGCGATCGAGGCCCGCGGCCGCGAGCCGGGGGCGTACCTGGTCGGCCCAGTTGCGGTGCGGGCACGGCACGACCGCGGCGGCCAGCGCTCTGACGCTGGTGACGACTTCCCACATGGGCGAGACGGCGAACCGGGTCTCGGCCAGATCGTTCACCGAGAAGGCCAGCCGCGCCTTCATTCCGCCTCCATGATTCGGTCTCAGCTTAATCAGTGGATCCTCGACCCTCTGCCCAGCAGTATCCCGGAAGCAGGACAACGCGAAAGGCAGTCATGTACATCTCCTCCTCCGTCGATGCCGCGACTCAGCGGAAGGCGCGGCTGTTCCGCGCCCTGAGCGCCGAGCCCGTGCTGGTGCTGCCCAACGCCTGGGACGCCGCCAGCGCGGCCGTCATCGCCGCGGCCGGCGCCACGGCGATCGCCACGACCAGCGGTGGCGTCTCGTGGTCGCTGGGCCGCGGGGACGGGCAGCGGCTCGGCCGGGGCGAGATGGTGGAGGCCGCGCGGCGCATCGTGGACTCCGTCGACGTGCCGGTGACGGTCGACGTGGAGGGAGGGTACGGGCCGGATTCGGCGGATGTCGCCGCGACCGTGCGGGCGGTGGCCGAGGCCGGGGCGGTGGGCGTCAATCTGGAGGACTCCACGGCCGTCGGCGGTCCTCTGTTCGACGTGGCCGAGCAGAGCGCCAGGCTGCGCGCCGCCAGGGAGGCCGCGGCCGCCTCGGCCCTGCCGGAACTGTTCGTCAACGCCCGTACCGACGTCTTCCTGTTCGGGATCGGTGCACCGGACGGGCGGCTGGGCGAGGTGCTGGAGCGGACGGAGGCCTACGCGGAGGCGGGAGCCGACGGCATCTTCGTTCCTGGCCTGCTCGACCTGGACACGTTGAACACCCTCTGCGCGGCATCGCCGCTGCCGGTCAACGCGATGGCCGTCGCGGGTGGACCGAGTGTCACCGAGCTCGCGCAGGCCGGGGTGCGCAGGGTCAGCCTGGGCACCGGGTTGGCCCAGGCCGCGTACGCCGCGACCCGGCGAGCCGCCGCGGAGCTGCTCGGCACGGGAGGTCTCACGGCGCTGGACGGCTCGCTGGACTTCAGCGAACTCGACGTCCTGTTCGGCCGTTGATCGAAGCTAGGACAGGAGGGAGTCGTAGGCGACCGAGTGCCGCTG
Organism: Nonomuraea sp. NPDC051941; assembly: GCF_044593615.1. Taxonomy (NCBI): domain Bacteria; kingdom Bacillati; phylum Actinomycetota; class Actinomycetes; order Streptosporangiales; family Streptosporangiaceae; genus Nonomuraea; species Nonomuraea sp. NPDC051941. Next base: position 13,585 of record NZ_JBIUCF010000052.1, read on the forward strand.
CCCCGACATGAAGGACAGGAACTGCCTGACGAAGGCGCCGCGCGAGTAGGCGTCGGCTCCGCCGGTCAGATCGCGGTGGAAGGCCGTGCGGAACAAGCTCTGGAACTCCTGCGCGTCGATCGCCTGGTCGTCGTCGCCGTCGGTGACGTCGAACAGCACGTCGGCGACCTTGATCAGCCCTGAGCCGGGCAGCGAGACGGCCGAGGCGGCGTATTCCTGTCGTGTGACGCGCCCGTCGCCGTCGGTGTCGAGATTGGTCTGCAACTCCCGCCACCAGGTGGCGTAGGCGTTGTAGAGCCGCTCCTCGTCCTGTTCGTCCAGGTCGAGCCGAGTGGCGAGCTCTCTTGCCATGGCCGCCAGGTCGGGCCAGGTGAGGTAGCCGTCGCCCGTCTGGTCCAGGACCTCGGTGAAGAACCGGTCGGCCGTGCGGGTGGTCGGGTTGACGTCGTCGGGAGCCGGGGTGATGAGTCTGACCATGGCCGCGGCCTGGCCGGCCTTGCGGCGTACGGTCTGCCATGGCCCGGAACCAGCGGCGTGGCCGGGATCCAGCAGGCTCACGAGCGAGTTGACGTCCACCCAGCCGTCCGGGAGCACGCGGGTGGCGATTCCGGCGGTGAGGTACGCCCCGTGCATGAGCGTCCGCGCCCCCGGGAGGTCGGGCAGGGCGACCCGCCGGCAGAAAGACTCCGGCAGCGACGCGATGGTGATCGCGGCGGCTACCGGGCCCGCCACGGTCCGGCCCGCGGCCCACACCGCGGGATGGTTGCGCAGCAGGGGCGGTGCGGGCACGTTGGCGAAGAGCCGGTAGACGATGACGCGCACGGCCTCGGTGCTCTCCAGGCGGTGGTCGATCATGTCGTCGAAGTAGGACCAGAACTCCCGCACCGTCGCGGGGAGCCGGTCGCTGTCGCCCTCGATCAGGGCCAGGAACGTACGGAACTCGGCATAGAGCCGTTCGAGCGCGGGTCCGTCGAGCGACTCGCCGCTCAGCCGGTACATCGTCACCGTCGATTCGAAGAGGGTCGCCACCACCCAGGCGCGGGCTTCGGCGTCCTTTCCGTCGTAGGGGCGGCCTTGCGCATCGGTGCCCGACATGCGGGCGTGCAGGCGGTTGAGGCGGGTCGCCTCCCGGGTGCGAACGTGCTCGTCGGGGTCGAGCACGCGCTGCATGCTCACCAAGGTGTTGCGCAGCCGCCGCCACGGATGCGCCACGAACGTCGAGTTTTCGATCAACGCGGCGCCGATCTGCGGGTGCGCGGCCTCCAGAACCGTGGCGCGGGTCACCGCGAGGCCCCACCGCGCGTCGTTGACGAGGCGGCGCAGCATCGAGTCCGGCCCGAAGGCGTCAGCGGTGCTCTGGCTCATCGAGATTCCTCTCCCGTGGCGGCGGTCGACTGACGGACATCGCCGAACCGGCGCTGGCGCGATCGGTAGGCGTCAAGGCATTCCCAGAGGTGGGTCGCGCGGAAGTCCGGCCACAGCACCTGCGGGAAGACCCACTCGGCGTAGGCCACTTGCCAGAGCATGAAGTTGGAGATGCGTTGCTCTCCGGAGGTGCGGATGACCAGGTCCACATCCGGCGTGTCGGAGTAGGGGAGATGCCGGGCGAAGGTGGCCTCGGTGACCTGCTCGGCCGGCACGTCGGCGCGGATCAGCGAGCGGGCGGCCTCCACGATGTCGCGGCGCCCCCCGTGATCGAAGGCGACCGTCAGCGTCATCTGCCTGTTGTCGCTGGTGAGCGTCATCAGGTCGGTGATGTCCCGGACCAGGGCCGGTGGGATGCGCGGATCGGACATGCCCAGGAACCTGCACCGGACGCCCCGCGCGTGCAACGCCGGCGCGTGCTTGCGGATGGCGCGGCGCACGAGCCTCATCAGGATGTCGACCTCGCCCGCCGGCCTCCGCCAGTTTTCGGTGGAGAAGGCGTACAGGCTCAACCACCTGATGCCGGCCGAACGTGCCTCCTCGATGATGTCCATGACGGCGGCCTCCGCCGCCTCGTGGCCCGCAGTGCGCGGCAGCGATCGCTGCGCGGCCCACCGCCCGTTTCCGTCCATCACGCAAGCCACGTGACGCGGCAATCCGCTGACAACTCCCATATCTGAACGTGACTATACCATTACTCATAGTGATAGCGACGGGCAGGCGGGTTTCATGCGGAGATCATGCGCCCCGTGATCGATCGTGGTCAGTGACGTCAGTCGCGCTACGGAGGTTACGCATGAAGCACATCCGACACGCAACCGTCCGCCTCGTGGGCCGGGTCCGCATGGGAGGCATGTACACCTACTGGAACTTCTGGAACTAAGAGGGCCGACGAGTGACGCACGCACCTGGTTCGGAGCGGCCCCCCGGGCCCCGAGGGCACTGGTTGTTCGGCAACACCGAGGAGTACGACCGGGACAGGAACGGTTTCCTGGAACGGTGTCACCGTGAATACGGGGACGTCTTCTCGTTCGACGCCCGCACCATCGTGGTGTCCTCACCGGATCAGGTGCATGCGTTGCTCACCAGGACCAACCGAGACTTCCTGGCCGAGAATTCGCCGCTGGCGGGAAACACGGACACCGAGCGGATGGCGGCCGACGCCGAGCTGTGGACGACGACCCGCCGCGCCGGCTGGCAGGGGCTGCACCGGAGGGTCGCGCAGGCGCACGCCGAACGCTTGCGAGAGATCTTCCTCAAGACCGTCGGTGACGGGGACATCGACGTGCTCGCCACGATGGCCGACTTCTTCGGCCGGGCGACCGCCGACTTCTGCCTGAGCGCGGACGCGGAAGGCGTGCCGGAGACGCTGGCCGAGAGCGTCGCGGCCATCGACCCCCTGTCGCGCGACTCGCTGCAGCTCCCGCCGTGGTGGCCGTCGCGCAAGGTGCGGCGCTTCGCCCGCTCCCGCAAGCGGCTCCTGGCGCTCATGACCGACATCGTGCGCCGCCGCCGGTCGGCCGGGGACTCCGCCGCCCAGGATCTCCTCGCCGTGCTGCTCGCCCCGGGCGATCAGCAGCTGTCCGACCTGCAGATCGAGCGGTTCCTGCGCGGGATCATGCTGGCCGCCCTGGGCGTCCCGGCCGCCGCGCTCACCTGGATCGTGTACGAGCTCAGCACGCGGCCGGACGTGCTGGCCCGGCTGGAGGCCGAGGCCGCGTCGGCCGGCGAGGTCCCGGTCATGGGGGACCTGCCGTACACCGAGGCGTTCGTCAAGGAGGTGCTCAGGCTGTGGCCGCCGACCTGGCTGATCGGCAGGACCGTACGTCACGACACCGAGCTCGACGGGTGGCGTCTCAAGACGGGGGATCAGGTGCTGTTCAGCCTGTATCGGCTGCATCGAGATCCGCGCTGGTGGTCCGACCCCGACCAGCTGGTGCCGGAACGGTGGCTGGAGCCTCGTGCCGCGCCCGTCAGGCACACCTACCTGCCGTTCGGCGCCGGGCCGAGGGTGTGCGTGGGGACCCAGCTCGGCATGATGCAGCTGACGTTGGCGACGGCCTGGCTGGTCAGCGGCATGAACCTGGCGCGGACGCAGGAGACGGCGATGGTGCCCGACTTCAGCGGTCTGCTGGTGCCGCGTGACCTGAGGGTCCGGCTGGAGCGGAAGGCGGTGCGGCAAGGCGCCTGATCTTCTCCTGGACGTTCCCGGCTTCGACCGCGCGGTGCTGCTTGTGGTAGAGATCGAGCGCTCGCTGCCAGGCGTCGCGGGCGGCGGCGGGCCGGCCCGTTTCGTGGTGGACGTCGCCGATGCGGACGAGGGTGTCGGCGCGCTGGTAGGCGTTGCCGAGTTCCTCGCGTAGTTCGAGGCATCGGCCGTAGTAATCGAGCGCCTGGTCATGTTGTCCCGCCCAGTGGGCGATGTAGCCGAGGCTGTCGAGGGTGGCGGATTCGCCGTTCAGGTCCTCGTGCTTCTGGAACAGCTCCAGAGCCTGCTCGCAGTACGACCGCGCCTGCGGGTAGTGGCCGAGCTTGGCGTGGCACCAGCCGGCGGCGCTGAGCGCGTTGGCCTCCCAGAGGGGGTCTCGGAGTTCGCGCTGGAGGCGCAGGGCGTTCTCGATGGCCGGGAGCGCGCGCTCCGGTGCGCCCCGCTCCAGCCAGGCGAACCCGAGGGTGTGGCTGGTGTGCGCCTGCCCGGCGAGGTCCTCCTCCTGCTCGAACAGCTCGAACGCGAGCAGCAGGTGCTCCAGGCCGTCGTCGGCCCGGGAGTCCTGAGCGTAGGCGTACCCGAGATACCAATGGGAGAAGGCCCGGGGGCCCGGCTGGCCCAGCCGCTCGGCGGCGGCCAGGGCCGTCTCCCAGGACCGGGTGCGCAGCTCGTGCTGGCACCGCTTGTGGTACGTGTCCATCGCCCACGCCAGCCGCCAGACGGCCGCGTCCAGGCCCAGCCTCTCGGCGTGCCGCTGAACGGCGATGAGGCTGGACTGCTCGTCCTCGAACCACGCCCAGGCCGACGCGGCGTCCTCGAACTCCTCCCGCGCGGCCTCGCCGGAGATCCGCGCGGCGAAGGGACGATTGGGGTTCAGCAGCCGGTCGCCGGCGCACGCGGTGACCACGTAGGCGTCGACCAGGCGGGTCAGCGCCTCCGCCCGCTCGTGATCGGGCAGATCGGACTGCGCGCGTTCGGCGGAGTAGAGGCGGACCAGGTCATGCGTGCGATACCGCCCGGGACGGTGCTGCTGGATCAGGTTGGCGGCTTCGAGGCGCCGCAGCGACACCCTGGTCCGGGAGGCGGGCAGGCCGGCGAGCGCGGCGGCCGACCGCAGGCTGATGTCCGGCCACGGCGCCAGACCCAGCAGCGCGAACAGCCGGGCGGTGCCGGGGTGGAGGGCCTCGTACGAGGACTTGAACGCGGCCCGCAGGTCCGCGTTCAGATCACCGGTCTGCAGGGCGTCGAGGCGGGTGGCGGGGCTGCTCAGCTCCTCGGCGAGGACCGACAGGGGGAAGCCGGGGTGCATGGCCGCGCGCGCGGAGAGCACGCTGATCGCGAGAGGGAGGCCGCCGCTGTGCTCCACGAGGGCGGCCGCGCTGTCGGGATCCGCGCCGATCCTCGATTCGCCCAGGTGGTGGCCGAGCAGGCGGCGCGTCTCGGCGGGCGTGAGGGCGTCCAGCCCGATCAGGCTCGCGCCGCGGGTGGCGTTCAGGCCCGGGAGGCGGTTGCGGCTGGTGATCACGACGACGCAGCCGGGGCTGCCGGGCAGCAGCGGCTCGACCTGTGCCACGTCGCGGGCGTTGTCGAGGACGACGAGCAGGCGGCGGTCGGCGACCAGCGACCGGTAGAACCCGGCCTGGGCCTCCTCGCCGGCCGGGATGGCCGCCGCCGGGACACCGAGAGAGCCGAGGAAATGGCGCAGCGCCACATGGGCCGGCAGGGGGTCGCTGCCGGGGTCGAACCCGTGGAGGTTGACGTAGAGCTGGCCGTCGGGGAAGAGGTCGCTGTTGTCGTGCGCCCAGTGCAGGGCCAGCGAGGTCTTCCCCATCCCCCCGGTGGCGCTGATGGCGGCGATGGCCACGCTGTTCCTGGTCCGGTCGCGGGCGAGGCGGTCCAGCTCGGCGCGTTCGCGTTCGCGGCCGACGAAGTGCGGTGGCGGAGCGGGCAACTGCCGGGGGATCGGCGAGAGCACCGGACGTGGCCGGGGTTCCGGCGTGCTGTCGGAGGTGAGGATCCGCTGGTGAAGCTGTTGCAGCTCGCGTTCGGGCTCCAGCCCCAGCTCCTCGCTGATCCGTTCGCGCAGTCTCCGGTAGACCGCCAGGGCGTCGGCGCGCCGGCCGCTGCGGTGCAGCGCGAGCATGAGCTGACCGTGCGCCGACTCGCGCAGGGGATGGTCCGCGACGACCGCGGTGAGCTCGGTGACGGCTTCGGCGTGCCTGCCCGTCGCGAGCATGGCCGAGCCCCGCTCCTCCACCGCTTCCAGCCGCAGCCCCTCGAGCCTGGCCACTTCCGCCGGGACGAAGGAGCCGTCGATCCCCACCAGCGGCGCCCCGTGCCAGAGGCCCAGCGCCTCGTCGTAGCGGGTCACCGCGGTCTCCGGGTCGCCTGCGGTCGCCGCCTTGCGGGCCCGCGCCACACCGTCGAGGAACCTGGCCAGATCGAGCTGGTCGGGTGCCAGCCGCACGACGTACCCGGGCCGCTGCGTACGGATCAGCTCGTCCCCCGCGGCGGCGCACGTCTTCCTGAGGTCGGAGATCAGCATCCTGACGCGGGAGGAAGGGGAATTCGGCAGCGGCTCGCCCCACAGCGACTCCGCCAGCCGCTGGACGGACACCACGCGGTTGGCGCTCAGCAGCAGGATCGTCAGCAACGCCCCCTGCTTGCCGGTCAGGACGACGTGTCCGGTATCGGTCTGGAGCTCCACCGGGCCGAGAAGGCGGAACCTGGCCCGCGTCAGACCTTCAGAACTCACCGGCGACCTCCAGCGGAACCAGCTCCCCGACGTGAGGATAGTCGAGGCTTGATCACCATCCCTGACGCCGGCAGGCAACAGCGTCTCTAGATCAATTGAAGAGTCGGTCGCTACTCTGCTGATCCATGACCTCTGCCCCGAATATCGTCTTATCGGGTCGATATCGGTTGCTCAGGCGGCTCGGCAGTGGCGGCATGGGTACTGTCTGGCTGGCCCGGGACGAGTTCCTCGACCGTGACGTGGCGGTCAAGGAGGTCACCTTGCTCGCCGAACAGGCGGAGACCCGCGAGCGGGTGCTGCGCGAGGCGCGGGTGGCCGCGAGGGTGCGGCATCCGGGCGTCGTCGCCCTCCATGATGTGATCTCGCAGGACGGCAAACCGTGGCTGGTCATGGAGGCGCTGGACGGCAGGTCGCTGCAGGAGGCGGTCGAGGAGGAGGGCCCGCTGCCCGCCGGGCGGGTCGCGGCGATCGGCGGCGAGGTGCTGGCGGCGCTGGCGTTCGTGCACGAGGCCGGGGTGCTGCATCGGGACGTGAAGCCCGCCAACGTCTTCCTGCACCAGGACGGCCACACCGTTCTCACGGACTTCGGCATCGCCACGGTCGAGGGGCAGGTGGCGATCACCACGGAGGGGGTGGTCGTCGGGTCGCCCGGCTACATCGCGCCGGAACTCCTGCGCGGCGAGCCCGCCGGGCCGGCGTCGGACCTGTGGTCGCTGGGCGCCACGCTCTACACGGCGGTCGAGGGCGTGCCGCCGTACTCGGGTGACTCGCCGATGGCGGTGCTCGCCGCGGTGCTGACCGGGCGGCCGCGCCCGCCCGTGCTGGCGGGCTCGCTGGTGCCTGTGCTGATGGGCCTGCTGGACGCGTCCCTGGAGGCCAGGCCCGATGCCGCCACGGCCGGTGCGATGCTGGCGGAAGCCGCCGCCGTCGAAGCGCACGAACGCCCCGGCGACGCCGTACGCGGTGAGGCGGGCGTCGTGACGGCCGAGCGGCGACAGGCGGGCCGTCGCCGCGTCAAGGCGGGCACCCTGCTCGCGGGGACCGTGATCGCCAGCGTGCTCGCGGCCGCCGCCGGTTTCCTGCTCGGCGCTCCCGGTACGGCGGCCCTGCCCGTGGCCGCCGCGAAGCCGGTCACCGACCCGATCGACGAGCCGGGCAGGTTCGGTGTCCCCGTCAAACTGTGCGAGCTCCTCACGCCCGAGCAGGTTCGGCGACTACTCCCGAAGGCGGCCGATACCGGCGGAAGCTGGAAAGGCTCCAGCTGCAGTTGGACGGTCAAGGGGCCCGGGCACCGGTTCAAGAAGGGTGACGAGGTTCCCGCGGGCTCCGACACCGTCCGGCGTTTCACGGAGGACACCGTCCTGCCCGAAGGGTCAGGGGTGTCGGTGGGGATCGTCGGCGACGAGCCGTGGGGCAGGACCCCGCGGAAGGGCCATCACACCTTCGTCGGCCACCGATCCCAGTACTCCGACACGAGCACGTGGGCGGCCATGCAGTGGGCGGAGATCGGCCTGAAACGGACCACTGTGCGGACGTCGGCCGGGGTCCCGGTCGCCGGAGTGGGCGAGGAAGCGGTGCTCGTGCACACCAACGACCGATGGATGGGCGGCCGGATCGCATCCGAGGTGACCTTCAGGGTCTCCAACGTGGTCCTCAGGGTGACGTACGCCAACATCAACGAGGCCGACGACGCCGAACTGATCGAGCGGCGCGCGCGGACCGCGGCCCAGTGGGTCGCGACCGCGCTGAACCACGGGGGATGAGCCGATGACAGGAAAAGGTGGCGTCGCCGTCTCCAGGCCGATGGCGGTCCTGGTCGTGGTGATGCTGATCGGTCTGGCCGCCGCCGTCGGCGTGCTCTACAGCCGGCTGCCCGCCGCCGCGGCTCCCGGCCGCCCGGCTCTGCCCCCTCCCGAGGCGCCGCTCACGGCCGAGCCGGTCTCCGGGCGGTTCGCCGAGGTGCCGTACGCCTGCGGGCTGCTCACGAAGGCCCAGTTCGGCGCGCTGGTCCGCGACCCGTTCAGCCGGCGCGACGGGCGCGGCGGGTGCGAGTGGGACTCGGTCGACACCGCGAAGAAACCCCGGCACGGCCTGGTGATCAGGTTGCGGCTCCTGCCGAGCCAGGCCCGGGCCAGGGAGTACGTCGAGGCGCTGCGGGCGGACGCCACCTCCCCGTCACCCGTGACGGGGCTGGGCGACCAGGCGTACGCGGCGCGCGGCGACATGAGCGCGCTGCCGGGGTTCGCCCGGAGCACGGTCGTCCGGCTCGACAACCTGATCGCCGAGATCGACTACCGGGCCTACGGCGCCACCCCGACCGTGGCGGGCGGCTGGAACGGGGCTCCAGGCAGGCCGCCACGTGGACGGTCCGGGCACTGGAGCGGGTGGGGTGAGCCCGGTGACGGAGGAGCAGGTACTGGCCGGACGCTACCGCCTGACGGACCGGCTGGGTGACACGGGCATCTGGCGGGCCCGTGACGAGCTGCTGCGCAGGGAGGTCGCCGTCACGCCGGCGCGGGGGACGTCCGAGGAGGACGTGGCGGCGGAGTTCGCCGCAGCGGGTCAGGCGGTGCAGAGCCGCGCGGTGGCCCTCACGGCCGTCCACGATCTCGTGGTCGAAGGGGGCACGCCGTGGCTGGTGATGCGGCTCGACCTGCGCCGCAGGCGGCGCCGGAAGCTCGTCGTGGCCGCCGCCTGCGCGAGCGCCGTCGCCGTGACCGCCGCGACGCTCGCCGTCGTCAACTCGCGGCCTCGGCATGTCATGGCGCCGGTCCAGGCCTGTGGCCTGCTCACGGTCAAGGACATTCAGACACTGGTCGCGCAGCCCAGGACGACGCCCTTCACGTCCAACCCGCCCGACCCGGCGGTTAGCCAGTGCCGGATCATGACGGGCGACGCGGCGCTCAAAGCCGGCCAGAACCCCCTCGTATACGTGTGGGCCAAGTGGCATGGGAGCGACGAGGACCAGGCCGTACGGGAGTTCGCCCGCCGTCGGCAGAAGCTGGAGAGCCTGCGTGAGCGGTTCCTGCCCGTCGACCCCGCGGGCCGGCTTGTCACGCCCGTCTCCGGCCTCGGCGACGAGGCGGTCCTGTTCGCAGGCCTGGGCAAGGGGCTGGGTGGGCGCTACCTGCTCTACTCCAACGTCGTCTATCGCCTCGACACCGTCGTGGTCTCGGTCGACTACACGCTGCAGGACGTCACGCAGCAGGCGGAGGTCCTCGGCCCGCTGAACGAGCGCCTGATCGAGCTGGCACGCCGCAGTGTGGAGGGCCTGGAGTGATGAACGGCAGGTACAGCTTGCGCGTCCTGCTCGGGGCGGACGGGATGGGCGGCCCCGCCTGGCTGGCCCACGACGACCTGCTCGCTCGTGACGTGCTGGCGCAAGAACTGCCCGCGCCCGCCGGGACCGATCCGGCCGAGTGGCGCGAGCACGTGATCGAGCGGCTCAGCGCCGTGGACGCCATCGGGAACGCCCCGGTCGCCGTGGTCCACGACCTGGTCACGGCCGGCGACCGGCTGTGGACCGTCACCGGCCTGGAGGACGGTGCCAGCCTGGCCCAGGTCCTCGCCGACCAGGGGCGGCTGCCCGTCGAGCGGATGGCCGCGCTCGGACTGGACCTGCTGGCGGCCCTGGTCGCGGCCCATCGCCGGGGTGTCCTGCACGGCGCCGTCAGCCCGGCCGCCGTGGTGATCGCCGGTGACGGCCGGGCCAGGCTCGCCGGGTTCGGTGCGGGCGTGGGGTCGTCCGCGGGGGTCCCGGGTTTCACCGCGCCCGAGTGCCTGGCGGGCGAGCCGGGACCGGCCTCGGACCTGTGGTCGCTGGGGGCGACCCTGTACGCCGCGGTCGAAGGCGCGCCTCCGTACCGGGGGACGACCGCGCTGGCCACCACGGGCACTGTCCTGACCGAGCGGCCTGCCTCGCCGGTGCACGCGGGCCCGCTCACCCCGCTGCTGGAGGCGCTGCTCGCGAAGGACCCCCTGGACCGGCCCCGCCCGCGCGAGCTGGGCAGGCGGTTGCGGCGGATCGCCGCGGGCCGCCCGGACCGCAGACTGTTGATCGTTCCCCGGAGCGTTGTCGCCGCCGTGGCCGCCTGCTCCGTCGTGCTGGCCGGTGGCGCCGGAGTACTCGGCGCCCGGGTGAAGGCGGGATTCGACGTGAACAGAGCCGCCGCCGCCCGGGGCTACATCGTGACGTCGCCGGTCGCCTGCGGGCTGCTCACCGACGCCCAGTTCGCCGAGCTCGTCCCTGCCCCGTTCATCACCGATGAGCAGCTGGACGGCCCGAACTCCGCCGAGTGCCACTGGAGCACCACCTTCGGAGCGGGCGTTCCCACGGCGCTGCGGCGCGGTGTCGACATCGAGCTCAAGCACTTTCCGGTCGCCGAGCTCGCCCGCAGTCGTGACCACTTCAGGAGGTTGAGAGAGGCCACACCCTCCGGGTATCGCGCGCTGCCCGGTCTCGGTGACGAGGCGTTCTCCTACCAGGGGCCGCGCGCCTTCCGGCTCTCCCACGAGGTCGTGGTACGGGTGAGCAACGTGGTGGTCAAGATCGCCTACTCCGGCGACATCAAGGAGGACCCCGAGGGCCGGCTGGCGGCCGGGGCGCTGCGTGCCGCCCGATGGGTCACGTACGAGCTCAGCAGGCGGGCATGACCGAGCACCTGCTGGCAGGGCGGTATCGGCTGGCCAGGCTGCTCGGGGCAGGCGGCATGGGCGCCGTGTGGCAGGCCCGTGATGAGCTGCTCGACCGCGAGGTGGCGATCAAACAGCTGCGCCCGAAGGAGGAGGTGTCCGCGGACCGGCTGGCGGAGCTGCGCGAACGCGCCCTGCGCGAGGCACGTGTCGCCGCGCGGCTCCGGCACCCGGCGATCGTCACCGTCCACGACGTGGTGGAGGAGGACGGCCTGCCGTGGATCGTCATGGACCTGGTCGCGGGGCGCACCCTGGAGGAGGTGGTGCGCGCCGAGGACAGGCTGCCGCCCAAGCGGGTCGCCGCGATCGGGGTACGGATGCTCGACGCCCTCACCCACGCGCACCGGCGAGGCATCCTGCACCGCGACGTCAAACCGGCCAACGTCATGATCGGACCGGACGGGCAGGCGCTGCTCACCGACTTCGGCATCGCGGCGTACGCCGGCGACCCTGGGCTGACCGCGCCCGGCGACCTGGTCGGCTCCCCGGGATACATGGCGCCGGAACGGCTCAGAGGGGCGGAGGACGGCCCTCCGGCGGACCTGTGGTCGCTGGGCGCCACCTTGTACGCGGCTGCGGAGGGCCGGCCGCCCTTCCACCGGGACACCCCGATGGCGGTGCTCGGCGCGGTGCTCACCCAACCGCCGGCCGAACCGTCCTTCCCGGGGCCGCTCGGCCCTTTGCTGCTCGCGCTCCTGGCCAAGGACCCCGCCGTCCGCCCGGACGCCGATCGGCTCCGTCGGGACCTCGGCCGGATCGCCGACGGCCTGCCGCTCGCTCCTGAACCACCCGAGCCGGCTGAACCGCCTGTTTTCGCGAGCGGGCGGCACAGGCGGGTCGCCGTGGTGGCCGGTGCGCTGGTGCTGGCCGGTACGGCCGTGGTGGCCGCCATGGCGTTGCGCGGCCAGCCCGTCCGAACGCCGTCACCCTCGCCCTCTGCGACCCGAGCCCCCTGCGACCTGCTGACTCTCGCGCAGGTGGCGCCCCTCCTGCCGGCCCCGGGGAAGCCCACCGCCGTGTCAGGCGGCTGCACGTGGTCGGCGGACGACGACTTTCTCTCCCTGACGGTCGAGACGTTCGCGCCGAGACAGGGCAGGCCCGGGCCGGAGGTGGCGCGGGAGATCTACGCCGCCAGGCGACTGGCCGAAACGTCCGCGGCGGGCGGCGGCGTTCTGGAGGACCCCGACCCGGAGGACCTGCCGCCGAGGGACGTGGTCGGTCTCGGCGACGAGGCCTTCGCCGTCGAAGGGGTCAATCTGAACGACGCGTTCAGCACCCTCGTGTTCAGGGTCGGCGACCGGCTGGTCAAGCTGTACTACTCGAAGAAATTTCCCAAGGGCGACAAACCCGCCGTGACGAGTGCGCAGCAGGAGGGCGTCCTGACGATGGCCCGCCTGGCCGCCGAGGCGACGAGAACCGGCGGCGCCTCGCCGGATTGAGCCGGTACGGGAACGACCGGCGCCCCCGTACCGGTCACTGCGCGGCGGGCTCCGGGGTGTCCTCGGGGTCGGGCGCCGGCTCCTGCTCGGGCTCGTCGCCCACCTCGGTGCCGTCCGGCAGGACCTTGACCTCCCCCGAGCTGTGCAGGTTCCAGGTGAAATCGGACTTGCCGTCGCCGTCGATGTTGTACGTGACCTTGCCGTCGCCGATCCAGCCGTCCTGGGCGCTGCTGGTCACGTAGCTCGTCGTGCAGGTGTCCGAGCCATCGAATTCGTTGTTGATCTCATCGGTGAGATCGCACGACTGGCTGGCGATCACCCGGTCGTCGCGCTCGAGGCGCGCCTGCACCACGAACTTGTCGAACCGCTTTCCGTACCAAACCCCGCGTGCGCGGGGGACGAGACGAGGACCGCCCCGCCGGCCAGGGTCGCGGCGGTCACCGCCACCGCCGCGATCCCGGATCGAAGGCATGCTCAATCTCCTGACACTCGTTTTCGCGTGCCTGATCAGGCTGCCGGACGGGTGCGTTGGTGTCGTTGGCCCCGAGTCCACACTTCTGCGCGGAGCATCCACACCGGATTCGCATTTCTCAATTGGCGCGGTGCGGTCGCCGCCGGACCTGCCGTGTTTACTTCGCTGTCATCCGGATCTTTCATTATGAAATGAGTACGGCGCAGGCCGGTGTCGGCCGCTGAATCACCGTCCAACCATGGAACCGCAGGTGGACAGGGGGATTCGGGGCGGCAGAAGCGGAGGTATGCATGGACGTGCGGCTGGACCATCTCGTCTGCTGGGTCTCCGACCAGCTCGATTCCCTGCATTTCTACGAGCAGGTTATCGGCCTGCCAGGGGTGCGGGCCGAGGCGTTTCGCGAGGGAAAGACGGCGTTTCCGAGTGTACGGATCTCGGCCGAGACCATCCTCGACCTGATGGCGTATGACGCCTCCATGGGAGTGGACGAGGGCACCGGGGTCAAGGGCAGCGCCGGGCATCCGATCAATCACTTCTGCCTGGCCGTCGGAAAGGAGGATTTCGACGAGCTGCAGGTCAGGCTGAAGCGGCACGGGGTCGAGATCACGGGCTCCGGCGTCAACTCCTTCGGCGCGCAGGGTATCGCCCCCGAGACGATGTTCTTCCCCGACCCCGACGGCAACGTGCTGGAGGTGCGCTACTACGAGTGACGGCGCAGCTTGGCCCGGGCGGCGCGGCGTACGAGGGGGCCCATGTCCTCCAGGGCCGTCACCAGGCCCGCCAGGCTCTCCAGGGCGTCGAACGCCTGGTTCGCGCCGTCCGGGTCCACTCCCTCGTAGAGCTCCAGGCCCACGAACGCCGCCGCCGTGGCCTTGGCCAGGCCCGCCACGTCCACGAACTCCGCCAGCGGCGACTTGGCCAGCACCCTCCCCAGGGCCTGCTCGACCTCCTCGATCCACAGGTTGAGGCCGGTGGTGGTGGCCGGTGCGAGTTTGGGATCGGTCTGGCCGCCCGCGAGGACCTGCGCGAGGGCGGCGACGGTGCCTTCCGCCCGTTCCTCCGCGTGCAGCGCGCGGCCGAGGTCGAGGAGCTCGCGGAGGGTGGTGACGGCGGCGAAGCGGGCGCGGTAGAGGGCGATGCGCTGCTGGGAGCCGTGCTCGACGGCGGCCGCGAGGAGCTGGTCGACACTGCCGAAGTGGTAGAAGACGAGGGCCTGGTTGACGCCCGCCGCCGCTGCGATCGTACGGGCGGAGACGCCGGCGATGCCGTGCTCCTTGAGCGTCTCCAGCGCGGCATCGAGCAGTTTGGTACGTGTGTCGGCCATCGCTCTCACGTTAGTGGGCTCCGGCGCCGCGGTCGGAACTGTCGGTCGGGTTTGGTAGACAGGCGGGCATGGGTGTGAGCGTCGATGAGTTCCTCCAGCTGCTGGACGAGCTGCCCGGGGTCCGCATGAGCCACGGCGGCGAGTGGATCGGCCTCAAGGTCCGCGACAAGGGCTTCGGCTATCTGTGGGAGGCGACCGAGACCGTCGGGCTCAAGGCCACGATCGAGGAGCAGATCGCGCTGGTGGCCGAGCGGCCCGAGGTGTTCGAGGTGCAGTTCACGGCCGGGCGGTTCGGCTGGGTGGTGGTGCACCTCGACAAGATCGACTCTGACGAGCTGTTCGAGCTGGTGGCCGAGGCCTGGTGCCTGACCGCGCCGAAGGCGATGGTGGCCGAGTTCGAGGCCGCGCATCAAATCGGGCAGGGCGCGTTATAGGTGCATTACGGGTAATGTCGGGCATTGTGGGCGCTGTACACGTTCGGTTGCGGGAGTGGCGCGCGGACGACGCGCCGGTCGTGCTGAGGGCCTTCCGGGCGCCGGACCTGCGGACGCAGGCGTCCTGGCCCGTCGTCACGCTCAAGGACGCCGCCGGGTGGATCACCGCCTGGCAGGGGGTGGGCCACGCGTTCGCCGTCACGGTCGGGGGCCCCGAGGGTGAGCAGGTGGTCGGAAACGTCGCGCTGTCCCGCCTCGACGAGCACGACAACGGCTGGGTGTCCTACTGGGTCCTGCCCGAGGCCAGGGGGCGCGGCATCGCCGCGGCGGCCACCGGGGAGCTGGCCCGGTGGGCGTTCGGCGAGCTGGGGCTCTACCGGCTGGAGCTGGGGCATCGCGTCAACAACCCGGCGTCGTGCCGGGTCGCCACGAAGGCCGGGTTCCGGCCGGAGGGCATCGAACGCGGCAAGCTCCGTCACGACGGCGTCCGCCACGACGTCGAACGCCACGCCCGCCTGGCGACCGACCCCCCGATCGCCACCTCCCCGGCCCCATGACCGACCCGCCGATCGCCGTCTTCCTTGCTGCTCTGTGACCGTCACGCACAGCTGACCCGTTGGCCACGTACCGCCCCGCTGATCTACCCTTTCTTGGTGGACAGCGAGAGCCTGGCCGCAGCCGGTCTCCTGGAAGCCCTGAGCCGGGCGTCAGGGATGCTCGCGGAATTACGTCACCCGTTCGCCAGAAGCGAGCCCTTCTCCTATTTCCTCCCGCCCGCGGGCGCCCGCGTCGGCACCGGCCTCACGCTGCCCGACGGCCGCGAGGTCCGTTTCGAGGTCTCCATCGCCGTCTCCGCCGGCGCCTTCCACCTCGAGGGGTCGATCACCGCGGAGGACGAGACGCTGTTCGAGCTCCCGCGCAAGAGCGTGCCGGACATCCACGACGCCCTGGCCGTGCTGGACGACTACGCGGGGGAGGTGGTGGCCCCGGCGGGGCGGCTGATCGACCAGCAACTGGACGAAATTGTCTAATTGTCAGACAATGGCGAGCATGAGAAACGGACCACTCGCCGTTGTCGCTGCCTCCGTGCTCTGGGGCACGGCCGGGACGGCAGGACTGCTCGTCTCCGCCGACTCCGTCGCGCTGGCCGCCGCGCGGCTGGTCATCGGGGGGACGGCGCTCGCGCTCGTGGCCGGGGCCGGTGTCAGGAAGGCGATCAGGCCGGGCCTGCTGCTGGCCGCCGTCGCGGTGGCCGCGTACCAGCTCTGCTTCTTCGCCGCCGTCGGCCGCACGGGGGTCGCCATCGGCACCGTGGTGGCGATCGGCAGCGGGCCCGTCTTCACGGGGTTGCTGTCCTGGCTCCTCCACGGTCACCGGCCGAGCGGGCGGTGGGCCGCGGCGACCGCGGCGGCCATCTGCGGGTGCGCCGCGCTCATCGTCGGAGGCGGGGCCGAGGCCGGCGGGCAGACGGTCTCGGGGTTGCTGTTCGCGCTGCTCGGCGGCGTTCTCTACGCCTTCTACGCGGTCATGGCGGCGCGGGCGATCGGCCGCGGGGCCGAGTCCAACGCGGTCATGGGGGTCATGTTCGGCGGCGCGGCGCTGATCATGCTGCCCGTCCTGCTGGCGAACGGCGTCGCCTGGATGGGCGAGCCGCGCGGGCTGCTCGCCGTCGTCTACCTGGGCCTCGGCACCACAGCCCTGTCCTATTTCCTGTACGGCAGGGGCCTGCGGACCACGCCGGTGGCCACGGCCGCCACGCTGGCCCTGGCGGAGCCGGCCGTCGCGGCGCTGCTCGGCCTGGTGGTGCTCGGCGAGCGGCTGGCCCCGATCTCGATCGCGGGCCTGGTGCTCCTCGCGCTGAGCCTGGTGGCCGTGGCGATCCCGGAGAAAGTACGCGACCAAGAGCTTGTGCCGGAAAGGGAGCTAGAGTCGCAGCCGTGACGTTGCCGCTCAGACCCGTCTCCACCGTCGGCGCGCTCGCCGACGCCCTGCGCAGCAGGGTGCTGTCCGGCGAGATCCCGCCCGGCACCCCGCTGCCCGAGCAGGAGATCGCCGCCTCGTACGGCGTCGCCAGGCCGACCGTGCGGGAAGCGCTGGCGAGCCTCGTCCACGAGGGGCTGCTGAGACGCGAGCGCAACCGCAGCGCTTATGTCCCCGAGGTGACGCTTTCGGACCTCGACGATCTCATGTACGTACGCAGGCCGCTCGAAGACCTCATGGCGCAGGCCGTGGCCGGTCAGCGGGTCCCCGGGGCGGAGGCCGCACTGCACCGGATGGCGGCCCTGCCCGCCGACGCGCCCTGGTCGGAGTGCGTGGCCGAGCACATGGCGATGCACCAGGCGCTGATCGAGGCGGTGGGGAGCCCCCGGCTCGAACGGCTCTATGCGGTCCTGGCCGCGGAGACGCGCCTCGGGACGGTGCGGCTCCGGGAGGTCTACACGGACCGGGACGTCCTGGTGCGCGAGCATCGCGAACTGCTCGACGCCATCGCCGACGGCCCGGAGGACGCGGCCAGGGCGGCGGTGGCCGCGCATCTCAGCCACTCCTGGGGCGGCCACTGAGGGAGTCAACCGCACCATTGTGCGCGAACCCTTGCGGGACAGCCCCTGAACTCGCAAGAATCGCGCCCATGCACGGCAATCCGATGCCGGACTCCTACGTATATGTCACGGAAGAGGGCGTCACCCGTCACTACGCGGACGGTAGCGTCGAGGCTCTCGCCTGGGAGGACGTGGTGGAGGTCCGTGTCGTCACCGAAGTCGGGGAGGACGTCCTCTACATCCTGCTCGACCGCGACGGCGACGGTTGTGTCGTGCCGCGTTCGGCCACGGACGCCACCTTCCTGGCGCGGCTGCGCTATCTGCCGGACTTCGACCTCGATCGGCTGGCCCTGGCCGCCGACTCCGCGCATGACGGGGTTGTGGTCGTCTGGCGCAGTCCTGACCCGCCGTCCGCATTGCCGGATCTGGAGTACGACTAGCGGCTTGATTCGGCGGCAACCTGCCGAAATTCCACCGTAAACCGTACATTTTGCCAGCTAGACCGCTGCACTTATGGATCGTTCCGTCAAGCCCTTCAGCTGCTGAGCCCTCGTCCGATTGTGGACATTGGACGTTATTCCCCGTACCGGAATCGATCTTTACTCTTTAGTGGGGGCCGCCGCCCTTGATTGTGCGTGGGACATGTCAACCCATGTGGTTCAAGGAACGTCCTGTTATCGCGGTGCACAAGAGTTCTCAGGGTGGTGCTATGAGGGTGGGGACTGGGGAGT
Organism: Nonomuraea sp. NPDC051941; assembly: GCF_044593615.1. Lineage (NCBI taxonomy): Bacteria > Bacillati > Actinomycetota > Actinomycetes > Streptosporangiales > Streptosporangiaceae > Nonomuraea > Nonomuraea sp. NPDC051941. The sequence continues at coordinate 31,606 of NZ_JBIUCF010000052.1, forward strand.
CCGTTGTCGTGCTCCTCGGGGCCGTGCCACGCCGCGCGTCGAGCATCTGGACGCGCGCGTACCTACGGCTCCTGTTAGGCGGTGATACGACATGCGCGCTGCTGGCATGCGTATGCGTGCTGAGCATCCGGCTCATCGCCGGGGTGTTCATACCGTGGGTCGAGTTCATGCTCGGACTCGGCCTGATCGCCGCCTGGCCCGTCGCGCTCATGATGGGCGGCGCGTACCGGCAGCGTGCCAACGGCGAGGGAACGGACGAGTTCAAGGCCGTCTTCAACGGCGGTGTCGGCCTGATGGCGACCGTCGCCATCCTGGCCTACGCGACGCAGACCGCGGTCGCCCGCAGTTTCGTGATGGCGATGCTGCCGCTGGCGCTGCTGTCCACGCTGTACTTCCGCTACCGGATGCGTAAGCGTCTCCACCGAAGGAGAGCGGTGGGCGACTACATGCGTCAGGTGATCGCGGTCGGGCACCGGGAGTCGATTCTCGACCTGGTGATGCAGTTCAGGCGGCAGCCGCACCACGGAATGCAGGTGGTGGGAGCCTGCCTTCCGGACAGCGCGATGGACATCGACCTCGACGGCATCCCCGTGCTCGGCTCCTTCGGCGACGTGGCCACGGTGGTCGAGCGCGTGCAGGCCGACGCCGTGGCCGTGCTGGCCTGCCCGGAGCTGGACGGGGCCGCGCTGCGCCGGCTGGCCTGGAGCCTGGAGACCGCGCGCACCGACCTCTTCGTGGCCCCCGCGCTCATGGACGTGGCCGGGCCGCGCATCAGCATCAGGCCGGTCGCGGGGATGCCGCTCCTGCACCTGGAGCACCCCGAGTTCGACGGCACCAAGCAGGTCGCGAAGACCGTCTTCGACCGCCTGGTCGCGGCGACCGCCCTGCTGCTCCTGGCGCTGCCGCTGCTGGCCATCGCGCTGGTGATCCGCCTCACCAGCCAGGGGCCGGCGCTGTTCCACCAGGTTAGGGTCGGCAAAGGCGGCAAAGAGTTCCATGTAGTGAAATTTCGTACGATGGTGGTTGATGCGGAGCGGCTCAAGAGCGCACTTCTGGAAGCGAACGAGTTCGACGGCGTGCTCTTCAAGATTAGGAACGATCCAAGAATCACGCGGGTAGGCGCTTTCCTGCGGAAATACTCGCTCGACGAGCTGCCCCAGCTGCTGAACGTGCTCCGAGGAGAGATGTCCCTGGTCGGCCCCCGCCCGCCGCTGCCGGAGGAGGTGGGCCAGTATGGCGCCGACGTCCGTCGCCGGCTGGTGGTCAAGCCGGGCATGACCGGGCTCTGGCAGGTCAGCGGCCGCTCCAACCTGAGCTGGGAGGAGTCCGTACGCCTCGACCTGCGGTACGTGGAGAACTGGTCGCTCATCCTCGACCTGCAGATCCTCTGGAAGACCTGGTCCGTCGTCACCCGTGGAGAAGGGGCTTACTAGCGGTGAAAGCACTCGTGCTCGCCGGGGGGTCGGGCACACGGCTCCGGCCCATCACGCACACCTCGGCCAAGCAGCTGGTGCCGGTCGCGAACAAGCCGGTCCTCTTCTACGGGCTGGAGGCGATCGCGGCGGCGGGCATCAGGGAGCTCGGCCTGGTGGTCGGCGACACCCACGCGGAGATCGAGTCCGCCGTGGGGGACGGCTCGGCCTTCGGGCTGCAGGTCACGTACCTGCGGCAGGAGGCCCCGCTCGGGCTCGCGCACGGCGTGCTGATCGCCAGGGAGTTCCTGGGCGACGAGGACTTCGTCATGTACCTGGGTGACAACTTCGTCGTGGGCGGCATCAACGACCTGGTGGACAGGTTCGCCCGCGAGCGGCCCGCCGCCCAGATCATGCTCACCAGGGTCGGTGACCCGCGCCAGTTCGGGGTGGCCGAGCTCGACGCCTCCGGCCGGGTGGTCGGCCTGGAGGAGAAGCCCGCCCGCCCCAAGAGCGACCTGGCGCTGGTCGGCGTCTACCTGTTCAGCCCGGCCGTCCACGAGGCGGTGGCCGAGCTCAAGCCGTCGTGGCGGGGCGAGCTGGAGATCACCGACGCGATCCAGTGGCTGATCGAGGCGGGCCTGCGCGTCGAGTCCTCGGTGATCTCCGGCTACTGGAAGGACACCGGCAACGTCACCGACATGCTGGAGGTCAACCGGCTGGTCCTGGAGTCGGTCGAGCCGAGCGTACGCGGGCAGGTGGACGGCGCCAGCGAGCTGGTGGGCCGGGTGGTCGTCGCGGAGGGGGCCGTGGTCGAGCGGTCCAGGATCGTCGGCCCGGTGATCATCGGCCACGGCGCGCGGATCCGTGACAGCTACGTCGGCCCCTTCACCTCCATAGGCGCCGACTGCGCCGTCACCGGCAGCGAGATCGAGTATTCGATCGTGCTGCCCAGAGCCTCCATCGCCGGGGTCGGCCGCATCGAGTCGTCGCTGATCGGCCACGACGTCGAGGTCACCCCCGCGCCCAACACGCCCAGAGCCCACCGTCTCGTGCTGGGCGATCACAGCAAGGTACAGATCAGTTCATGACCCGGATCCTGGTGACGGGCGGTGCGGGCTTCATCGGCTCGCACTTCGTCCGCAATCTGCACGATGTGTACGTCACGGTGCTGGACAAGCTCACGTATGCCGGCAACCGGGCCAACCTTGAGGGAGTGCGGCACGAGTTCGTGCACGGGGACATCTGCGACGCCGAGCTGCTCAGGAGCGTCGTCCCCGGCCACGACCTCGTGGTGAACTTCGCGGCCGAGTCGCACGTGGACCGGTCGATCGAGGGCGCGGCCGAGTTCATGCGCACCAACGCGCTGGGCACCCAGACCCTCCTCCAGGCGTGCCTGGAGGCCGGGGTGCCGAAGGTGGTCCAGGTGTCGACCGACGAGGTGTACGGGTCGATCGACATCGGCTCGTGGGACGAGGACGCGCCGCTGCGCCCGCGCTCGCCGTACGCGGCGTCGAAGGCCGCCGGCGACCTGATCGCCCGGGCCTACGCGATCACCTACGGCCTGAACGTCTCGATCACCAGGTGCGGCAACAACTACGGGCCGGGACAGTACCCGGAGAAGCTCATCCCGCTGTTCCTGACGAACCTGATGCGCGGCCGGAAGGTCCCCCTGTACGGCGACGGCGGCAACGTCCGCGACTGGATCCACGTCGCGGACCACTGCGCCGGCATCCGGCTGGTGGCCGAGAAGGGGGAGCCGGGCGAGGTCTACAACATCGCGGGCACGGCCGAGCTGACGAACAAGGAGCTGACCGGCCGCCTGCTCCAGGCCTGCGGCAGGGGCTGGGACGCGGTCGAGTACGTCGAGGACCGCAAGGGCCACGACCGCAGGTACTCGATGGACGACGCGAAGCTGCGGGCGCTCGGCTACCGGCCGGAGATCCCGTTCGAGCAGGGGCTGAAGGACACCGTCCGCTGGTACGCCGAGCACCGGGACCGGTGGACCTCGTGATCGATCGGTTGCGCCGGGAGGCGGCATGAGGTGGCTCATCACGGGCGCCGGCGGCATGCTCGCCGCCGACGTCCTGGACAGGGCGGCATTGACGGGGGAGCCGGTGCTCGCGCTCGGGCGGGCCGAGCTGGATCTGCGCGACAGGCGCGCGGTGCGTGACTTCGTGTCCGCCTACCGGCCGAGAGTCGTGATCAACTGCGCCGGCTGGACCGCGGTGGACGACGCAGAGGCGAGCGAGGCGGAGGCGCTGGCGGTCAACGGGCATGCCGTGCGCTGGCTGGCCGAGGCCTGCGACCTGGCGGGTGCGCGGCTGGTGCACGTCTCCACCGACTACGTCTTCGACGGGGACGGCGTGGTGCCGTACGCGGAGGACGCGCCGACGGGGCCGATCAACGCGTACGGGCGGACCAAGCTCGCCGGGGAGTACGCGGCGCTGGAGCACGGGCACTACGTGGTGCGCAGCGCCTGGCTCTACGGCGCGGGCGGCGCGAACTTCGTGTCGACCATGATCCGGCTGGCGGCCGAGCGGCCCACGGTCGACGTGGTCGACGACCAGTACGGCCAGCCGACCTGGGCGGCCGACCTGGCGGACTATCTCGTCCGGCTGGCCCGGTCGGACCTGCCGCCGGGCGTCTACCACGGCACCAGCGCGGGCGAGACCACCTGGTGCGGGTTCGCCAAGGAGATCTTCAGCCTGCTCGGCGCCGATCCGGACCGCGTGCGCCCCGTGACCAGCGAGGCCTTCCCCCGCCCGGCCAAGCGGCCGGCCTACAGCGTGCTCGCGCACACCCGGGGGGAGCCGATCCGGCACTGGCAGGCGGCGCTGCACGCGGCCTGGCCGGTGCTGATGCGTGGACGCCGGTGCAGCGTCGTCTGAGGGACTCGATGCTGTGGCTCATGGTCGTGGGCCTCGCCGGGTGGGCGGGCCTGCGCCTGTGCGGATGGGAGCCGAAGTTCGTCTGGTCCCAGCTCGTGTCGTTCACGCCGTACGCGGCCGTGCTCGCGCTGGTGCCGCTGGGGTTCGCGGTCTTCTTACGCTCCGGGGCGCTGCTGGCGGCCGCGCTCGTCGTGACCGTCGCCTTCGCGGTCATCGTGCTGCCGCGCGCGATCCCGGAGGGCAACCCGCCCGCCGGCGGCCCGGTGCTGCGGGTGATGGCCGTCAACCTGCTGCACTCTTCCGTGCTGCCGCCCGACCTGGTCGACGCCGTCGAGCGCGAGCGGCCGGACGTGCTGCACCTGCTGGAGTTCACCGACCTGATGCGGCAACGGGTGGAGGAGCTCGGGCTGGGGCGGCTGCTGCCGTACAAGATCGTCCTGCCGGGGGAGGACTCCCAGGGAGCGGCGATCTACTCGCGTTACCCGCTGCGGCCGGGGGACGCGCCGATCGCGGCCCCCGCCTTCGTGGAGAGCCCGCGCCACCTTCCCGCCGTCGTCACCCTGCCGGGCGGGCGGGAGGTGGACCTCGTCGCGGTCCACGCGTGCGCGCCCTCCGAGGGCTGGCGTACGGCGTGCTGGGCGTCGAGCATCCGGGCGTTGCCACCCGCCGGAGGACGCCTGCGGGTGCTGGCCGGAGATTTCAACTCCACCCTGGACCACACGGTGCTGCGCGACCTGATCGCCACCGGCTACCGGGACGCCGCCGACGTCACCGGCAAGGGGCTGGCCATGACCTGGCCCTACTATCAGCAGCCGCGGTTGTTCCCGAAGGTGGCCATCGATCATGTGCTGGCCGACCCCCGGATCGCGATCCGGAGCTTTCAGACCCTGCGGATGCCCCGGACGGACCATCGCGCGACGCTCACCGAGCTGGTCCTCCCGTGATGTCACGTTTCCGGAGCCGGAACCGATATGTCATGGACACCCAGGGGGATGGATGACGAGGTTGCCGGAGCAGGCCTCCAGGAAGACGATACTCGGCACCACACTGGACGCCCTCACCATGCGTCAGGTGATCGCGCGGTGCGTGGCGGCGGTCTCGGAGAACAGGAGACTCACCATCGGCGTGGTGAACGCCGCCAAGGTGGTCAACATGCGTACGGACGCCGCGTTACGGCAGTCCGTGGTCGACAGCGATCTCGTCCTGGCCGACGGGCAGGCGGTGGTCTGGGCGGCGCGGATGCTCGGTCACCGGCTTCCCGAGCGGGTGGCGGGCATCGACCTGTTCACGGAGCTGATGGCCGAGGGGCACCGGCGCGGCTACCGCGCCTATTTCCTCGGCGCGACCGACGAGGTGCTGGCCCGGGTGCTGGCAGAGGTACGGCTGCGCTACCCCGGGCTGGGCATCGCCGGGTCGCGCAACGGATATTTCTCGGTGGAGGACTCGGCCGAGGTCGCCGCCGAGATCGCCGAATCCCAGGCCGACCTGCTGTTCCTCGGCATCACCTCGCCGAAGAAGGAGATCTTCATCCGCGAGTGGGGCGAGAGCACCCGGGCGCGGATCATCCACGGCGTGGGCGGCTCGTTCGACGTGCTGGCCGGGCACACCCGCAGGGCGCCGGTGCGCTGGCAGCGCCTGGGCCTGGAATGGCTCTACCGCATGCTGCAGGAGCCGTTGCGGCTCGGTCCGCGCTACGTGCGGACCAACGGCAGATTCCTGCTCCTGGTGCTCCGGGAGCGGGCCGGTGTCAAACGCAGGATCGAGGAGACGACGTGACGGATCACCGGATCGCTCTGCTGAGCTCCGGACATCGGGACTTCGTGACGGGAATGGTGGACCTGTCTGTACGCGGGCTGCCGCCGGGCTACGCCGACGGCGAGTTCGTGTTCACCCGCCGCGGCCGCCAGAACGACGAAGGGACGTGGACGGCGGCGCCGGAAGGGCGCAGCATCCGTTACTCGGCGATCGTCGCGCTCGGCGTGGGGACCCTGACGGAGCAGCGGCAGCGGGCGGCCCTGGCCGGTGACAGCCTCCTCGACCTGGTGGGCAACCTGATCAAACGGCTGCCGGAGGTGACGGGGGTCGGCGACGCCGCGCTGATCTGCTGGGCGGCCGCGGAGGCCGGGCACACCGATCTGGATCTGGCGCTGAGCCGGCTCGCGGAGCTGGACGCGGGCGGCCCGATCTACACCGTCGAGGCGGCGTGGGCGCTGGCCGCCCTGGTCGCGGCCGGCGTGACCGACGGCCGGGCCGAGCGCGCCCGTGAGCGGCTGCTGGCCGGGCTGGCGGGCAACCGGCTCTACCCGCACGCGCTCGGCAAGGGGGCGCTGGTCCCCCGGTACCGCGCTCACGTCGGCTGCTTCGCCGACCAGGTCTACCCGCTGCAGGCGCTGGCCCGGCTGCACGCCGCCACCGGCGACGCCGAGGCGTTGCGCGCGGCCGAGCAGGTGGCCGAGGGCATCTGCCACGCGCAGGGCCCGCAGGGGGAGTGGTGGTGGCACTACGACGCCCGTACCGGGTCGGTGGTCGAGGGCTATCCGGTCTACAGCGTCCATCAGCTGTCGATGGGGCCGATGGCACTGCTCGACCTGGCCGACGCGGGGGGCACCGCCTACGTGGCGGAGATCTCCAAGGGCCTCGACTGGATGATCGAGCGGCCGTCCTTCGTGCTCGAGGAGCTCGCTCTGACGTGGCGTAAGGAGGCCAGGGCGGATCCCCGCAAACTGGTGCGCGGGGTGCGGGCCGTGGCGACGGGGGTGCATCAGGGGATGCGCCTCGGCGTGCTGGACCGGATCTATCCGCCGGTCGCCGTCGATCGGGAGTGCCGGCCGTACGAGCTGGGGTGGTTGCTTTATGCGTGGCTGTCCACTTGTGGACAGCCCTCGTGACTTCTGCCTGATTCGGTGCGATAGATCGAGTTCAGGGCTCGGGGGAGTTTCGGCTCAAGGGGGTTCTCGTGTTGAGGCGGCTTCGCCATGCGCTCCTTTCCGTCCTGCTACTCACCACCGGCCTGACGCTCATCGCGCCGTCCGCGGCGCAGGCTCTGCCGGGCAGCTTCCAGAGACAGGTCGTCTTCAGCGGACTGACCAACCCGACCAACATCGAGTTCGCCTCGGACGGCCGGGTGTTCGTCGCCGAGAAGAGCGGCCTGATCAAGGTCTTCGACTCGATCATCGACACCACGCCGGCGATCTACGCCGACCTGCGCACGCAGGTGCACAACTTCTGGGACCGCGGGCTGCTCGGCATGGCCCTGCACCCGAACTTCCCGGCCGACCCGCGTATCTACGTCCTGTACGCCTACGACGCGGTGCCCGGCGGCACCGCGCCGCGTTGGGGCACGGCGGGCGTGAGCGCCGACCCCTGCCCGACCCCGCCCGGCGCCACCGGCGACGGCTGCCTCATCACCGGGCGCTTATCCTCGCTGGCGCCCTCGGGAGGCTCGGTCGCCGAGACCCCGCTGATCACCGACTGGTGCCAGCAGCACCCCAGCCACTCCGTCGGCGACCTCAAGTTCAGCCCCGACGGCATGCTCTACGCCAGTGGCGGCGACGGTGCCAGCTTCAACTTCGCCGACTACGGCCAGGACAACCTGACCAGCTCCGACGTCACCCCGGACAACCCGTGCGGCGACCCGCCGTCGCCGGTCGGCACGGCGCTCACCCCACCGGCCGCCGAGGGCGGCGCGCTGCGTTCGCAGGACCCGCGCACCGGCGGCGACCCCGCGGCACTCAACGGCACCGTCATCAGGATCGACCCGAACACCGGCGCGGCCGCTCCCGGCAACCCGAACGCCGGCAGCAGCGACCCCAACGTGGCCAGGATCATCGCCTACGGCCAGCGCAACCCGTTCCGTTTCACCATCCGGCCGGGCACCGGCGAGGTCTGGGCCGGTGAAGTCGGCTGGAACACGTGGGAGGAGATCAACCGGATCGCCGACCCCACCGGCCCAGTGAAGAACTTCGGCTGGCCCTGCTACGAGGGCGCCGCCAGGCAGGGCGGCTACGACAACCTCAACCTGACGCTCTGCGAGAACCTCTATGCGGAAGGCGCCGCGGCGCACGCTCAGCCGTACTTCTCCTGGAACCACGGCTCCAAGCCCGCGCCGAACGACCCGTGCCCGTCCGGCGGCTCCTCCTCCAGCGGCGTGGCCTTCTACAACGGCGGCCCCTACCCCGACGCCTACGACGGCGCGATGTTCTTCTCCGACTACAGCCGATCGTGCGTCTGGGTCATGACGAAGGGGGCCAACGGCCTGCCCGACCCGGCCACCATCACCACGTTCGACTCGGGCATGCCCGCCGTGGAGCTGCAGACCGGCCCCGGCGGCGACCTCTTCGCGGTCGACTTCACCAACGGGCAGATCATCCGCTACCTCTACAACAACACCCCGCCGACCGCGGTCATCGGCGCGAGCGCCACGTCGGGCAACGCGCCGCTCGCGGTGAACTTCACCTCCGCCGGATCCGCGGACGCCGACGGCGACCCGCTCACCTTCCGGTGGGACCTGGACGGCGACGGCGACTTCGACGACTCCACCTCGGCCGCCCCGTCCTTCACCTACACCCAGCCGGGCTCCTACGTGGTGAAGCTGCGCGCCGACGACGGGCGCGGCGGCCTGGGAGACGCCACCGTCACGGTCAACGTGGGCAACACGGCGCCGACCGCGACCATCAACTCCCCGTCGGCCGCCCTCACCTGGGCGGTCGGGGACACGATCACGTTCTCCGGCACCGGCACGGACGCCCAGGACGGCACGATCCCGGGGTCGCGGATGTCCTGGAAGCTGATCATGCATCACTGCCCCGGCACCTGCCATGAGCACGAGATCACCACGTTCACCGGCGCGAGCGGGTCCTTCGCCGCTCCGGACCACGAATACCCCGCTCATCTGGAGCTCAGGCTGACCGTGACGGACGCGCACGGCCTCACCGACACCAAGAGCGTGACACTCCAGCCGAAGACGGTGAACCTGACCTTCCAGACCGCGCCCACCGGGCTGCAGCTCGGCTTCAACAGCGAGCAGACCGTCGCCCCCTTCACCCGGACGGTGATCGTGGGCTCCCACAACTCGGTCTCCGCGCCCTCGCCGCAGAGCGCCGACGGCTTCAGCCACACGTTCAGCTCCTGGTCCGACGGCGGCGCGGTCAGCCACAACCTCACCGCGCCCGCCACCGCGGCGACCTACACCGCGACCTACCAGCGGTCACAGACGCCGGACGGACTGGTGGCCGCCTACGCCATGGACGAGGGCGGCGGCACGGCCGTCGCCGACGCCTCCGGCAAGGGCAACAACGGCACGGCCGCGAACACCGCGTGGAACGTGACCGGCAAGTACGGCCAGGCGCTGTCGTTCAACGGCACGTCGAGCTGGGTGACGGTGGCCGACTCCGCCTCGTTGCGGCTGACCGGTGGCATGACCCTGGAGGCGTGGGTACGGCCCACGAGCGTCTCGGGGTGGCGGACGGTGCTGATGAAGGAGTTCGGCACCGACCTGGCCTACGCGATCATGGGCAGCGGGGGCAGTGGGCCGGCGGCGTTCATCTACACCTCATCAGGGGCCAACGCGCCGGCGGCGAGCAATCTGCCGTTGAACACCTGGAGTCATGTGGCGGCGACGTATGACGGGTCGACGTTGCGGATGTTCGTGAACGGCACGCAGGTCGCCACGAACCCGACGGGCGGCAACCTGCGTACCGGGACGAGTCCGTTGCGGATCGGTGGCAACAGCGGTTCGGGTGAGTACTTCAGCGGCCTCATCGACGAGGTCCGCGTCTACAACAAGGCACTCACCGCGGCCCAGATCACCACCGACATGAACACCCCCGTCGGCCAGCCGGGACCGCCCGACACCCAGGCGCCCACCGCACCGGCCTCCCTGGCGGCGACCGGCGGTCCGGGCAGCGCCCAGCTGACCTGGACGGCCTCGACCGACAACGTGGGGGTGACCGGGTACACCGTCCACAGGTCCGCCACCGCCGGGTTCACCCCGTCCGGCGCCAACCAGGTGGGCTCGACCGCGAGCACCGCGTTCACCGACGCGGGTGTCGCGGCGGGCACGTACTACTACCGCGTCGTGGCCTTCGACGGGTCCAGCAACACCAGCCCGTCGTCCAACGAGGCGTCGGCCGTCGTGACCCAGCCGCCCACGGTCAGCGGGCTGGTGGCCGCCTACGGGATGAACGCCGGCAACGGCACCGCCGTCGCCGACGCCTCCGGAAACGGCAACAACGGCACGGCCACCGCGGCCACCTGGTCGGCCGGCAAGTACGGCCAGGCGCTGTCGTTCAACGGCACGTCGAGCTGGGTGACGGTGGCCGATTCCACGTCGTTGCGGCTGACCGGCGGGATGACCCTGGAGGCATGGGTGCGGCCGGACAACGTCTCGGGGTGGCGGACGGTGCTGATGAAGGAGTTCGGCAGCGATCTGGCCTACGCGATCATGGGCAGCGGGGGCAGCGGCCCCGGGGCGTTCATCTATACGTCGTCGGGGGCCAATGCTCCTGCGGCGAGCAACCTGCCGTTGAACACCTGGAGCCATGTGGCGGCGACCTATGACGGGTCGACGTTGCGGATGTTCGTGAACGGCACGCAGGTCGCCACCAATCCGACCGGTGGCAACCTGCGTACCGGGACGAGTCCGTTGCGGATCGGCGGCAACAGCGGCTCCGGTGAGTACTTCAGCGGCCTCATCGACGAGGTCCGCGTCTACAACAAGGCACTCACCGCGGCACAGATCACCACCGACATGAACACACCGGTCGGTTAGTCCCGGCTGCTCTCGTCACGCAGCCAGGTGGTGTAGTCGCCCGCGCGGATCGCGCGGGCGGCTCTCCGCCTGGCCAGCACCGCCACCATGACGAACACGACCGCCGCGCCCACCAGGCGCGGGTCGCCGGCCACGATGGCCAGCAGATCCCGCATGCCCGTGCGCTCCCCGGCCGTGGCCGAGGCCTGCTCCAGCTCGCTCACGCTGGTCGTGGCCCGCACCCGTCGGCGCATCAGGTCGGCGACGGTACGCGGAGTCTGGATCACCGCACGCGCGCCGGCCACGATCACGCGCTCGTCCGGCGTGAACGCCAGCGAGGCGGCCAGATCGTCGGCCATCGCCGGCGGCAGGGCGCGGATCCGCGCGTTGCCCTCGTCGTTCACCGCGATGACGCCCCGGCCGAACAGCCCGGCGCGCACGTGCGGCAGCCGCGTCCAGATCGCGTAGTAGGCCCGGATCGGCCACGGGCGATCGGCCAGCGCCAGCTCCCGTTCGGGCGCGGCGGCGAGCGGCCCGTCCGGCGCGGCCAGCACATCGGCCAGCGCGCGGACGGAGGCGGTGCTCAGCTCGATGTCGGCGTCCACGTACAGCCGGGGATATCCGCGTGCCGCCTCGTCGCCCAGCCGCAGCGCCTCGCGCTTGGAGGGGACCGGCGTCGTCACGACGCGGACGTCGTACGGCTGCGCCGCGGCCACCGTGCCGTCGGTGCAGCCGTTGGCCACCACCACGACGTCGAACTCGCCGGGCGCGGCCTCCCGGAGCAGGCCGTCCAGCAAGCGGCCGATCACCTTGGCCTCGTTGTGGGCCGGTATCACGACACTTACCACGATGGGAGTATCCCCGCTTCCTGAGCCTGCTTGAGCGTGGGCGCCGCGCCGTCCTTGGCCGAGAGGATCGGCTCCCCGTCGAGCGGCCATTCGATGCCGAGATCCGGGTCCAGCGGGTGGACGCCGTGCTCACGCGCCGGGTCGTACGTGGTGGAGCAGAGGTAGAGGACGGTGGCCGACTCGCTGAGCGCCATGAAGGCGTGCCCCAGGCCCTCGGAGAGGTAGATCCCGCAGCGCGACACGTCGTTCAGCCGCACCGCCTCCCACCGGCCGAAGGTGGGCGAGCCGACGCGCACGTCCACGACGACGTCGAGCACCTCGCCCGAGACGCACATGACGTATTTGGCCTGGCCCGGGGGGACGTCGGCGAAGTGGACGCCGCGCAGCACGCCGCGTCTGGAGACCGAACAGTTCACCTGCGCGAGGTCCATCGATTGCCCCAGCGCCTCCCGCAGGTCGGCGGCGCGGAAACTTTCCAGGAAGTCGCCCCGCGGATCGCTGTGGATGCGGGGGGTGTAGACAAATGCTCCACTGATGCTCAGGTGCTTCATGAAGATACTTGTAACACTCCTTGGCGCCCACCCGAAGTACGGCTGTGGGTTTGCCATAGGGGGAAATCTTGTCATTTTCGGGTGGGGCCCATTGTTGAGGACATCGTGCCGGCTGTGTGGTTCGGCCGACCTGGTCGGTGTGGTGGATCTCGGGGCGACTCCGCCCTGTGAGCTCTTCCTCACTGCGGAACAGCTCGACGAGCCCGAGCTCACTTATCCACTTCACCTGCGGGTCTGCACCAGTTGCTGGCTGGCGCAGATACCGCCGCTGATCACACCGGAAGAAACTTTCACCGAATACGCCTACTTCGCGTCTTATTCCGCCTCATGGGTGGAACACGCACGGCAGTTCGTCGACTCCGCTGTGGAACGTTTGAAGCCGTCGTTCGTGGCCGAGGTGGCCAGCAACGACGGCTACCTGTTGCAGCACGTCGTCGAGCGCGGCATCGGGTGCCTGGGCATCGAGCCGTCGGCCAACGTGGGACAGGCGGCCAAGGACAAGGGCGTGCCGACGCTCACCGCGTTCCTCACGCCGGAGACGGGCGCCGCGGTGCGGGCCGAGCACGGGCCGGCCGACCTGGTCGTGGCCAACAACGTCTACGCGCACATCCCCGACGTGGTCGGCTTCACCGAGGGCCTGCGGGCTCTGGTGGCCGACGACGGGTGGGTGTCGATCGAGGTCCAGCACCTGCTCACGCTCATGGAGCTGAACCAGTACGACACGATCTACCACGAGCACTTCCAGTACTACACGGTCGCCTCCGCGCAGCGGGCGCTGGCCTCCGGCGGGCTGACGCTGGTGGACGTCGAACTGCTGCCCACCCACGGCGGATCCATCCGGCTGTGGGCCCGGCCGTCGGGGAGCCCGTCCGATCGGGTGCTCGACGTGCTCGCGCGGGAGAAGGCGGCCGGACTTCACGATCTGTCCGGCTACGCCGGGTTCGCCGACCGGGTCGCACGCGTCCGCCGCGACCTGCTCCGCTTCCTGATCGACGCCGCGGAGGAAGGCAAGACGGTCGTCGGCTACGGCGCGCCGGGAAAGGGCAACACGCTCCTCAACCACTGCGGCATCCGTCAGGACCTGCTGGCCTACACGGTTGACCGCAACCCCTACAAGCACGGCAGATTCACTCCGGGGACCCGGATCCCCATCGCCGCTCCGGAGCGCATCGCTCAAGATCGCCCGGACTATGTGCTGGTCCTGCCGTGGAACCTGCGCGAAGAGCTCACCGCTCAGCTCTCCTATGTGCACGAATGGGGAGGCCGTCTGGTCTTCCCGATCCCACACCTGGAGGTCGTGTGAAGGTTGTCCTGTTCTGTGGAGGCTTCGGCACGCGCATGCGTACGGGTGTGCCGGGCGAGGTGCCCAAGCCGATGGCGCTCGTCGGCCCGCGGCCGCTGCTCTGGCACGTCATGCGTTACTACGCGCACTTCGGGCACAAGGAGTTCATCCTGTGCCTGGGCTACGGTGCCCACCACATCAAGGACTTCTTCCTCGGCTACCAGGAAGCCACGTCCAACGACTTCGTCCTACGCGGCGGCAAGGTCGAGCTGCTGTCGAGCGACATCTCCGACTGGTCCGTCTCATTCGTGCAGACCGGGACCAACTCCCCGATCGGCGAACGGCTGCGCCGCGTCCGTCACCACCTGGACGGCGACGAGATGTTCCTCGCGAACTACGCGGACGTGCTCACCGACGCGCCGCTGCCCGACATCATCGACCGCTTCACCGAGTCCGGCGCGGCCGCCTCGATGATGGTCGTGCCGCCGTCCCAGACCTTCCACTGCGTGGACGTGGGCGAGAACGGCCTGATCGGCGGCATCTCGCCGGTCAGCGAGATGCCGGTGTGGGTCAACGGCGGCTATTTCGTGCTGACCCAGGAGGTCTTCGAGCACATCCCGGAGAACGGTGACCTGGTCGCCGACGGCTGCGTGGAGCTGGCCAAGCGCGGACGCCTGCTGGCCTACCCGCACCGCGGCTACTGGCGGCCGACCGACACCGTGAACCAGCGCATGGAGCTGGACGAGGCCTACTCCCGGGGCGAGCGCCCGTGGGCCCTTTGGGAACGGTCCCGGTGATCGGTCTGCGCGCGGGGCGGCTCGACGGCATCGTGGCGCTCGCCGCGCACTGTGACGACCTGGCGATCGGGGCGGGCGGCAGCCTGCTGACGGTCTGCGCCGCCCGCCCCGGCATCCGCGTGGACGCGCTGGTGCTGTCCGGCGGCGGCACCGAGCGCGAGGACGAGGAGCGCGCGGCGCTGGCGGACTTCTGCCCGGGCGCCGAGCTACGCGTCACCGTGCTGAAGCTGCCCGACGGCTACCTGCCGGCCAGGTGGGAGGAGGCCAAGGCCGCGGTGGAGGAGCTGCGCGCCCGTACCGACCCCGGCCTGATCTTCGCACCCTGGCGGGGCGACGCCCACCAGGACCACCGCGGGCTGGCCAAGCTGGTGCCCACGGCCTTCCGCGACCACCTGACGCTCGGCTACGAGATCGTCAAATGGGACGGCGACCTCGCCGCGCCCGCCGTTTTCCAGCCGCTGACGGAGGAGGTGGCGGAGCTGAAGGTCGATCTGCTCCAGCGCCACTACGCCTCCCAGCGACATCGGCCCTGGTACGACCGCGAGGCGTTCCTGGGCCTGGCCCGCATCCGCGGCATCGAGTGCCACGCGCGCTATGCCGAGGCGTTCCACGTTTCCAAGCTCACCGTCGATCTGGAGAACTGATGCGGGTACTTCTCACCGGTCACCAGGGCTACCTGGGCACCGTGATGGCCCCCATGCTGGCCGAGGCCGGGCACGAGGTGGTCGGCCTGGACTCCGGCCTGTTCGCCGACTGCCTGCTCGGCCCCGCGCCCGAGAAGGTCGAGGCGCACGCGGTGGACCTGCGTGACGCGGGTCCCGAACACGTGGCGGGATTCGACGCGGTGATCCATCTGGCCGCGCTGTCCAACGACCCGCTCGGCGCGCTCGCGCCCGACCTGACCTACGACATCAACCACCACGCCTCGGTCCGGCTGGCCAGGCTGGCCAAGGAGGCGGGCGTGCGCCGCTTCCTGTACGCCTCCACCTGCTCGGTCTACGGCGCGTCCGGCGGCGAGGAACTGCTGGACGAGAACGCGCCGCTGCGGCCGGTGACGCCGTACGCCGAGTCCAAGGTGCGGGTCGAGGACGACCTGGTCACGCTGGCCGACGACGACTTCACGCCGGTGTTCCTGCGCAACGCCACCGCCTTCGGGTTCTCCCCGAGGCTGCGCGCCGACATCGTGCTGAACAACCTGGTGGGCCACGCGCACCTGACCGGCGAGGTCCGGGTGCTGTCCGACGGCACGCCCTGGCGCCCGCTGGTCCACGCCAGGGACATCGCCGAGGCCTTCGCGGCGGCTCTCGTCGCGCCCCGCGAAGCCGTGCACACGACGGCCTTCAACGTCGGCACCGAGGTCAACAACGTGACCGTCGCCGAGATCGCGGCCGAGGTCGTCGCCGCGGTGCCCGGATCGACGCTGAGCATCACCGGCGAGACGGGATCCGATCCGCGCTCCTACCGCGTCGACTTCTCCCGGATCAGGTCCGAGCTGGGCTACGAGGCGCGCTGGACGGTCAAGGCGGGCGCGGTGGAGCTGATCGACGCCTACCGCGAGCACGGTCTGACGAAGCAGGACTTCGAGCGCCGCTTCACCCGGCTGGCCCGGCTCGCCGACCGGCGCGAGGCCGGCACCGTCGACGACACCCTGCGCCCATGACCGGCGCGGAAATGCACGACCTGGTACGGCGGCTCTACCCGCTGTGCCGGAGCATCACCGGCGACGGGCTGCGGCAGACCCTGGAGATCATCGGCGAGTCGATCCCGCTGGAGATCACCCAGGTGCCGACCGGGACCAAGGTCCTCGACTGGACGATCCCCCGGGAGTGGAACATCCGCGACGCCTCCATCAAGGACGCCGCGGGGAACAAGGTGGTCGACTTCCAGGACTCCAACCTGCACGTCGTGGGATACAGCGTGCCGGTCGAGGCCACGATGTCCCTGGAGGAGCTGCGCGGGCACCTGCACACCCTGCCCGAGCAGCCGGACCTGATCCCGTACCGGACCAGCTACTACGCCGAGACCTGGGGCTTCTGCCTGAGCCAGAACACCCTGGACGGGATGGCCGACGGCCCGTACGAGGTCAGGATCGACTCCACGCTGGCCGACGGGTACCTGACCTACGGCGAGTACGTGGTCCCCGGCAGCAGCTCGCAGGAGGTGCTGATCTCCTGCCACGTCTGCCATCCCTCGCTGGCCAACGACAACCTGGCCGGCGTGGCGGTGGCCGTCGCCCTGGCGCAGCGGCTGTCCGACCCCTGGTACACCTACCGGTTCATCTTCGCGCCCGGCACCATCGGCGCGATCACGTGGCTCGCCCTGAACCGGGAGCGCACCGACCGGATCAGGCACGGCGTGACCCTGGCCTGCGCGGGGGACAGCGGCACGATCACCTACAAGCGCAGCAGGCGCGGCGACGCCGAGATCGACCAGGTCTTCGCGCACGTGCTGAAGGACCGGCCGCACACCGTCCTGGACTTCTCCCCGTACGGCTACGACGAGCGGCAGTACTGCTCGCCGGGGTTCAACCTCGCCGTCGGCTCGTTGACCAGGACGCCGTACGGCGGATATCCGGAATATCACACCTCGGCCGACAATCCTGACTTCGTGCGTCCCGAGGCGATGGAGGACACCCTTGAGACGCTGTGGACGGCCGTGCGGGTTCTGGAGGGCAACCGCCGGTACCAGAACCTCAGCCCGTACGGCGAGCCCCAGCTGGGAGCCAGGGGCCTGTACGGATCACTCGGCGGGCGCAGTGACACGAAACAAGCGCAGATGGCGATGTTGTGGGTGTTGAGCCTTTCCGACGGGCTGAACAGTCTCCTGGACATCGCGGAACGGTCGAACCTGCCGTTCCAGGCAATAGCGGACGCGGCACATGCCCTGCAGAACGCGGGCCTGGTGAAGGAGTGGATGGGTTGAACCTGGCGCTGAAAGTCGGCGACGTGGTCGAGGTCCTCAGTGCGGAAGAGATCCTCGCCACGCTCGATGACAAGGGGGAGCTGGACAGCCTCCCTTTCATGCCGGAGATGCTGCGGTTCTGCGGGCAGCGGCTCACCGTTCACAAGGTGGCCAACAAGCTCTGCGACACGATGACCAGAACCGGGATGCGGCGCATGGAGGACGCCGTCCATCTGACGGGCTCCCGCTGCGACGGGTCGGCCCATGGCGGCTGCCAGACGGCCTGCCTGCTCTACTGGAAGACCGCCTGGCTCAAGCGGGTGGACGGGCCGCCCACCTCGGAGCCGGCCGTCCGCCCCGAGCGGCCGCTGCTGCCGATCCTCGAGGTCAACACCCGGAGGGAGCCGGGGCCGGAGGGCGAGGAGCGCTTCCGCTGCCAGGCCACCGAGCTGCTGCGCGCCGCCCCTGAACGGCTCCCGTTCCGGGACATGAGCCAGTACGTCACCGACATCCAGGTGGGCAACGCCGGGGTCGGACCGACCCTGCGCACGCTCTTCTTCGGGATGTTCAACCGCTACCAGCGCCTGTCCAGGAAGTTCCCGAAGTGGTTGCGCATCAAGGGCGGCCTGGCCTGGGGCTTCGTACGGCCGGGCCCGCACGCCGGCCCCACGCCGACGGGAACGACCGACCTCCAGCCGGGTGAGCTGGTGCGGATCAAATCCAGGGACGAGATCATCGCCACGCTGAACGCCAAGGGGTTCAACCGCGGGCTGGGCTTCGAGGAGGACATGGCGCGTTCGTGCGGCCGCGTCGCCCGCGTGAGCGCCCGCGTCGAGCGCTGCATCGACGAGAAGACGGGCGAGATGCTGGAGATGAAGAACCCCTGCATCGCGCTCGAAGGAATCATCTGCGACGGCGTCTACAAGTCCAACTGCCCCCGCGCGTTCGTCCCGTTCTGGCGGGAGATCTGGCTGGAGCGGATCAGCGAGCCTAGCTAGGGAAGGCCGGCATGGCAGACCAATCGGGCCCGGACATCAGCGACATCGGGCGCAAGGCGGGCCGAGGGGCCGTGTGGAGCTTTCTCGGCACACTGGTCACCCGCGCGGGCTCGTTCATCCTCGGCCTGATTCTGGCCAGACTCCTCGCGCCGGCGGACTTCGGCGTCTACGCCGTCGCGCTCGCGGCCACCCAGTTCGTCATGGTGGTCAAGGACGTCGGCGTGATGTCGGCCGTCGTGCAGTGGCGCGGGCGGCTGGAGGACATCGCGCCCACGGCGACGACCCTGACCATGATCTCCGCACTGGGTCTGTACGGGATCTTCTGGGTCGGCGCGCCGTACTTCTCGGCGTTGGCGGGCAGCGCGGAGGCCACGTCCGTGGTGCGCATCCTCACCGCGGTCATCCTCGTCGAGGCGGTCACCGCGGTGCGCAGCGCGGCCCTGTTGCGCTGGTTCCGCACGGGCAAGAACGCCAAGGCGGTCCTCGCCGGCTTCCTGGTCAACGCGCCCGTGGCGATCATCCTGGCGGTCAACGGGGCGGGCGCGTACAGCTTCGCCTGGGGGCAGCTCGCGGGTGCCGTGGTCACCGGCGTCTTCATGCTGCTCTACGCGCGCCTGCCCTACCGGTTCGGGTTCGACCGGCAGATCGCGGCCAAGCTGCTGCGGTTCGGCATCCCCTCGGCGGCGGGGATCGCGCTGGAGATCATGCTGCTCAACGTGGGCTACATCATCGTCGGCAACATCATGGGCGACGCGTGGCTGGGCTTCTACCTGATGGCCTTCAACGTGTCGAGCTGGGTGCCCGGCATCATCGGCAGCGCCATCCGCATGGTGTCGATCGCCGGCTTCTCCCGGCTGGCCGAGCGCGACGAGGAGTCCCTGTCGCTCGGCGTGCAGCGAACCGTGCCGCTGCTCATCGCCATGGTGCTGCCGCTGGCCGTCTTCATGGCGCTGCTCGCGCACCCGTTGATCATCTTCATCTACGGCCCGAAGTGGGAGCTGGCCGCCGGCGTGCTGCGGTTCCTGGCGGTCCTGATGGTGGTGCGCATGCTCACCTCCTTCGCGCTCGACATCCTGAACGGGCAGGGCGCCACCCGCTCGACGGTCTGGATGAACCTCGGGCACGCGGCGGCGATGATCCCGGCGGTCATCGTCGGCACGCATCTCGACGGCATCCGCGGCGCCGCGATCGGGCAGGCGGCCGCCGCCGTGCTCGTGGCCCTTCCGCTCGCCGTGCTCGCCGTGCAGCGGGCCGGGGTACGGCTCGCCCCGGCCCTGCCGGGACTCGCCCGCCCGGCGGCGGGAGCGCTGGTGTGCGCGGCCGTCATGCTGGGCCTCGCGATGCTGACCCAGGGGAGCCCCCTGGTCCAGCTCATCGTGGCGGGCGGCGGCGGCCTGCTGGCCTACATGCTGGTCGTGGTGACCCGCGACCAGTTCCACATTGTGAGCGATCGCCTGGTGCGGCTGCTTCCCGCCCGCGCGCGATGACCTCGAGGAGAAGCGATGCTGGTGTCCATCGGAATCCCGGTCCGCAACGGTGCGGACCGCCTGGAGGCGGCCGTGCGCTCGGCGCTCGCCCAGGACCACGCCGAGATCGAGGTGGTGATCTCGGACAACGCCTCCACCGACGGCACGGAGGAGCTCTGCCGCGAGCTGGCGAGGCAGGACAGCCGCATCGCCTACTACCGGCAGCCGCGTGACCTGCACGTGGTCGGGAACTTCGTGGAGGTGCTGCGGCGGGCGCGGGGGGAGTTCTTCCGCTGGATGGGCGACGACGACCTGCTCGAACCGGGCTACGTCTCCCGGAGCCTGGAGCCGTTCCTGGCCGATGAGCGGCTCATCCTGGTCACCTCGGACGTCAGCTACACCGGGGCGGACGGGACGGTCCACCAGCCCCGCTACCGCGGCACCCGGATGCTCTCCGACGACCCCATCGACCGACTGGACGAGCTGTGGGACGTCGTCACCACCCAGCACCACGGACTCGACCCCCTCTACGGCCTGATGCGGCGGGAGCAGGTGGCCGCCGTGCCCCGGCCGCTGATGATCCGCGAGGACGAGGTCTACGCCACCATGCTCGCGCTGACCGCGCCCTGGGGTCACGTGCCGGAGACGCTCGCCCACCGCAACCTGCGCGAGCGGCGCCTGCCCGGGATCGCCGCGGCGCTCGGGGTGCCGGCCTGGACCGCGCATTTCGCCACAACGCTGCAGTTCCGGGCGATGTACCGAGCCGTGCGGCTCATGGAGCTGTCCACGGAGCAACGCAACCGCGCCCACGCCGTGCTGCTGCGTACCTACTATCGCCGGCAGCACCAGATGCTGACGCACCGCAGCCGCAAACTCGCCGGGTTGGCCGCCCGACTCGTCTCCTCGAAAGGGTGATCTGCTCGTGTTGATTCGCATCGTGCGGCTGCTCATGCAGCCGGGCCGGATCCTGCTGGCCGCCATGCGGCGCCTGCCGTTCGGCTCGTACGAGCTGCGCTGCTCGCTCGACCTCTACCCGAGGCCGCACTACGCCTACGGCGTGCAGCAGGCGGCCGAGCTGGCCAGGCGCCTCGGCGTCGGCCGGATCAGCGTGGTCGAGTTCGGCGTCGCGGGCGGCGCGGGCATGGTGGAGCTCAACCGCATGGCGGCGCTCGCGTCGGCCGCGTCGGGCGTGAAGATCGACGTGTACGGCTTCGACACCGGCGCCGGGCTGCCCAAGCCCACCGACTTCCGGGACCTGCCCTACATCTGGCGCGAAGGCGACTTCGTCATGGACGTCGACGCCCTGCGGGCCCGGCTGGGGGAGGCCACCCTGATCCTGGGCAACATCGAGGACACGGTCGGCGAGTTCCTGGACGGCGAGCGTCCGGCGCCGATCGGGTTCGTCTCCATCGACGTGGACTTCTACTCCTCGACCGCGGCGGCGCTGCGGCTGTTCGGGGGCGATCACAAGTACTTCCTGCCCCGCGTGTTCTGCTACCTCGACGACACCGTCGGCGACGACGACCAGATCATCCACAACGAGTATGTCGGCGAGCTCAGCGCGATCCGGGAGTTCAACGAGGACAACGAGCTGATGAAGCTGGCGCCGATCAACGGGCTGCGGCACAAGCGCCCGGTTCCGGCCCCCTGGAACGACAACATCCAGGCGCTGCACCGCTTCGACCACCCGGACTATTCGGTCTACGTGGGCAGGCCGGACACGCAGACGCAGTTGCCTCTGTAACCCCTCCAACCCCCTGTAACGAAGATGCGGGCTAAGGCGAGAGAAGGGAAAAGAACCACGCGAGGGGGAAAATCTCGCTATGTCCGTTTTATTGGCAAATAGCCGAATCAACGATGATGTCCGGCGCAAAATGCTCTTCCAGGGAGACCTCTTCCTCTACTCGGCGACGCCTGCCTCGACCAAGCTGATCGAGTTCGCCCGCGAGTTGATCGAGGAGGCGTTCGAGGGCCGCGACCCCCAGACCGCCCAGTACGAGATGCCGGTCGAGGAGTTCGCGGCACTGCTCGCGGACCTCAAGCCGCGCTTCATCCACCACCCCACCAGCAAGAAGCTCCTCGTCACCCTGCTCGACGAGCTGGGCATGGCGCTGGACAAGACCTACTTCGACGTGCCGAGGCTGCGCACCTCCACCGCCGATCACTACCTCGACTCCGGCATCTCCTACGCCTACCACGCTCATCGCGACTGCTGGTACGCCGCGCCGTTCTGCCAGGTCAACTGGTGGATCCCGATCTACGAGGTGGTCCCGGAGAACGTCTTCGCGCTGCACCCGCAGTACTTCGACCGCCCCGTGCGCAACGGCAGCGGCCGCTACGACTACGCGGAGTGGACCGCCGTCAGCCGGCCCACGGCCGCCCAGCACATCCACAGCGACACGCGGGAGCAGCCCAAGCCGGAGGAGGCGCTCGACCTCGAAACCGAGCTCCGGCTGGTGCCGGAGCCGGGCGGCATGCTGCTCTTCTCCGGGGCGCACCTGCACTCGACCGTCACCAACACCTCCGGCAGGACCCGGTTCAGCATCGACTTCCGCACCGTCCACATCGACGACGTCCGCTCCCGCGCGGCGGCGCCCAACGTGGACGCCACCTGCCGCGGCACCACCCTGCGCGACTTCTACCGGGCCGACGACCTGACGCGCATCCCGGAGGAGCTCGCGGCGGAGTACGAGGCCGAGGCGCTGGCCAAGCTCACCTGACGAACCGCGCGCGTACGGCGTCGCGCAGGCCCCTCCAGCTCCGGTGCCGTTGGAAGGGCAACTCGAAGACCGAGGCGAACAACCACGCCGTCCCCACGCTCACCGGCACTGCCAGGGCGAGCGTGAGGAGAAAGGTCGGCATGCCCGGCGGCACGTGCGGGGCGACGACCAGCCGGTTGATCATGACGACGAGCGGTGAGTGGATCAGGTAGAGGCTGTAGGAGAAGGAGCCCAGCCGCCGGAGCGGACGCGTGTCGAGCAGCCGTACGAGCCAGACCGGCTTGCCCGTCGCCACACCCGTCAGCAACAACCCGGCGGCCGGGCCGACCGCCAGATCCACCCAGAAGAAGTTCGCTACCACCCAGACCGGCCCGGCGACCACGATCAGCAGGAGCACCGGGACCGCGGCGGCCGCCGCGAACCAGTGCCAGGGCAGGCGCTCCGTACGCTCCTGCGCGCGCACGACGCCGGCGCAGACCGCGCCCACGGCGAACAGCACGGCGAACTGCGGCGTCAGCCGCATCAGCAGGTCCACGGCCGGCACGGAGGGCGCCAGCGCCCCCACCGCCACGACGATCAGGGTCACCGCGCCGAGCATCACCGCCGCACCCATTTTGCGCAGGACCAGCAGCATCAGCGGGAACACCAGGTAGAGCTGCGCCTCGACGGCGATCGACCACAGGGCCCCGTTGGGGCTGGGGGAGCCGAAGACGTCCTGCAGGAGGAGCCCGTAGATGAGGGCCGACTGCCCGGTGGGCGTCTGCTGCCCGGGCTGCGGGATGACCGTCCACGCGATCACCAGGCTGAACGCCAGCGCCGCCCAGTAGGGCGGCAGGATGCGCCAGGCGCGGCGGTTGAGGAACGTGGGGATGCCGCCGAGCTGCCAGCCGGACCGGGCGGGCGAGATCGCCAGCGAGAAGCCGGACAGGACGATGAACACCACGACCGCGAAATGGCCGTAGAGCAGCCACCCCGTCCACCAGGGCGCGTCGTTGACCGGGAACCCGGGGAAGGACAGGAGCCAGCAATGGTGAAGGACGACGAACAACGCCGCCAGCCCCCGTAAGCCGTCGAGCCCGGTCAGCCTGCGCCGCGTCGCCGGACGCTCTACCGTCATCCCCACCGAAGCCCCCGTCGCCGTAGTCGGTAGGTCTATCGCTGCGACTACGCGCGGTGTAACCGTTCTACGGAGATGTAACGTCTGGCCGCGAATGGGCGATGGTCCGCTATAGAGCAAGCATTGCTGATGCGGGGGAACGTACCAAAATGGAGTTCTGGAAGACGATCCTTGGTCTTCTCCGCCGAGTTCTCATTGGCCCGCCACTGATCTGTCTCTCGATCCTGGTGGGCGTTGTGGTGTACACGGTCGTTCCGGCGCACTACACGACCGATGTCTCCCTCGTGCTGGCCACGCCGGTGAACGGGGGCACCGTCCCCTCCGACAAGACCAAGCAGGGGCTCACCAACCCGTTCCTCTCCTTCAACGACGCGCTGAAGACCGGGGCGAGCATCGTCATCCTGTCGATGAACACGCAGGACGTCTGGACGCAGCTCGGCGCGCCCAAGGACGGCCCGACGGAGATCACGATCGACGACGGGCGCTCCAACCCCAACGTCCTGGACATCAACGGGCCCTACATCTACATCAGGGTCGACAGCGAGTCTCCTCGGCAGGCCACGGCCGTGCTGATGGCGGCGCGCGAGCGCGTGGCGACCGAGTTGTTCAAATGGCAGAAGGCGCTCGGCGCTCCGGCGAACACCTTCATCACCTCCACCGACATCGTGCCGCCGTCCACCCCCGAGGCCGACCACAGCGTGAACTGGCAGGGGGCGATCGGCGGCGCCGTGCTCTGCCTGCTCCTGGGCCTCGGCATCGCCTACGGCGTGGTGACCAGGCGCGCGCCCAAGCAGCCGGAGCAGCCGGAGCCCCCGCTACCCCCGGCGGTACCCCTGGCGGCACCCTTGGCGGTCCCGGTGGCGGTTCCGGTGGTCACTCCCGTGACGGCGCCGGAGCCGGTGGCGGCGCAGACGGACGAGCCCGTCGAACTGGCGGAGCTCGACGAGGACAGCTCCAGCACCATGGAGTTCCCCATCTACCGGGGGGAGCCTCTCTCGCCCGTGCCCTGGCCCGGCAAGGCGACCCAGGACAACGGCGAGGGATGAGGCCCGCGCATGGACTTCTGGGCGACGGTGACCGTTCTGTTCAAGCGGTGGTACGTGACGATTCCGGCCTTCCTCCTCACGGTCGTGGGAGCCGTCGGCATCTTCGCCGTGGCGCCCAAAACCTTCATCTCCAGCTCGGCGCTCGTCCTCACCCTGCCGGTCACCGGCGGCAGCGTGCCGGCCGACCCCAGGTTCCCCAACCCCCGCACCAACCCCCTGGTCTCCTTCGACCAGGGGTTGAGCATGACCTCGTCGATCCTCATCCAGGCGCTGAACACCCCTGAGGCGGTCGCCAAGGTCGGCGCGCCGATCGGCGGCGACGTCACGCTCAAGATCACCAGCGGTGGCACCAACCCCGAGATGATGCCGGCGACCCCCTTCATCGTCATCACCTGCGAGGCGCCGAGCGCCGAGCTGGCCCACGGCATCGTCGTGAAGGTCACCGAGCTGGCCCAGCAGGAGCTGCGCGCCCGGCAGCAGCAGGTCAAGGCGCCGCCCACCACCTACGTGAGCGCCACCGTCGTGGTGCCGCCCACCCAGCCCGACGAGAAGAAGGGCAGCCGGATGCGCAGCGCGGTGGTCACCGGGGCGCTGGCGTTCTTCATGAGCCTGTTCGCCGCCTTCGCGGCCGAGAGCTTCGCCCGCCATCGCCGGGCGCGCCGCCGCCCGACGCCGCCCGAGCTCGGACTCTACGAGCCCGTCGCGAGCAACGGAACGCGGTCGCTGGCTGGACGCGAAGGATGACCGGGGCCAACCTGGCCCAGCGGCCGCTCCGGCGCGCCGACGGCGCCACGCTGGTCTGCTTCTTCGTCGTGGTCCTGCTGATGCTGCCGGCCCGCCTGGCGGTGGCCGGGCTTCCGCTGTCGCTCACGCCCGCCGAGATCATGGCTCTGGTGCTGGGCGTGGTCTGGGTGTGCGCGCAGATGATCAGTACGACCGGCGTGGCCAAGGGCGGCAACCCGGTCCGCACCTCGATCTTCGTGTACGGCATGCTCCTGCTGGCGATCTACGGGTACACGACCTACCTGTACCTGCCGTCCGACGAGCTCAATCTCTCCGACCACACGTTCGTGCTCTACGCGGGCTACGTGAGCCTGCTGCTGATGGTCTGCGACGGCATCGACAGCCGCGAGCGCCTCGACTTCGTGCTCAAGGCGGTCGTGATCGGCGGCACGTTCGCGGCGATCGTCGCCCTGCTGCAGTTCAGGCTCGACTTCGACCTCACCAAGTACATGCAGATCCCCGGGCTGCGCCACTCCTCCGTCGAGGAGGTGCCGACCGTGATCTCCCGGTCGGACCTGCGCCGCGTCGCCGGCACGCTCGGGCACCCGATCGAATTCGGCGCGGTGTCGGCGATGCTGCTGCCGCTGGCCGCGCATCTCGGCTTCCAGGCGCGCAGCCGCGGCGAGGCCGCGACCCGCTGGTGGATCTGCGCCGTCATCATCGCGGCCGGCCTGATGTTCTCGGTCTCCAGGACCGCCGTGCTCGGCCTGGCGGGGGCGGGGCTGATCCTCCTGCTCGGCTGGTCCAACCGGCGCCGGATCGTCACCATCGGCGCGTTCGTGGTGTTCCTGGGCTTCATGAAGGTCCTGGCGCCGGGCCTGATCGGAACGTTCTACAACCTGTTCGCCGGCGCGGGCGAGGACAGCAGCATCATCTACCGCACCCACGACTACCCGTTCGCGATGCGGGAGTTCGACAAGAGCCCGGTCTTCGGCCGCGGGCTCGGCACCTGGTACCCGTTCAAGCATCAGGTGTTCGACAACCAGTACCTGCTGTCACTGGTCGAGACCGGGGTGCTCGGCGTGCTGGGGTTCGTCGGCGTGATCGGGTGCGGGATCGTCGTGGCCCTCTGGGTCCGCCGGTTGAGCTCCGATCCGAACGTACGCAACCTGGGCCTGACCATCGCCGCCTGCCTGGTGATCCCGCTGCTGGGGGCGGCCACCTTCGACCTGCTCTCCTTCCCCGGCATCACCAGCGTGATGTTCCTGCTGGTCGGCGCGGCGGGGGCGTTGCTGCGGTTCGAGCGGCGGGATCAGGCGGACAAGATGGTCCTGAGCTCCTTCCAGGAGCCCGCCGACCTGTCGCGCTCGCTGATCGCGGTGACCGGCAACGGCCAGGGCAGCGCGAGGTCGGGGTCGTCGTAGCGGACGGCCAGGTCCTCGGCGGGGTCGTGCTCCCTGTCGATGCGGTAGCAGACGTCGGCGTGCTCGGTCAGCGCCTGGTAGCCGTGCAGGATGCCCGGCGGCACGTAGAGGTGCGCGAACGACACGTCGTCGAGCCGGACGGTGATGTGGGAGCCGAACGTCGGCGACGCCGGCCGCGCGTCCACCAGGATGTCGAGCACCGCGCCGTGCGCGGCCCGTACCAGCTTGGCCTCGCCCCGGCCCGAGCGGCCGTGCATCCCTCTGATCGTGCCCAGGCGCGAGCGCGACTGGCTGTCCTGGACGAACGCGGTGTGGTCCAGCCCGTGCTCGGCGGCGATCACGGCGTCGAAGGTCCTGGTGAAGAAGCCCCGATCGTCGTGGCTGGGCGCCGGCACGAACAGCAGCACGCCTTCGAGCTCCAGGTGCTCGACTCTCATGGTTTTCCTCTCATCCAGGTAGGGTCCGCAACCGGCGGGAGGGCCGCAGGAGGGCCACGACCGACGCTCTGGCCGTGCGGCGGCCCGCTGCGGCCCGCATGGCCTCGCCGAGCAGGACCGCGAGATAGAAGCCCGTGCTCGCGACCCTGCCCCGGCGCTGCCGGAACAGCCGCACGCGGTTGACCGTGAGCAGCGCGGCCAGCATCGGGCTTGTCTTCGCCTCGCCGCCGATGTGCTCGACCACGGCGGCGGGCTCGTACCAGAGGCTCCAGCCTCCGTCCGCGGCCCGCAGCGCGTACTCGGTCTCCTCGCTGTACAGCAGGAAGGATTCGTCCCACGGGCCGACCTCGGTGAGCGCCGCGACGGAGATGAGCATGGCGGCCCCGGTGGCCCAGTCGGCAGGGCCCGGTCGCTCGTAGCGGCCGGGGTCGACGATCATCTCGCCCAGCGCGCCGACGCGGCCCGCCAGGTGCCCGCCGAGCACCGCCTCGGCCAGCGCGCGGCGTACGGCCGGCGTGCGGCGGAGCGAGTGGTGGAGCACGCCCTCGGTGCTGATCAGCCGGGGGACGGCGATGCCGGTGCCCGGACGCCCGAGGGCCTCGCTCAGCACGGCCAGCGCACCGGGGCGAAGGCGGCAGTCGGGGTTCATCACGAAGATCGCGTCGAGCTCGTGGAGGTCGAGCGCTGCGATTCCGGCGTTGATCGCCGCCGCGTACCCGGCGTTCCTGCCCACTGGCAGAGGACACATGGGCAGGCCGACGGCCTGTTCGGCGATGCGGAGCGAGTCGTCCTTGGAGGCGTTGTCCGCCACGACGACGGCGGCGAGATCCACCCCATCGGTGCCCTCGGGCAGAGAGGCCAGGCAACCGCCGAGGACCGGAGCGCTGTTGTAGGTCACGATCACGATCGCGACTCGGGGGCAGCCGGGCTTCACATGTCCCCATCGCACCCCAGCAATGGAGCGTTACAGGTAACAGATGACACGGCTGAGGCGATGACGAGGTAGGGGCCGCGGTGTCGTAGAGACGGAGACACATTTCATGCAGGATCTGCAGGCTTTCACCTTCCGCCGGGATGACCTCTTCCCGCTGGCGGACAAGTATTCCGAGCAGTTCCGTACGGCCTCGCCGTTCCGCCACGTGGTCATCGACGACTTCCTGCCGCCCGAGGTGCTGGAGCCCGTCCTCGACGAGTTCCCCGAGCCGCGGGACGCCACCTGGCAGCGGTTCGACACCGCGCGCGAGGTGAAGCTGGCGCTGGCCGACACCGAGCGCATGGGGCCGGCCACCCGGCACCTGCTGGCGGAGTTCAACAGTGGGGTGTTCGTCCAGTTCCTCGAGCGGCTGACCGGCATCACGCAACTCGTCTCCGACCCGCACTTCGAGGGCGGCGGCCTGCACCAGATCCGGCCGGGCGGCTTCCTCAAGGTGCACGCCGACTTCAACAAGAGCCGGAAGCTCAACCTCGACCGCCGGCTCAACGGCCTGCTCTACCTCAACAAGGACTGGGAGGAGAGCTACGGCGGGCACCTGCAGCTGTGGAACAAGGACATGACCGAGTGCGAAGGCAAGATCCTCCCGCTCTTCAACCGGTTCGTGGTGTTCGCCACGACCGACGACGCCAACCACGGGCACCCGGACCCGCTGACCTGTCCGCCGGACCGGGCGCGGCGTTCGATGGCGCTGTACTACTACTCCAACGGCCGGCCCGAGGAAGAGGCCACCGACGAGCACACCACGCTGTTCAAGCAGCGGCCCGGAGAGGCGTGGAAGAGCAACCTGCGCCAGGTCGCCAAGCGCTGGACGCCACCGGCGCTGGCCGACCTCGTCGGCGGCCGGAAGCCCAACGCCTAGTGAGGTCGTCCGCCATAGGCTGGTGTCTCGGCCTGGGCCTGGTCGTGCTGCTGAGCGGGTGCCAGAACGGCGGCGCCCAGGACAAGCCGCTCGCCACCCAGTCGCTCGCCACGACCCCGACCACGTCGGCCCCGCCGCTGAACCCGGCCGAGCGGAGCTGGCCGGGACCGGACAACACGGGTGTGCCCAGCGGCGTGCCGCTGCGCGAATCCGGGTCCATCCGGGTGACCAAGAACGGCACGGTCATCGACGGCGTCGAGGTGACCGGCTACATCACGGTCGAGGCCGACGACGTGACCATCCGCAACACGCGCGTCCGCGGCACCAAGGGCTGGTGGGGGATCCTCCAGCGCGAGGGGCGCACCGGGCTGAAGGTCGAGGACAGCGAGATCTTCGGCAACGGCAAGGAGCGGACCCAGTTCGGCATCCTCAACCAGGGCAAGATGATCACGGTGCGCCGCGTGGACATCCACACGATCTCCAACGGCATCCTGACCCAGCAGGGCCTGGTCGAGGACTCGTACGTGCACGACCCGAAGTACTACTCCGGCGACCACACCGACATGATCATGTCGACCGGGCCGCCCGCCGCCGGGACCGAGCTGATCATCCGGCGCAACACCGTGATCAACACGCTGGACCAGACGGGCGCGATCGCGCTGTTCCAGGACTTCGGCGTGGTCAAGAACGTGACGGTGGAGGGCAACCTGCTGGCCGGGGGCGGCTGGTCGCTGTACGCGGGCGCCGGGGCCAAGGGCACCTCGTCGAACATCAAGGTGATCGGCAACGTCTTCAGCCGCAGGGTGTGGCCGAAGGGCGGGTCTGCCGGGCCGGTTTCTTATTGGGATAAGGACGGGCCCGGAAATACGTGGCACAGTAACACCTGGGAAAACGGTGGGGCGGTAAGTCCGGGATAACGTGCTTTTTGATCATCATTGAGAAAGCTGAGCTTTCTGGGAATTGAGGGGTAAAGGAGTCCTTTTTCGGCAAAAAGCCCCTCTTAGTGCTTCCGGCATGGCTACTCTCTCCCCTTGGGGACTCGATATGGCCGTGATCGGAAGGAGTCACCTGTGTCAAGGCATCGGCGGAGTACGCGAAGTAAGAGGCGGACCGGGTGGTTATCCCTGGCCGGTGTCTCCGCCGTGGCGGTGCTGGCGGGCGGATACGGCGTCATCGCCTCTGATGTGCTGAAGCCTCAGGCGGCCCTGACGGACGCGAGCGGGGGAGCACGGGCTTCGGTCTCACCGCGGGCTGCCGCCGGTCAGAAGTCCCGGCCGCGACCCACCACGGAGAGCCCGCGGCCACGGAAGACCAAGGGTCATTGGTGGTGGCCCCGGTGGCCTACCAAGAAGCCGACCTCGCGGCCGACGCGCAGGCCGACGGAGACGCCGGAGCCCGGCGATTCCGCGACTCCGACCAAGACGCCCATCAAGACGCCGACCCTGATCTCCTCGCCGACGCCTCAGCCGACGAGGACGCCTACTCCTCCTCCTGTGACGCCCACGCCGACCTCGACGCCGACCTCGACGCCGACCTCGACGCCGACGGTGACGTCGACCCGGACGCCGACCCCAACTCCGACGGTGACGCCGACCCCGACCCGGACCCCCACCCCGACCCGGACCCCGACTCCCACCAGGACGCCGACGCCGACGCCGACAGCGACTCCCACCAGGACGCTTCCCGGCACTCCCACGCAGACGCCCCCTAGTACTCCCACTCCCACTCCGACGAAGACGCCGACGACCGCACCGCCGCCGAGCGGTGGCTGGCCCGGGCCCGGGAACACGGGCGTCCCCGAGGGCACCGAGCTGGTCCGCAAGACCGGCTCGATCGTCATCAGGGAGGACGGCAAGGTCATCGACGGCTGGGACATCACCGGTGACATCACGGTCGAGGCCGACAACGTGACCATCCGCAACACCCGGGTGCGCGGGCAGACCGACTACTGGGGCATCCTCCAGCGCGAGGGCTTCTCGGGCCTCAAGGTCGAGGACAGCGAGATCTTCGGCAACGGCAAGCAGCGCACCCAGTTCGGCATCCTCAACCAGGGCAAGATGATCACTGTGCGCCGGGTGGACATCCACACGATCTCCAACGGCATCCTCACCGACCAGGGCCTGGTCGAGGACTCGTACGTGCACGACCCGAAGTACTACTCCGGCGACCACACCGACATGATCATGTCAACGGGCACCGCCGCCGCCGGCACCGAGCTGATCATCCGGCGCAACACCGTGATCAACACGCTCGACCAGACGGGCGCGATCGCGCTCTTCCAGGACTTCGGCGTGACCCGCAACGTCACCGTGCAGGGCAACCTGCTGGCCGGGGGCGGCTGGTCGCTCTACGCGGGCGCCGGCCGGAAGGGCCTGTCCTCGAACATCAAGGTGATCGACAACGTCTTCAGCCGCAAGGTGTGGCCGAAGGGCGGCTCCGCCGGCCCGGTGTCGTACTGGGACTCCAACGGGCCGGGCAACGTCTGGAAGGGCAACACCTGGGAGAGCGGCGGCGCGAGCGTGCTGGCCGCGGACTAGGCGCGGATCGCGATGACCGACTTCACCAGCCCGGCCAGCCGCTCGAAGCGGATCTGGGACTTGGGGAAGTAGTGCCGCATCTCGGTCACGCTGAGCAGCTCGACCTCCATGGCGATCATCCGGGCGGCGTCGCGGTCGGAGGTCGGGGTGTGGACGAGCGGCCAGCGGCGCAGGATCGTCGTCCGCGCGGCGAGCGGCAGGAACTGGAACCCCGGGAACAGGAAGTGCGGCTCGACCGGGAAATAGCGGTAGGGCGTCTGCACCCAGTGCCGGTCGGCCATCTCGTGCACGGTGTCGGCGAACCGCTGCCGGCGCTGGTGCCCGCCGACGTGTTCGATGACCGCGTTGGAGAAGACGAGGTCGTAGCGCGTGCCACGGATCGCGGCCGGTAGGTCGCAGGCGTCGGCGACATCGGCCCGCAGCCATCCCGGCAGGTCGGCGGGCGGCTGCTCGAGGTTGACGATGTGGACGTGGGCCGGCCTGACCGGGGCGCGCATCCAGGCCCCGGCCGTGCCGCCGAGGTCGAGCACGTTCATCTGGTCGAGGTCGGGGAACCGGTCGGCGAACCACTGCCACCTGCGCGCCCGTGCCTTGGCCCCCAGCGAGTCCGGAGCGTCCACGAAACGGCTGCGCAGGGCATTAAGACGGCTCATAAAGGCGCTCCTCCGGCCAGACAAGTACCTCTATGCTCCCAGAATTATCCCGGGCCCGGCTGAGCGTGTGATTCTTTGTGACATTCTTGCGACGCATACCAATCGACAGTTCGGCGCAACCCTTCGTCCAATTCCGTGACAGGACGCCAGCCGAGCCGGTCCGCGGCCGGTGCTATGTCACCGACCTGCATAATATCGTGCGGGCGATCGGGAGTGGCGCCGAATTCGGGTCGCGTGCTCGTGCCGGTGATCCGATAAATCCGTTCGACGACCTCGTGAGCCGGGGTCTTGACGCCGGTGCCGATATCCAGCGTGTGTCCGATGGCTTTGTCTGATTCGCCCGCCAGGACGAACGCGTCGACGACATCGTCGACATAGATCCAGTCGGCGAGCTTGGTGGCCTTGGTGAGCCGGGGGTGCTGGCCCCGCAGGAGGCAGAGCGTTACGTACGGCACGAGCTTGGTGGTGTCGGGCTGGGCGGGCCCGTAGACCATGCTGGGGCGCAGGACGGTGACGGGCAGGTCCCAGAGCCGGTGGTAGAGCTGCGCGTAGCCGGTGGCGGCCCATTTGGACATCGCGTACGCCGACGACGGCGGCGCCTGGTCGTTGCCCGGGCGCGGCTCCTCGATGGAGCCGGTGAAGACGGTCCTGATGCCGCGTTCGTGCGCGGCGGCCAGCACGTTGACCCCGCCGATGACGTTGCTCTCCAGGGTGGCGCGCAGGACCTCGTCACCTCTCGATCCGGTGACCTCACCGGCGAGGTGGAACAGGAGCGTAGGCCGTACCGACCGGAAGAGCCGCGTCGTCGCGTCGGCGTCGCTCAGGCTCGCCACGTGCCAGGTCTCGCCATGGCGAGCCTGCTGGGGGCGGCGGCTGACGGCGTGCACCTGAGCGCCGAGCGCTCGTAAGCGCGTCACCAGATGTGAGCCGATGAATCCGGCCGCCCCTGTCACCAGCACCACGGTCTCCGGCCAATACGACATCGTGGATTGACCTCCGTGGAAGATGGAGCCGTTCGGGCCGACGGCTCCATCTAATCATCAACTAGCCGATGCGCCAGGTGTCTCCACCAAGGAGCAGGTCGCTCAGGTCGCCGGGGCCCTTCTGCGCCACGGCCTCCTCGAGCTGCTCGGCCATCAGCACGTCGTACGCCGGCCGGTCGATCTGCCGGAAGATGCCGATCGGCACGTGCTCGAACGCCGGCTCGTCCAGCCTGCTGAGCGCGAAGGCCACCGACGGGTCGGGAGCGTGCGCGTCGTGCACGAGGATCTGGTCCTCGCTCACGCCATCGCGCGCCACCACCTCGATGCCGCCGTTGGCCGCCCGCACGACGGCCTTGGAGGAGCTCACGATCGGCTGACCGTGCTCCAGGCGCAGCGTGATGTCGTCGCGGACCTCGGGGTCCTTGAGCTGCTCGAAGGCGTTGTCGTTGAAGATGTTGCAGTTCTGGTAGATCTCCACCAGCGACGTGCCGCGGTGTGCGGTGGCCTCGCGCAGCACCGACTGCAGGTGCTTGCGGTCGGAGTCGATGGTGCGGGCCACGAACGACGCCTCGGCGCCGAGGGCCAGCGAGATCGGGTTGAACGGCTTGTCCAGCGAGCCCATCGGCGTCGACTTGGTGATCTTGCCGACCTCGGAGGTGGGCGAGTACTGGCCCTTGGTCAGCCCGTAGATCCGGTTGTTGAACAGCAGGATGTTCAGGTTGACGTTGCGGCGCAGCGCGTGGATCAGGTGGTTGCCGCCGATCGACAGCGCGTCACCGTCACCGGTGATCACCCACACCGACAGGTCGGGCCGGGAGGCGGCCAGCCCTGTCGCGATGGCGGGCGCGCGACCGTGGATCGAGTGGAAACCGTACGTGTTGAGATAGTACGGGAACCGCGACGAGCAGCCGATGCCCGACACGAACACGATGTTCTCGCGCTTGAGCCCCAGTTCCGGCAGGAAGCTCTGCACCGCGGCCAGGATGGCGTAGTCGCCGCAGCCGGGGCACCAGCGGACCTCCTGGTCGGACTTGAAGTCCTTCAGGGTCTGCTTGACGTCGGTCTTGGGGATGAGCGACAGGCCCTTCCCGTTAACGAGCTCAGTCACTGTCGATCACGTCCTGGATGACTCCGGCCAGCTCCTCGGCCTTGAACGGGAGCCCGCGCACACGGTTGTAGCTGATCACGTCGACGAGGTAGCGAGCCCGCAGCAGCAGCGCGAGCTGGCCGAGGTTGATCTCGGGCAGCAGCACCTTGTCGTAGCTCTTGAGCACCTCGCCGGTGTTGGCCGGCAGCGGGTTGAGGTGGCGCAGGTGGGCCTGGGCGACCTTGCCGCCGTTCCTCCTGATCCGGCGGACGGCCGCGGCGATCGGCCCGTACGTCGAGCCCCAGCCGATGACCAGCACCTTCGCGTCGCCGTCGGGGTCGTCGACCGCCAGCTCCGGCACGTCGATGCCGGCGATCTTCGCGGCACGCGTGCGGACCATCAGGTCGTGGTTGTTCGGGTCGTACGAGATGTTGCCGGTGCCGTCGGCCTTCTCGATGCCGCCGATGCGGTGCTCGAGGCCGGCCGTGCCGGGGATGGCCCACGGGCGGGCCAGCGTCTCGGTGTCACGCTTGTACGGCAGGAACTCGCCGTCGGCGCCGTTGGGGGCCTCGGTGAAGGGCTGCGAAATGTCCGGCAAGTCGGAAACTTCGGGCAGTCGCCAGGGCTCCGAGCCGTTGGCCAGGTAGCCGTCCGAGAGCAGCATGACCGGGGTGCGGTACTTGACCGCGATCCTGGTGGCCTCGATGGCGGCGTCGAAGCAGTCGCTCGGCGACATCGGCGCCACGATCGGCACCGGGGACTCGCCGTTGCGGCCGAACATGGCCATGAGCAGGTCGGTCTGCTCGGTCTTGGTCGGCATGCCGGTGCTCGGCCCCGCGCGCTGCACGTCCACGATGATCAGCGGCAGCTCCGTGGTGACCGCCAGGCCGACGGTCTCGGCCTTCAGCGCCACACCCGGACCGGACGTGGTGGTCACGCCGAGCGCCCCGCCGAACGCGGCCCCGAGCGCCGCGCCGACGCCCGCGATCTCGTCCTCCGCCTGGAAGGTGCGGATGCCGAACCGCTTGTGCTTGCTCAGCTCGTGCAGGATGTCGCTGGCCGGGGTGATCGGGTAGGAGCCCAGGAACAGCGGGAGCTTGGACTGCACGCTGGCGGCGATCAGGCCGTACGCGAGGGCCTGGTTGCCGGAGATGTTGCGATAGACACCGGGAGCGAGCTGGGCGGGCTTGACCTCGTACGAGACGGAGAAGGACTCGGTGGTCTCGCCGTAGTTCCAGCCCGCCTGGAAGGCGGCGATGTTGGCCTTGGCGATGTCCGGCTTCTTCGCGAACTTCTGCTCGAGGAACTTGATGGTGTGCTCGGTCGGCCGGTGGTAGAGCCAGCTGAGCAGGCCCAGCGCGAACATGTTCTTCGACCGCTCGGCGTCCTTCTTGGACAGCTCGAAGCCTTCGAGGGCCTTGACGGTGAGCGAGGTCAGCGGCACCGCGTGCACGCGCCACTCGCTGAGCGAGTCGTCCTCCAGCGGGTTGGCGTCGTAGCCGACCTTCTGCAGGTTGCGCTTGGTGAACTCGTCGATGTTGGCGATGATGTCCGCGCCTCTGGGCAGGTCGCCCAGGTTGGCCTTGAGAGCGGCCGGGTTCATGGCCACGAGCACGTTCGGCGCGTCGCCGGGCGTGAGAATGTCGTGGTCGGCGAAGTGGAGCTGGAAGCTCGACACACCCGGCAAGGTGCCTGCGGGTGCACGGATCTCGGCGGGGAAGTTGGGGAGCGTCGACAGGTCGTTGCCGAACTCCGCCGTGCCCGCGGTGAAGCGGTCGCCGGTGAGCTGCATGCCGTCGCCGGAGTCTCCGGCGAATCTGATGATCACGCGGTCGAGTTGCTGGACCTGCTTGTTCACAGCGCCTCCCTCGTCAGTGCTGTGAACGAAACTCGACTGTGCTCATCGTTTGTGCCCTCGCTGCGCTGGGTCACGGCTCAGTCCTCCTCGACGCCCGAGGCGC
Source organism: Nonomuraea sp. NPDC051941 (assembly GCF_044593615.1). Classification (NCBI taxonomy): domain Bacteria; kingdom Bacillati; phylum Actinomycetota; class Actinomycetes; order Streptosporangiales; family Streptosporangiaceae; genus Nonomuraea; species Nonomuraea sp. NPDC051941. The sequence continues at coordinate 68,041 of NZ_JBIUCF010000052.1, forward strand.
GGTTGCCCGGGGCGCGTTCTCTGTATCCATGCTAGATCCTCGGAAGGTCACGCGTTTGCATCCCGCGCATAGCGGGTAAACGTGGTCGAAGTCAGGGTGAGGTGGGAGAACGACGACACAGCCCGGACGCGAGCCTGCAGAGGTCCACATGCAGGCGGGCGTACAGAACGGTTCGGGTCACGAGCGCCAACTATACGTCCCCCCAATACGTGTCCTACGTCAGGGGGCGCTTACCCGGCAGCTCGCTCCCCGACCGGTACAGGTGTCCGGCCTGCATCCCTGCCGAGCCGTACAACTCAGGAACGGTGACGAAGCTGTAACCCTTCCCGCGCAGCCGTTTGAGGATGTCCGGAACCGCGTCAACCGTTTCCCGGTGGATGTCGTGCATGAGAATGATCGCACCTGGATGCGCCTTGCGCACGGCAAGGTCCGCGATGTCGCCCGCTTTATCTGCGAACAGATCCTTGACGTCGATGTCCCAGTCGACCAGGGCCAGCCCCAGTTCAGCCGCGACGTCGCGCACGGCCTGGCTCGCGGTCCCGTACGGCGTGCGCGCGAGCGCCGGCCGCTGCCCGATGGCGGTCGAGACGGCATCTTCAGTGCGCGCGAGCGAGTCGGTGATCCGGCTCGTCGCCTGTTTCGAGAGGTCCTTGTGGTCCCACGTGTGGTTGCCGACGAGGTGCCCTTCGGCGCTCATCCTCTTGACGAGCGCGGGCTGGGCGGCGGCGTTGGAGCCGACCACGAAGAACGTCGCCCTCGCCTGGCCTTTCCGCAAGATGTCCAGCAATTTGGCGGTATAGGGCCCGGGGCCGTCGTCGAACGTCAGCGCCACGCACTTGGCCTTGGCGCAGTCCACGGTTCCCGCCCGGTTGCTGGCGGCCCGCGGGCTCTCCGTGGGCGCCGTTTCGGGCCGCCGGATCGGAGCCCTCCTGGCCGCCTCCCGCACGCTGTCCTGCGCCCGCCGCCCGAACTCGGACAGCAGCGGACGTACCCGCTCCGCCGGGATCGCCACGGCGAGCCGCCCCAGCGAGCACGGCCCGATCTGGCAGTCGTCGAACTCGACCACCAGGTCCCCGCCCCGGTTGAACGCCATCGAGTCGAACCGGTCGCCTCCGGCGCTGACCTCTTCCCGCTCGACCTGTGACCCGCGCCCCTTGAACTGCTCCCGCACCAGCTGGGCGAGCTGCCGCAGGGCGTGCTCGCCGTCGAGTAGCCCGGCCGACTCCGCCACCTTGCCGCTGCGCCGGTCGAACCAGTACGTACGCGTGGAGTAGGCCCAGCCCGCGCCCTGGAACTCGCCCGTCCGCAGCCGTACGGCGATCGCCTGGGGGGAGGCGGCGGCGAGCTGCCAGTCCACGTTCAGCTCGGGCCGCGAGGAGGCGGCGCAGCCTTTGGTCCGCCCGCCGAAGTCCCGCCACTTCCGCTCGGCCTCGGCGTGCAGGGCGCGGTTGAGCGCGGGGGCGTTCTGGAACTCGGGGTAGCTGATGTGCACATATCGGCTGCCGGTGTAGTGGTCGTCGGTGAGCGTCCTGGTGGACAGGCCGGCAACGGCCGCCGGGTCGACAAAGTCGATCATCGTCGGCTCTGCCGGGACCACGACGTCCCTCTCGGGGGTGGCGGCCGCCAGATCGCAGGCGGTCGCCGAGAGGGCCAGCAGAGCGATTCCGGAAAGGAATCGCAATTTGTGCATGAATGTCAGGGTATGTTGCTGATCTTACTATTTACCCCGTCTTGACGTGATCACCACCGAGCCTTTGACCGGCGCGGGTACCTGGCGGACGCTGATGCCTTCTGGGCCGGGGTTTGTGGCGGATTCCTGAGCTTTGACCAGGTTCGTGATGGGGATTCCGGGTTACGATCTCACTCATGGAGGGCTACTTCGGGTCCTACGTGCTCGTCGCCGCACTGCTCGCCATCGGCGTCGCCATCGTGGCCGGCGCCCTGATGGCCAACCGCCTCCTCCGCCCGACCCGCCCGACTCCGGAGAAACTGACCACGTATGAGTGCGGGGTCGACCCGGTCGGGGAGGGGTGGGCGCAGTCGCAGGTCCGCTACTACGTCTTCACTTACCTGTATGTGGTGTTCGCGGTGGACGCCGTCTTCCTGTTCCCCTGGGCCACGGTCTTCGACACGCCTGGCTATGGGGTGACGACGCTCGTGGAGATGTTCGTCTTCCTGGGCTTCATCGCCCTCGGCATCCTGTACGCCTGGCGCAAACGCGTACTCACCTGGACCTAACCCACCCCGCCTACGCCTTCACTTGCACCGCATCTTCACCTTCACCTGTACCTTCGTCTGCGCCCGCACCTGCACCTGCACCTGCACCTGCACCTGAACCGTGCCTTCACCTGCACCCTCAGCTTCGCCTCCACTCTCGCCTTCGCCACACCCTCACCTTCACCCCCGACTCGCCTGCACCTCGCTTTCGCCTGCACCTCGCCTTCGCCCTCACCCTCAGCTTCGCCGTTGCCCCCGCTGAGTTCCCACCTGCGCCTGAGTTCCTGCCTGCGCCCCGCTCGCCCCGCCCCGCTCGCCCCGCCCCGCTCGCCCCGCCTCGCCCCGCCCCGCTCGCCGCGCCTCCTCTCACCGCTTGCCGATGCCAAGAAGTCCCCAACCACCCCCCAACCGAAGATTCCTTTGCCTGACCTGCGATCCGCGCAAGAATGGTCAACATGGCAGCAACAGACCTCCCGATGCCCACCGTGGGCCCGATCTCCAGGTTGGCGCCCAAGCCGATGCGCTTCGTGCTCAACTGGGGCCGGCGCTACTCACTGTGGGTGTTCAACTTCGGGCTGGCCTGCTGCGCCATCGAGTTCATCGCGACCTCGATGAGCAGGCACGACTTCATCAGGTTCGGCGTGATCCCGTTCGCGAACGGCCCGCGCCAGGCCGACCTGATGATCGTCTCCGGCACGGTCACCGACAAGATGGCCCCGGCCGTCAAGCGGCTCTACGAGCAGATGCCCGACCCCAAATACGTGATCTCGTTCGGCGCCTGCTCCAACTCCGGCGGCCCCTACTGGGACTCCTACTGCGTGACCAACGGCGTGGACCAGATCATCCCCGTCGACGTGTACGTCCCCGGCTGCCCGCCCCGCCCTGAGGCTCTCCTGTACGGGATCATGAAGCTCCAAGAGAAGATCGCCGACGAGAAGCTCAGCGACCGGTACGTGTGGTCCCGCTCCCACGGGGAGGACGCGTGACCACCGAGGGAACCCCGGACCGACCGGACAACACCCCCGACCCCTCGAACGCCTCCAACCCCCACGACCAGCAGCCACCCGAGCGGCCCGAAACCCGCCCACCCACACAGCCGTCCGAGGGGCCTGGAACTCGCCCATCCGAGCAGCCCGGGACGCGCCCACCTGCACAGCCGCCCGAGCGGCCCGGGACTCTTCCATCCGCACAACCGTCCGAGGGGCCCGAAACTCGCCCGCCCACACAACCGTCCGAGGGGCCCGAGACTCGCCCGTCCAAACAGCCAAGGACTCGTCCGCCCGCACAGCCATCCGAGCGGCCCGAAGCCCGCCCGTCCACCCAACCGACGGACGACGGCACCCAGCAGTCGACACCGCATCAACCCCCCGACACCACTGGCCTCCCTGGCGGTCTCACCCAGGTGGAGGCCCGGTTCGGGGACCGTGCCGAGATCTCCGAGTCCTACGGCGACACCACGATCGACGTGACCCCCGCCGACTGGATCGAGCTCCTGACGTTCGTCCGAGACGACCTCGGCTACGCGTTCTTCGACTGGCTGACCGGCGTGGACGACCCGCCGGAGGCCTTCCTCGTCGTGGCCCACGTCTACAACCTGACTGCCGGAGCACGCCTGCTCCTCCGCACCCGCATACCCCGCGAAGACCCCCACCTCCCCACCGCGGTAGGCGTCTACCGGGGCGCGAACTGGCACGAGCGCGAGACGTACGAGATGTTCGGCGTGATCTTCGACGATCACCCCTACCTCGTGCCCCTCCTCCTGCCCGACGGGTTCGAGGGCCACCCGCTCCGCAAGGATTTCATTCTCGCCGCTCGCGTGGCCAAGCCGTGGCCCGGCGCCAAGGAGCCCGGCGAATCGGGGCATGGCGCACCGAGCCGCCGCAAGACACTTCCGCCAGGAGTTCCAGCCGACTGGGGGCCGCCCGATGCTTGAAGTGGTGCTGAGCTTCGCCGTCATCCTCATCGTGTTCCTGGTTCTGCCGCTGATCGTCGGCCAGACCGAGCACAAGGTCATGGCTCACATGCAGTCGCGGTTGGGCCCCATGTACGCGGGTCGTTTCCACGGTTGGGCGCAGCTCATCGCCGACGGGGTGAAGTTCGCGCAGAAGGAGGACGTCATCCCGGCCGCGGCCGACCGCCGCATTTTCATGATCGCCCCCGGCGTGGCGCTCGTCCCGTACCTCGTCGTACTGATCGCCATCCCCATCGACCGGGGCCGCGTGGCCGTGAACCTCGACCTCGGCCTCTTCTTCGTCCTCGCCGTCATGGGCATCGGTGTCCTCGGCTCGATCATGGCCGGGTGGGCCTCGGCCAACAAATACTCGGTGCTCGGCGGGATGCGTTCGGCCGCCCAGCTCATGTCGTACGAGCTGCCGCTGGTCCTGGCGGCCTCCTCCGTCGCCATGGCCGCGGGCACGCTGTCGATCCCCGGCATCGTCGAGGCGTGGCAATGGTGGTGGCTGCCGTGGCAGGCCGTCGGCGGCGTCGTCTTCTTCCTGGCGGGGCTCGCCGAACTGCGCCGCCCCCCGTTCGACATGCCGATCGCCGAGTCCGAGATCATCATGGGCCCGATGACCGAGTACACAGGCATGCGCTTCGCGCTGTTCATGCTCTCCGAGTACGTCGGGATCGTGGTCCTGTCGTTCCTGACCACCGTTCTGTTCCTGGGCGGCTGGCACGGCCCGTTCCTCCCCGGCTGGCTGTGGACTCTGATCAAGGTCTTCGCGCTGTCGTTCGTGGTGATCTGGCTGCGCGTCACGTTCCCCCGGCTGCGCGAGGACCAGCTGCAAAAGCTCGCCTGGGCCATCCTGGTCCCCCTGGCCCTTGGTCAACTGGCCCTGACCGGCATCATCAAGGTTCTCGTCTAGAGCAGAAACTTTAGGTTCGCTTTATTCGTCGTACCTGAGCAGGGGGCCTTTGGGGGTATGACTATGGACCATCTCGTCCCGATCTCAGGCGCGACAAAGGGCGAACTCCGTCCGGAAACCGTTCTGACATCACACGACCGAACCTTGGTCGTCACCGACGTTGCTTCAGACCATTCCGTACGCGTGACACCTGCGAGCCTCTACCACTACAACTGCGAGCAGATCGCCACCAAAACCGGCAAGCTCCAACCCGTGCAAGGCATAGCGGCCCTGGACGCGGACGGCCTGGTCCTGCTCGACCTGCCGGGCGAGTGGCACAAGCCCGACCTGGAGCTTTTCGCGCACAGGGCAGGCATCCCATTGCTGGACGCCCGCTCCTACCCTCCGGCCCGTGTACGCGCGGTCCTGGCAAGCCGCGCCCCCGGCTGGCAACGTTTACGCGGCCTCCGACCGTTATTCCCGCGCAAATGGCACAAGCCGGTGGCCATTTGCGCGGGAATCGCAGGCCTGGCCGTCATGGCTTACCTCGCGTCTCTGGGAATGTGGGCCGCCTGGCGCGCTGTCTCGTCAATGGGCCGGTTCCTCCTGGAAATGTTCGAATCCAAATGGCTGATGGTCGCCTTCAGCCCCGCGCTGCTGGTGTTACGCCCTGTCTTCGGACGAATAACCCGCTGGCGGGCGCGCAGAGGCACCCTCCTGCCCTCAGCGGGCCGCGGACCGGACCTCAAAGCAAACTCCTCCGGAACGCTCCAGATCTTCCATGGCACGGAGGTCACGGCCACCCGGCGAATCGGCGCATCCCCGCGCGAAGCCTTCAGTCTGCTCCTCTATCAGTACGACAGCCTCACCGGCCTCTTCATCCTCGACGTAACCGGCAGCCCCCTCCACCACCTCCCGGGCCGCTGGCTCCCCGAACACGCCCACGCCTTCACCAAGCGCCACAACCTCTCCCTTGCCGTACACCGCATCTCACGCGAGGAGTACCTCAACCTCACCAGAGCCACCAAAGAAGCCACCCCCTGACAACCCCGGAACAGCCGCAACAAGAACAGCAGCAACCACCCGCACGCCCGAACCAACTCCCGTTGGCGGACACCCGCGATCAGCCACCCACACTGACAACACGCCCGGAGCCCAACCGGTTGAACGGCCTGCCCGGTTGAGGAACCGTCCGGTTCGGCGGCGCCCAACCAGCCTGAGTGCTAATCACCATCAACGACGTCAACAACAGCGCCAACACCCCCCGGACCAGCAGCGCCTGCCCATGTCGAAGGCGCGCCGGGCGATCAACGACGCCAACACCCCCGGGCCAGAGGCGGTAGCGGCCAACGGCGCCGAGAACACCAGCAGATCAACCCCAACTGCTCACCCCGCACGCCCGCCCAAGCCGCCAAGCGCGTCACACCGCAACCATCCCTCCCACCACCAGGAGGCCGCCCTGGGCGGCAACAACTCAGTGCACGATCGCCAGCATCACATCAGACGCCGAAGGCCGATCCTCAGGCCGCTTGTTAAGACAAGACCCCACAACTCCCCGTAAAGCAGGCGACAGCGGCGACAGGTCCGGATGCAGCGTGAGCACCCGGTTGAACACAGCAGGCACGGTGTCCTCCCCGAAGGCAGGCCGCCCCGTAGCCGCGAACATGATCGTCACAGCCCAGCTGAACACATCGGAAGCCGGCCCCACAGCCTCCCCGGTCAGCTGCTCAGGCGACATGTACGGCGGCGTCCCGACCATCTTCCCCGACGTCATCGTCACCTGATCCAGTGCCCGGGCGATCCCGAAGTCGATCACCCGAGGCCCGTCGTTCCCGATCAGCACATTGCTCGGCTTGAAGTCACGATGCACGATCCCCGCCTTGTGGATAGCCGCCAACGCTCCGGCTGTGGATAACGCCAGCCTGGTCAGACTGTCCTCATCACGCGGCCCGTGTTTCTTGACGAGCTGCTCCAGCGAGGGCCCCTCCACGTATTCGCTGACAATGTAAGCGTGCTGCCCGGAGATGTTCACGTCGAGCACACGGGCTGTGGAAAACGTCGCCACCCGCCGCGCCGCGTCGACCTCCCGCGCGAACCTGGCCCGCGCCGTCTCATCGACGAGATCGTGCAGCACCTTCACGGCCACCCGCGTCCCGTTGGGCGCGGTGGCCAGGTAAACCGCTCCCTGCCCACCGCGCCCGAGCGACTGGAGCACCCGATAGTGCCCGATCCACTCAGGCTCTCCGGGGCGCCGCGGGCGCGACTCGGGCTCGGTCGTACGCCGCCGGTAGTTCTCGCCACGTCCGGGACGTGGCGGATGGGTGTCGGCGGAGTCGGTACGCCGCTGGTACGTCTCGGCCGAGGCGGGACGCGGCCGGTGCGCCTCAGCAGGGCCGGGACGCCGCTGATAGGGGCCGGGCTCCCGATGCCCATGCTGATGGGAGGGAGAGGTCGTCCTCTGGTGCAGATTCGTGTGCGTCGGATGCACCGGCCCCCGGAGCCGCGCCCGCACCATGGTCGGCACCAGGATTCCCGAGTGAATGGCCCCGCCGAGCCAGCTGACGAACAGCCCCAACGAGACCAGCACGGACAGCGGCTGCGGAATGTCTTCGAAAGTTTCGTACGCCAGCGCCGAGATCACGAACGACCCGATGCAGACCAGGTAGGCGGACGCCGCGAAGACCTGCCAGATGCTCCGCAGCCAGAACGCGGCGAACCCGATGGTGAACGGGGTCGCCAGCCCGCACGTGAACAGGGGCAGGCAGGCCCAGACGACGGCGGCCGCCCACGCCCCGCCACCGGGACGGACCTGATGGCTCTGCTGCATGGCCGAGAGACTATCGCCCCGGCACGGTTCATACCGGGCATGCACACAGCTTGTGGATAACTCCCCGTCAACCTGTGGACGGCTGTGGAAAACCGGGGACCCTGTCCCCACTCATTTGCCTGCGGGACCAATTGCGTCATGATATTGAAGCATGGGGCGGATACCAGGAGTCGGACTGGCAAAGGGGCTGTCCATCACCCTTCGCCACATGCTGCGCAAATCGGTGACGCAGCAGTATCCCGAGGTCAAGCCTGCCCTCCCGCCCCGCAGCCGCGGCGTGATCGCCCTGGTCGAGGAGAACTGCACCTCTTGCATGCTCTGTGCCCGAGAGTGCCCCGACTGGTGTATCTACATCGACTCCCACAAGGAGACGATCCCGGCCCCCGAGGGCGGCCGCCCTCGCCAGCGGAACGTCCTCGACCGCTTCGCCATCGACTTCAGCCTGTGCATGTACTGCGGGATATGCATCGAGGTCTGCCCGTTCGACGCTCTCTTCTGGTCTCCGGAGTTCGAGTACGCGGAAGGCGACATCCGCAACCTCATCCATGAGAAGGACAAGCTGGCCGCCTGGACCCAGACCGTCCCCCCGCCTCCGGCCCACGACCCGGGCGCCGAGCCCCCGAAGGAACTCACGGCCGCCCCCCGCCGCCCCGCCGCCCGTACGGCACGCACAGCGGAACCACCCCAGCGCAGAGGTACGGCAGCCAGCCCTTCCCCGGACGCACCGAAGACCCGGCCGGCAGCGGGAGTAAGCGCGACGCGCCCCACCTCCGAAGCACCGGACGCAGGGCCCACAACCGCAGCAAAAAGCCCGCAGCCCACACCCAGAGCAGAGCGCCCAGCAGGCGCCCCCGGAACAACATCCGAAGCAAGCCTGCCCGGAACAACGTCCGAGGCAAGCGCCTCCAGAACAGCGCCCGAAGCCGACGTTTCCGGAGCAACGCCTGAAATCGTCCCATCCGGGACGATGCCCGGAACTGGCGCATCCGGGACGATTCCCGAATCCAGCACCCCAGGCACGGCCCCCGACACCTCAGCGACGACGCCCACGCCCGACGCCCAGGACGGGGAGCCCACTGCGGGCGCGCCCGGATCAGGCCCGGCGACCGCTCCGTCACGCACGCCAGGCGGACGCCCACGCCGACCCATCCAGAACGTACGGGGGATCCGTCCTCCAGGCGCCCTCCCATCCCGCGCTCAGGACGACACCTCTGAGCCGAATGCCGACGTGCCGCGCTCCGCCCTCCCCCCGGAAGAGGGCCAGACGACCGCATCCCGCCCCGCAGGAGAAGGCGAGACGGCCGCAGCCCCCGCAACGAAGGACGACGACCCGACGACCAGCGCGCCCTCCCCAACGGCGGCCACTACCTCGCCCCCCACGGAAGACGGCGAGGCTGGTCCCTCCGCGGAGGAGCCACCCCAGGGACAGGCTTCATCCACAGGGCAGTCGTCCTCAGAAAAGTTGTCCACAGCCTCGGGCGTCCCGCAACCGAAGCCCGAGCCGGAGGAGCAAACTTCTGCCGCGAGCCCCCGCAGGCGCAGGATGGCCGATCCACGGTCCATCCGACCGCCCGGGAGGCTCGGTCCTGACGAGACAAGGGAGTCCGAGGAGGAGTCGTGACCGAAGCGGTGCCCTCCTACCTGTCACCCACCGGGCAAGAGATCGTCTTCTTGCTGCTGGGCGCGGTAGCGGTTGGATCGGCGCTGCTTGTCGTCACGACCAAACAACTCGTCCACGCCGCCCTCTGGCTCGTGGTGTCCTTCGGCGCCCTGGCGGGCTGTTATCTCGTGCTGACCGCCGAGTTCGTGGCCTGGGTCCAGGTGCTGATCTACGTGGGCGCGGTGGTCGTGCTGCTGCTGTTCGGCATCATGCTCACCCGGGCCCCCATCGGCCGCTCCACAGACCTGGACAGCGGCAACCGCCTGGTCGCAGCCCTGGTGGCGGTGGCGACCGCGGCCGTTCTCGTCACGGTGGTGATCGACGGATTCCACACCGCCTACACACCGTTGACCCCAGGCCAGGGAGCCGCGAAGGAACTGGGCGCCAGTGTGTTCGCCACCTGGGTGCTGCCGTTCGAGGCGCTGTCCGTGCTCCTGCTCGCCGCCCTGATCGGCGCCATCGTCCTGTCCCGTACGGACATCCCCGGCGGCGCGCCATCCGCTCATACCGGGAGCAACACCCCACCCGACGAGACGCGCGCCGCAAGCTCGCCGACGGAAAGGGGCTCAGCACCTCGGCGGGTCGGAGGTCACCCAGCCGGGGAGGATGCGCATACGGGGGATAGGTCGCCATCCACTCGGAGCGGGGAAAGCTCGCCCGCCCGGCCGGAGACCAGCCCGTCACCCCCCGACACCCGGGACAACTCGGTGCCCGACCGGACCGGGGGTAATCAGCCGCCCGATCAGACCGGGGGTCATTAGTGCACATCGTCTACCCGGCCGTGGTCTCCGCGCTCCTGTTCTCCATCGGCGTCTATGGCGTGCTCGTCCGCCGCAACACGATCCTCGTGCTGATGTCGGTCGAGCTGATGCTCAACGCCGTCAATCTCAACCTGGTGGCGTTCGACGTGTGGCTGGCCGACCGCCTGCACAGCGGCCAGGTCCTCACCCTGTTCGTCATCGTCATTGCGGCCGCCGAGGTGGGCCTGGGCCTCGCGATCGTGCTGGCGCTGTACCGCAACCGTCGCACCGTCGACATCGACCACCTCCGCGACCTCGCCGAACCCCCCGACGAGCCCACAGAGACGCCGGCGATCGCGGGCACTCCCGACCAGCCCGCCGCCGCCGCGCGCTCAGCAACGACACCAGTACGAGGCCACGCCATCGCCCCGGAACACACACCTGACCCCGCCGCGTCCGATCCGACCGCCTCCGATCCCGCCACGCCCGCCAACACGGTTGAGCCCACCGAAGGCCGTCCGCCCGCCACCGCCGAGCCCAACGAGCACCGCCACACCCAGCCGGCTCAGGCACTCCAAGCAGCCTCAGACCACTCGGACGGGACAAGCGAGGCAGATCGGTCAGGGAAGGCGGAGACCGAAGGCGGTCGTGGGGACGAGCAGCCCGCCAAGCGAGGTGGCACGCTGTGACGACATTCCCGCTCATCGCCGTGCTCCTGCCCTTCGTCGCCGCCGCGGCAGGGCTCCTGCTCTCCCGCTGGCCCCACCAGCGCTTCACCGCCCCCTCCAGCACAAGAGGGCCCAAGACACCCAGCCCAGGCGCCCCAGCCGGCGACCTCGGGACGACGACACCCGCCTCCAAAACCACGACATCCACCCCAAAGGCCACAACCCCGGCCCTCGAAACCGCGACCTCCGCGATAGAGGCCACAACGCCCGAGCGCGAAGCCAAGACAGCCGAGACAGCTGCGGCAACCAGAGCGGCGGCCCAGCGAGCCAACACCCGGGCAGCCTGGATCGCGATCCTCCCGACCACGCTCTCAGCGATCCTGGCGGGCTGGCTCGCCTGGGGCCCGGGCGTCGCCTACCTGCACGGCGCGACCACCTCCCCACCCACAGGCCAGACGTACGGCACCATCGTCACCGGCGGCGTCCCGATCACGCTCGCCCTCCAGGCCGACAACCTGTCGAGCATCCTCGGCGTCCTGGTCACCCTCGTCGCCCTGGCCGTACAGGTCTACTCCGTCGGCTACCTCAAGGACGACCCGCGCTACCCCTCCTACAGCGCGTTCATCAGCCTGTTCACCAGCGCCATGCTCCTGGTGATCTACGCGGGCGACCTCCTGGTCCTCTACGTGGGCTGGGAGATCATGGGCCTCTGCTCGTACCTCCTCATCGGCCACTGGTGGGAAGACCGGAGCAATTCCCGCGCGGCGGTCAAGGCGTTTCTCGTCACCCGCCTGGGCGACGTCGGCTTCCTCTTCGGCATCTTCGTGCTCGGTCTCGCGGCGGGAAGTTTCCGCATCAGCGACGTGCTGGGCAAAGTGCCGGAGATGTCCGCGGCCACGCTCGTGACCGCCACGATGCTCCTGCTGGCCGGTGTGGCGGGCAAGAGCGCCCAGGTCCCGCTGCACACGTGGCTCCCTGACGCCATGGCGGGCCCCACGCCGATCAGCGCCCTGATCCACGCCGCCACCATGGTCGCCGCCGGGATCTTCATCGTGGCCAGGCTGTTCCCCGCGTTCCTCGCGGCCCGGCCCACGCTCGACGTGCTGGCCGTCGTCGCGGCCCTGGGCATGCTGGGTTCGGCGCTGGCCGCGTTGGCCCAGGACGACCTGAAACGCGTGCTCGCCTACTCCACGATCAGCCAGCTCGCGTACATGGCAGGCGGCCTGGCCGCGGGCTCCGACACGGCGGCCATCTTCCACCTGCTGACTCACGGCGCGTTCAAGGCCCTGCTGTTCCTGTGCGCGGGTGCGGTGATCCACCACGTCGGCTCCAACCTGATGACCCAGATGGGCGGCCTGCGGCGCGAACTGCCGGTGACGTTCGTGACGATGACAATAGGTTTCGCCGCCTTGATGGGCATCCCTCCGGCCAGCGGCTTCTTCAGCAAGGACGGCATCCTGCTGGCCATGGACCGCGCAGTGTCCACCGGTGGCCTGACGGACGCGGCCGCGCTCCTCCTGTACGGCTGCGCGCTCGCGACCGTGGCCGTCACCGGCGCGTACGCCACCAGAGCCTGGCTACGCACATTCTTCGGCCAGGCGCGGGCCGTGGCGCTCCCCGAGCCGGAGCCGGGCACGGCCCACGTCGTGGACGTCACCGAGGCCCCCCGCACGATGCTCGTTCCTGTCGTCGTCCTCGCCGTCCCTGCCCTCCTACTGGGGTTCGCCGGGGAGCTGCACCTGGACCTCGGCATGGCCGCCGTCAGCGTCGTGCTGGCCGCACTCGGCGCCGGGACGGTGTACGCGTTCTGGCGCATCGATCCCATCGCCGACCCCGCCCGCCTGCTGGGGCCGTTGCGGGGGCCGTGCGAGCGGGCGTTCTCCGTGGACGGCCTCTACGCCGCGCTGTTCGTACGCCCGGTCCTGGCCCTGGCCAGGCTGGTGGTGCGGACGGACGACGTGGTCGTGGACGGGGCGGTGCGCGCGTCCGGCAGGTCGGCGCGCGGATTGTCCGGACTGCTGCGACTGGCCCAGAACGGCAATGTCCAGCTCTACGTGAGCGGCGTGCTGGCCGGTGTCCTGCTGATCGCGGTGGGGGCGGTGGTGTTCGCATGACGGCCCGGTATCGCCTCGGCGCAGAGGCGGAGGTGCTCGCATGATGGCCTGGCTCTCCGTCGCGCTGCTGGCCGTGCCGCTGCTCGGCGCCCTCCTGCTCCTCCTCGCGCCGCACCGGCTCCGGCCGTTGCTGCACACGTACGGACTGACCCTGTCCGGCCTGACGCTGGCACTGGCCGTGCTGATGGCCGCGACGTTCGACTACTCACGGGGCGCGCGGCCGCAGTTCGAGGTCGATCAGGCGTGGATCCCCGGGCTGGGACTCCGCTTCCACCTCGGCGTCGACGGGATCTCGCTGCCGCTGATCGTGCTGACGGCGCTGCTGACGTTCCTGTGCTTCGTCTACCTGTGCTGGGGCGCCGCGCGGAGGGGGTTCGTGGGGGCGCGGCCGAGGGCACTGGTGTTCACGCTGCTGGTGCTCGAAGTGGGCATGATCGGTACGTTCCTCGCTCTCGACCTGCTGCTCTTCTTCGTGTTCTTCGAGATCGTCCTCATCCCGATGTACTTCTTGATCGGCATCTGGGGCGGAGAGGGCCGCCGGGCGGCGTCGGTCAAGTTCATCCTGTACACGCTGCTCGGCTCGGTCGTGATGCTGCTCGGCCTGCTGCTCGTATGGGCGCAGACCGGCACGCTCGACATCGAGGCCCTGAGCGCGGCCCACGGTGCCGGTATAGCGAGGTCTGTGCAGATCGTGGCGTTCGTGGCGATCGGCATCGGCCTGGCGGTGAAGACCCCCATGTGGCCTTTGCACACCTGGCTGCCCGACGCCCACACCGAGGCTCCCACCGTTGGCTCGGTGCTGCTCGCCGGGGTGCTGCTGAAGATGGGCACGTACGGCTTCGCCAGGATCGCCATCCCCATCCTTCCCGAGGGCGCGATGGCGGTGGCTCCGTGGCTCGGTACGTTCGCCGTGGTGGGCATCATTTATGGCGCTCTGGCCTGCCTCGCCCAGCGTGACCTCAAACGCATGATCGCCTACTCGTCCGTCGGCCACATGGGCTTCGTCCTGCTGGGATTCGCCACGCTGACCCCGGTCGGCATCAACGGCGCCCTCTTCGCGAACGTCGCCCACGGCCTCATCACCGGCCTGCTGTTCTTCCTGGCCGGGGCGATCAAGGACCGTTACCACACCGCCGACATGCCTTCCCTGGGCGGCGGCATGCTGGCGACGCTGCCGAGGCTGGGCTCGGTGCTCACCTTCGCGTCGATCGCCTCACTGGGGCTGCCGGGGCTGGCCGGATTCTGGGGGGAGATGCTGGCGCTGTTCGGGGCCTTCCAGCCGGCGAACGGGCTGCCCCGCGCGCTGTTCGTGACGTACATGGCGATCGGAGGGCTGGGGGCGGTCCTGACGGCCGCGTACTTCCTGGTCATGTTGTCCCGCGTGACCCACGGTCGCCCCCGGATGGACGAGCGGGAAGGCGTCACACCGGACGAGCGTCCCGTCGTGCCTCTCGGCTCGACGGCAAGACGTTCGGCGACGGCCACCCTGGAGCCGCCCCCGAGACCGGAGCCCTACAGCGGCCAGAACAAGCCTCCGAGCGCCACCGAACCCAGCACGCCTCCGGACCATGCCGCACCGTCCGGTGACGACGCGTACCTGGAAGATGCCGGACCCTTGAGCGGCGGCATGCCCTCAGACCACGTCCGACCGTCCAGCGGTGACGCGCGCCTGGAAGATGCCGGAGCCGTGAGCGGCGGCCCTCTCCCGGGCGGCGCTCAGCGGGTTACCGGCGCGCCCGGGCAGCAGGCGCCAGATGACATCAGGAGTTACGAACTGCTGGCATGGACACCGCTGGTGGCTCTGATCCTGCTCTTCGGGCTCTGGCCCGGCCTCCTCCTGTCGCTCACCACACCGGCCGTGCAGACCCTGCTGGGAGCCGTCTCATGATCCAGCAGATCGACTACTTCGTGATCGCGCCCCCGCTGGCGCTGGCCCTGGTGGCCGGTCTGGTGCTGCTGCTGGACGCCTTCCTCCCGGCCCGCCCCCGTACGAAGCCCGTGTTGGGGCTCGTCACGCTGGCAGGCGTCCTGGTCGCGCTGGCCTTCGTCGTCGCCCAGGCGATCAGGGGCGGCCCGCCGCGATCGACCTTCTGCGTCCCGGCCGACCTCGCCGGTCCCACCCGGCTGTGCTCCTTCGTGGCGGACGGCTTCACGCTGGTCTTCGCGGGCATGGTGCTGGTCGCGGCCGTGGTGGTCGTGCTGATGTCGATGACCGAGCTGGCGGCCGGCGGCATCCCGGTGGGTGAGTGGTACTTCCTCCTCCTTTGCACCCTCGTCGGCGCGGTGACCCTGCCCGCCTCCCGAGACCTGATCATGCTCGTGGTGGCGCTCGAGCTGGTCTCGCTCCCGGTCTTCGCCCTCACCGCCATGAAGCGCTACGACGGCCGAGCCTCCGAGGCCGCCGTGAAGCTCTTCGTGGTTTCGGTGGTGTCGACGGCCGTCATGCTGTTCGGCGTCTCGCTTCTGTACGGCATCGCGGGCACGGTCTACCTGTCCCGCCTCGCGGCCGTGTTCAGCGGTCAGGCCCCGGCGCCGGGGTTGGCGGAGACCACGACCCTCGCGACGGCCCAGGGTCTGCCCGCCGTCGTCTCGGTCGGAGTCGTGCTCGTCGTGGCGGGGTTCGCCTTCAAGATCGCCGCGGTGCCGTTCCACTCCTGGGCGGCCGACGTCTATCAGGGCGCCCCGGTCCCCGTGGCCGCGCTGCTCTCGGTGATCTCCAAGGCGGCCGGGTTCGCCGGGTTGATCCTCGTACTGGTCGCCGGACTGTCCGGGCAGGCCGCCACCTGGGCGCCCATTGTCGGGATCATCGCCGCGCTGACCATGACCGCGGGCAACCTGCTCGCCATGCGCCAACGCTCCGCCGTACGCCTGCTGGCCTGGTCCTCCGTCGCGCAGTCCGGCTACATCCTGGCGCCGCTGGCGGTGGCGGCCCAGGGCATTACCCCTCGGCTCGCCGGGGGACCCGGCACATACCCAGCCGGAACCGGGGTCGGCGCGGTCGGCACTTCCATGGCGTACCTGGTCATCTACGCCGCCATGAACCTCGGCGCGTTCGCGGTGGTCCTGCTCGTCTCCAGGACCGCCACCCGCAACGAGCTCGACGACTACCGGGGCCTGGCGTTCCGGCGCCCCGCGGCGGGGCTCGCGCTGGCGTTCTGCCTGGTCTGCCTGGCCGGCCTGCCACCGGGCCTGGCCGGGCTCTTCGCCAAGGTGTTCGTCTTCCGCGAGATCGTGGAGGGTGGCTCGGGCTGGCTTGCCCTGATCATGGCCGTCAACACCGTGATCGGCCTCTACTACTACGCCGTCTGGACCGCGCGCCTCTTCACCCCTCCCACGGCACCGGTCCTCGTCCGGCACCGCCCGACGCCCACGACGTGGCTGGCCATCGGCCTCGCTCTGGCAGCGGCCGTGCTGTTCTCGATCGCCCCCCAACTGGTCCTGGACATGACCGCGCTGTCCGCCTTCGGTTGAGAGACAGGCCGTGGGTAAGAAGAAAGTCGCGCTCCGCCCGCAGCTGAGCACGCCGAGGAGCGGCTGGGGAACGAAGCACCGGGTCGTGGTCGTTGGAGGAGGTGAACCCAGACCACGAAGGGGGGAAACCTTGCACCACAACGGTCTGCGCACGGCCATCCTGCTGGGCGGCCTGTCGGCGCTGATTGTCGCTGTGGGCGCGTGGTTGGGCGGCGGCGCCGGTGTGCAGATCGCGCTCGTGCTCGCCCTGGCGAGCAACGGAGTCGCCTATTTCTTCTCCGACCGCATCGCCCTGTCGGCCATGCGTGCCAGGCCGGTCAGCGAGGTGGAGCAGCCCACGCTCTACCGGATCGTGCGAGAGCTCTCCACCGAGGCTCGCCAGCCGATGCCGCGCCTGTACATCTCGCCGACGGTGCAGCCGAACGCGTTCGCGACCGGCAGAAGCCCTCGCCAGGCCGCGGTGTGCGTGACGTACGGCCTGACCAAGCTGCTCGACGAGGCCGAGCTGCGCGGAGTGATCGGGCACGAGCTGTCACACGTGTACAACCGGGACATCCTCATCTCCTCCGTCGCCGGCGCGCTGGCCACGATGATCACCTGGATCAGTTACGTGGCCGTGTTCTTCGGTGGCTCGGACGATGACGAGGGGCCGGGCTTCGTGGGCGCGCTGCTGATGATGGTGCTCGGACCGGTGGCGGCCGGGATGGTGCAGATGGCGATCTCCCGGACGAGAGAGTTCCAGGCCGACGAATCGGGTGCCAGGCTCACGGGCGACCCGCTCGCCCTGGCCTCGGCGCTCCGCAAGATCGAGATGGGTGCCCGCAGGCTTCCGCTCCCCGAGAACAGCCGCCTCACCTCGGCCTCCCACATGATGATCGCGAACCCGTTCAGCGGCTCGGGCTTCGGCCGGCTGTTCTCCACGCATCCGCCCACGTCCGAGCGGGTCGCCCGCCTCGAGCGGATGGCCGGCTACCGCCGCTGACCCATGGGCCGATTAACCAAGGCGGAGCGGAGGCTCTGGAACGCGTTCCCCACCGGCCAGACCGTCGAGCTGGGCCCGTTCAAGATCGGTCCGTTCCGTACGGCTGGCGCGAACGCCCCCACGGTCGGCCACACGTGGGGGCCCGAACGCTCGATCAGAGCCGAAGTGATCGCCCAGTTGCTCCTCGGCGCCCGCGACACCGGCACCGGCTCGGTCCCGGCGGTACGTCTGCGCGGCGCCCGGATCACCGGCCGGCTCACGATCATCGGCGGCACGATCCCGTACGAACTCAGCCTGATCGGCTGCCATCTGGATGAACCCATCCGCTTCACCGACTCCAACACCCGCACCGTACGCCTGACCGACTGCCGCCTCCCGGGCCTCAGCGGCGGAGGCCTGCGGGTGGCCGGGCACCTCAGCCTGTCCGGCTCGAACATCACCGGCACCGTCCGCCTGAACCGGGCCCAGTTCGAGAGCGGGCTGTGGCTGGGTGGGACCAAGATGACGGCCGACGACGACGAGGGATGGGCGCTCTACGCGAACGCCGTCGTCGTGGACTCCGGCACGTACCTGCGCAACGCCGACTTCACCGGAGCAATCGGTCTGGTCGGCGCCCGCCTCAACGGCGGACTCTTCCTGGACGGCGCAACCCTCCGCAATCCCGGCAATCAGGCCCTCATCGCCGACAACATGGTCGTCGAGGACACCATGCGCTGCACCGACGGATTCCTGGCACTGGGCTGCGTACGATTACGCGGAGCGCGAATCAACGGGACACTCTCGCTCAACGGGATCATCCGAAGCCCGGACACCCGCTACGCCCTCCACGCAAGCCACATGGAGCTCCGCGAGCTCTACCTGAAGCCCGCAAAGCCCATCGAAGGCGTCGTCACCCTCGCACACACCACCGTCGGCACGCTGCACGACAATCCAGACACCTGGCCCGAGAAATTACGCCTGAACGGCCTGACCTACGACCGCCTGCGCGGCTCCGGCGTAACCCGCCGAATCGACTGGGTGACCCGGGATCCGGAGGGGTTCAGGCCGCAGCCGTACGAGCAACTCGCCGCGTGGTTCCTCAGCGACGGCAACGACGCGCTCGCCCGACGCACCCAACTCGCCAAACTTCGAGCCCGCCGGCAGACGCAGGGCCTCGGTAGCCGAGCATGGGGGCGACTGCTCGACATCGCGGTCGGGTACGGCTACCGCCCCTGGCTGGCGGGCATATGGTTCGCCCTGCTGCTGGCGATCGGGACGGTCGTCTTCGCCATCAGCCCCCCAAGAGCGCTCAAACCCTCCGAGAGCCCCGATTTCAACGCCTTCGCCTACACCTTCGACCTCCTGCTCCCGATCCCCGCATTCGGGCAACGAGAGCTGTTCGACCCGGGTGGGTGGACGCAGTGGCTCGCGTACGGACTGATCGTCTCCGGCTGGATCCTGGCCACGGCGCTGATCGCCGGCGCTACGCGGATCCTCCGCCCTCAGTGACCTGGCGCAGGATGGACGCGAGATCCGTCGGGAAGAAGGTCTCCTCCGTGCTCTCGAGTTCCTCCGCGCTCCACCACCGGTAAGCCATCGTCGTGTCCTTCTCGGTCTGCTCCATGTGATCGAACGACACGACCGCACCGGCCCCCACCCAGATCGCGAAGAACGTCTGATCCTGCGTGACGGCGTACTCGGACCAGTTGAACTCGATCACGCTGTTCCCGTACGGCCCGCTGAGCTCGTCCGCATTCGCCCGGATCCCGACCTCCTCGAACAACTCCCGCGCCGCCGCCTCCTGCAACGTCTCGCCATCCTCCGCCGCCCCGCCGATCGTGAACCAGAACGGCTCATCGGGCCTGGCCGGATCGAAGCCGTGGAGCAGGAGGACCCGATCTTGATCATCAATGGGCAGGGCACGCGCCGTAAAGCGGCGCAGGGGGATCTTCGTCACGTTTACCGAGCTTACGATCGAGCCCCGACATACTCATCCACGTTCACATCACGCAGGTCAAAGATCAAGCGGGGCGCTGGGCTCAGCCTGAGCCGCCGCGAGCATATCGGCGGCTTCGGCTGAGCCTTTGACTATCTAGGGATCGATGAGCTCGGGTTAGAGGGACCCCGGCTGGAGCTGAACCTTGCATTGGATGGAACTGAGGTACTCGTTCAAGTGCCGCCGAAGCCCGGCCATCTCGTCGCCGAGAGCTGCGAGATCTTGTCTGACCTCAATACGGAACTCGGCGATGTCGGCCTTTATCTGGTCGACTTCGGCCGTTGTGGCCTTGCCGGCGCCGCTGCTGGGCACGCCCGCTTCGAGTGCCCGCATCCGTGACATCAGGTCGAGAAGGCGTCCTTCTATGTCCGCTGTTCCACCTTTGCGGCAGAGGGAGTACTCCCTTGTGGTTGACTTCATCCATGGTCCCATTGAGTGAGGACTCAGTGACGGACGGTTCCCCAACCTGCCGATGGGCGCCCGTAGTCAGGCAGTGGTTCTTTCGCACCGGCGCCTAGATTTCTTTTCCCCGGGAGGAGGATCGAGCTCCCATGGTGCGCGTCGGCGAAGAACTCCGCCAGCGAAAACGGGTCAAGGCGGCGGATCGGAAAGACCGGGTGCCGCGTCGACGATCGACACAAGCACGAGATCTTGGATAGATGGTTCAACGAGCCAAGAAGACCATCAAACGCGGAGACTTCGCCAGCACCTTATTGGTGGCGGTGCCGGAGCCGTCCCTGCCCGCCGGCCGCGCCGGAGCGCTCGCCGATCTGGACGAAAGGGCAGCTGATTGAAGGCTCCGGTGCGGATGCGGGTGAGAGCGTTTAGTGGAACTTCCCGGAGCGGTATGGGTGCTGGCAGGCGATCTACGGGCCGAGCGCCGGGCTCGGTGGCGTGCGGAAGAAGCCGGTCGATCATGCAAGCAGCGCCACCTGTGGGACACGGCATCAACCGGCTCAAACCTCATCGGGCCGTGACCACCTCGCTTCGGCACGCTCGCCATCCGCTACAAGGTCGCTATGAACTCACTTCCGAAATGTGGCCTCTAGGCCGTGCATATGGGCGTTGGCGGTCCGCGGTGGGTGCCCCCGCCTCTGACTGGCCTACATCACCCACGGAGCCATGTGGCCGATCCGCAAGGGCACCTCGACCAAGGCTGTGTAGCCCGCTCTCAGCCACTCCACCGAGGATACGTACATGTGGGGGAGCGGCCCGAGGCACAGGAGAAGACGCGTGCCCTCGTGGACAGCGCGCTCGACCGTGTGCCCCGGATGTGCCCTCCGAGCCCTGCGGAACGCTGGAACGCCAGTTCAAAGGCCTGAAGTAGGCCTCCGCTAGCGGTAGTTCACGAACTGGAGGGCGATGTCCAGATCCTTGCCCTTCAGAAGGGAGATGACGTCCTGAAGGTCGTCCTTCTTCTTCGAGCTGACCCGAAGCTCCTCGCCCTGAATCTGCGCCTTGATCCCCTTCGGCCCCTCGTCGCGAATCAGCTTGGAGATCTTCTTCGCGTTCTCCTGGTCGATGCCCTCCTTCAGGCTGACCAGCATCCGGTACTCCTTGCCCGACAGCTTGGGCTCACCCGCGTCGAGGATCTTCAGCGAGAGGCCCCGCTTGACCACCTTCTCCTTGAACACGTCGAGAGCGGCATTCGCCCGCTCCTCGCTGTTCGCCTTGATCTCGATGTTGTCCTGCCCTGACCAGCTGATCGCGGCCCCCGTACCCTTGAAGTCGAAGCGGTGCCCGATCTCCTTGACCGTCTGGTTCAGAGCGTTGTCGACCTCCTGACGGTCGATCTTGCTCACGATGTCGAAAGACGAATCGGCCAAAACACTCATCCTCTCAGCGGCGAAAGCACTACCCGGATCCTGCTTCCCCGGCGTACGCGAAAACGCGCGGACCCAGCGCACGAGCCTAGCCAGCATCGGCCCGCCGCGCAGGACACCGCTCCCCGTACGAAGAACCGTCCAGATTCCGGCTCCCCTCCACCCGTTTCGGCGCGGTGCCCAACGGAGATCCGGCGCACACCCAACCGTTGTCACGTACACCTCGGAAGTCCGCTATCCTTCTATCTGTCGCCGCGAGAGCGGATGGCACGGCAGGTTGCCCGAGTGGCCAAAGGGAGCGGTCTGTAAAACCGTCGGCTCAGCCTACGCAAGTTCGAACCTTGCACCTGCCACACCAGCGGGAAGAGGCCCGTCACCAGCGGAAACGCGGTGACGGGCCTCTCGCGTTATGTCCGGCCGTCTACGGCGGACACTGGCGGGCTACGGTTGATCGTTCCCAATACGTTCCCAAAGGATCAAGCCCAAAGGATCAAGGCCAGCGGATCATGACTGCCCAAGCGGCACTCACGGGGAGCACTGAGTGAACCTCTTGGAGGGTTCCGATCGCACTCATGCCGTACCGGTGGTGGACGCGCGAGGGTCATGGCCCAGCACGGTATGTACCGGGTCAACGACCTGATCCCACACCTGACCGAGCGCAGCATCGCCCTGCCCACCTTCCCCGCAAGCGGCGCCACCCCGATACATTGAACGGCCCGCCAGCGTGCACCGCTGGCGGGCCGTTCCGCGTTGCCTGAGAAGGGCCTGAACGGGCCCAGAGCCGCCTTAGCAACGGATGCTGACATGGTCAGACTGAGCCATGGTCGTGCCATTGATTCGGATCTGTGTGTAGTACTCGTTGTTGCCCTGCCAACACGTGCCCCTAGCCCTCAGTGTGCCGACGGCGTAGATGCGTTCGTGGGACGCGACAACCTCATCCCACCATCCATGTTCCCGGTAGACGACAGCGACCACGCTCACGTTGCCGCAGGTAGCTCCCTGTCGCCTGACCTCTCCGTTGATCGTGCCCGGCTGGGTAGGACCGGCCGTCCAGTAGGGCTTCCAAGCTGCGTTGTCGCAGGCTGCGGCGACGGCTGCCGTTGCTGATGTTGTCGCCGATGTTGTGAGCCCGACTGCTACCGCAGCCGCGAAGAGTACCGACGTGATACTTCTGGCGCGCATGTATTCTCCACCTCCGTGGAAGTGACGATCTGAGATGGCGCTGAGCTATCCACAACGCTTCACCGCTTGATGAACCTGAGCCAGGGCAACGACCGGACACTCGCCGGACAATTGCGTTTCGCCTGTACTGGCGCGCCATGAAGGTTTCAGGAGCTGGCTCTCGCAGGCAGTTCCCGATGGATGCCGAGCACTGTTCGCGTTGCTTGGCACTAGGCGTGGTGTTCGCAGCACGCCGAGCAGGAGGAGTGGCCGCCAGCCGCCGGGTGGTCGGAGTATGTGTGCCGTCGCTGCAGGACGCGTTCGGCGATCTCGCGGTGGAGAACGTCTTCCAGCCCCTGGTAGGCGGCGTTATCGGGTGTGGTCGGCGCGGTTCCACCAGAAGGCGGTCGTGATGCCTCCGGCCGAGCCGGTGGCTGCAACCAGCAGGAGACCGAGAAGGCCCGGCGGGTCCTGGTTCTCGCCGGCGATGCCGGCGAACAGGCCGGGCACTGACCACGGGAAGTAGGCTCCGTAGCCGATCGCGGCGATCACCTGGGCGCAGAACACGAGGCCGAACAGGGCGCCGACGGCGGCCAGGTAGCCGCGGCCGATGCTGGCGGCCAGGGCCAGGGGCGTGGTGGTCAGGGCGGCCAGCGCGGCCGCGGCCAGGATTCGCCCGATGCCTACGGCGGCGGTGGGGACCGACCAGTCGGGCAGGCCGAGCAGGGCGCCGATGAGCAGGCCGAGCCCGGCCAGCAGGATGGCCAGCAGCAGCGCCCAGACGGCGGCGACGGCGAACTTGGCGGCCGCGATGGCGGTGCGGGAGGTGGGCAGGGCGAGCAGGTCGGTGGCGGTGTGGTCGCTGAATTCGCGGCCGAACAGCCAGATGGCGATGAGCCCGTAGACGCCGCCTCCGCCGACCGCGCCGGCTTGGGCGAGCAGAGCGAGGTAGCCGGGCCAGTCGGCGCTGGCGCCCGACAGCTGGGCTTTGTCGCCGAGTAGCCCCAGCGCTCGGGCACGGGCGGGGTCGGCCAGGATGAACATGAACATGCCGCACACCAGCGCGGCGAGGGTGAAGGCCAGCGCGGTGATCCAGGGCAGGCGGCTACGCCGCACCTTGAGCAGTTCGGCCCACAGCGCCTCACGCATTCTGGGTCCCCTCCTCAGCGAACTGGCCGGGCTGTTCGGCGGGCGCTGTCTGTCCGATCGTGCGCAGGAAGTAGGCCTCCAGGTCTTCTTCCTTCAGCCGCAGCTCCGTAGGCGGAACTCCGCCGTGCACCAGCACGGCGGAAACCCGGTCCGGCCGTGAGAGGGCGCGCTCGTCGGTGAGCAGCAGCCCGTCCGGCGCGGCGGGGGCGGGGTGGTAGCCGTGCGCGCGCAGCACCGCTTGGGCGGTGGCGTCGTCGCGGGTGGCCAGGCGCAGGTGGCGGTGCCGGTGCTGGTCCAGTTGGTCGGCGTCGTGTTCGCCGATGAGGCGGCCGTGGTGGAGGATGCCGATGCGAGTGGCCAGGCGGGCGACCTCGGCCAGCAGGTGACTGGACAGGAACACGGTGGTGCCGTGCTGGTGGGCGAGGTCGGCGAGCAGGGCGCGGATCTCGGCGACGCCGGCGGGGTCCAGGCCGTTGACGGGTTCGTCGAGGATGAGCAGGTCGGGGGCATGGAGGAGGGCCCTGGCCAGGGCCAGGCGCTGAAGGTTGCCGAGCGAGAGTGTACGGGCGCGGCGCTCGGCGTAGGGGGCCAGCGCCAGGCGTTCGATGATGTCGTCAGCGGTGCCGGGCAGGCGGCGCAGCCGGCGGACCACCTCCAGGTTCTCGCGCACGGTCAACTCCGGATAGGCGGCGGCCGCCTCCACCAGATAGCCCACCTTCGCCCAGGCGGTGCGCTCGCCCGCGGAGACGTTGGCGCCCAGGACGCGCACCGTCCCAGCGGTGGGGGCGACCATGCCGAGCAGCATGCGGATGAGGGTCGTCTTGCCGGCGCCGTTGAGGCCCAGCAGGGCGTAGATCTGTCCCGCCTGCACGTGCAGGGTGACGTCGTCGACGGCCGTCACGTCGCGATAGTGCTTGCTCAGGTGGGCGATGTCGATGACCGGCGCGATCGCGCGGGTCGTGGGCGGGGGCGCAGGCTCAGATGTGGAGCCATCAGACGGTGGGGTTCGGGGGCGCACGGGCACATCCTTGTCTCGATGCGGACTGGACATGCCGACCAGGCTTCCCGGCTCACCTGGCGTCAGGTTATCCCTACCGGGACGTGCCGGATAGTGCGCTCCGGTCTTTCGGCATCGCTGGCATCGCTGTTCCGGTGATGTGGGCGCGGGCCTGGTGACGCCGGTGTGGTGAGGCATGCTCAGCGCGGTGGGTGTTTCTCTTCCCAGCGGCGCAGCAGGCCGGGCAGTTCACCCAGCAGGAACTCATAGAAGTCGCGCATCCGCGTCAGCCGTGCGTGGGCCAGGTCGCCGGAGGCGGTGGCGGCGATGCCGGTCTCGGCAGCCTGCAGCATGACGTTGACGACGGTGTTCTGGGTGGAGAACAGGGTGGCCCAGGCGTCGTCACGCAGCCGGTAGTGCTCGCGGCGGCTGCCGGGCGCGGGCAGGCGTTCGATGAGACCGACCGACAGCAGGGCCTTGACCGCGCCGGACACCGATCCCGCGCTGACGCCGAGCCGGTCGGCGATATCGCCCATGGTGACGGTCTCGGCGTCGGTGAACAGGAAGACCGCCAGGGCTCGCGCCGACATGCGTTGCAGGCCGCCCTCGGTCAGCACCAGTGCCAGCCGTTCGGCGGCCTGCCACCGTTCCTGATCGCTCACCCGGTCACCTCCTCCGGGCAGCATAGCGAAGCAATTCAGGCTTCAGAAATTTCCGAACTTTCGCTATATTACCGGTATCAACCTCCGTCAGGAGCGCGATGGAGTGCCGGGAAGTCTGGTCGGCGAACACCACTGCCAACCCTGGAAGGCGATCCCGATGACCCTTCTCAGCCGCTTGTTCGACGTCCGTCCCGAGCACCGGCATCCGGTACGGGTGCAGCGCGACCTGGTGATCCCCGCAGCCGACGGTGTGCGCCTGCTGGCCGACCGCCACTTCCCCGCCGACGTCGACCGGCCACCGCTGGTCCTGCTGCGCAGCCCGTACGGCCGAGGCAACGCCCTGGACCGCATGCCCGCGCTGCTGGCCGAGCGCGGCTACCAGGTGCTCTACCAGAGCCTGCGCGGCACCGCCGGATCAGCCGGACGCTTCGACGGCTTCACCATCGACCCCGCCGACGCCGACGGAACGCTCACCTGGCTGCGCGCCCAGCCCTGGTTCGGCGACCGGCTGGCCACCTGGGGAGCCAGCTACCTCGGCTACACGCAGTGGGAGCTGGCCGCCCGCGACATCCCCGAATGGAAGATCGCCCTCATCCAGGACGCCCCCGCGGAGTTCGCACACCGCTTCATGTACCCGGGCGGGGCCTTCGCGCTGGGCAACGCCCTGGGCTGGGTCCAGCTCGTGGACCGGATGTTCACCGGTGGCTACTCCACCATCCGCCAATTGCTGGCCATGGTCACCGCCACCCGTGACCTGAGGCGGGCCACCCTGACGCTCCCCCTGAACGAGGCCGACCTCGCGCTGACCGGACACGGCGTCCCCTGGTTCCGCGAGTGGATCGAGCACGGCCCGGACGACCCCTATTGGGCCCGCATGGACCACCGCGCGAACGTCGCCCGCATGCCGCCTGCCGTGCACCTGCAAGGCGGCTGGGACGACTTCTTCCTGCCCGGCATGCTCGCCGACCACGCCGCACTGCGGGCCGCAGGACGCCAGGTCCGGCTGCTGATCGGACCGTGGGGACACGGCAGGGGTCTCTACACCCGCCACGGCATGCGCGACGCGCTGGCCGCATTGGACGCGGCTCTGCTCGGCGAACAGCCGCCCTCAGGGGTGCGGTTGTACATGACGGGTGTGGGCCGCTGGGAGGACCTGCCCGGATGGCCGCCCCCGCATGAGCCGACCCCCTGGCACCTGCACCCCGGCGGGCGACTCAGCAACGAAGTCGCCACGGACGGCATGCCGCCGAGCCGCTACCGCTACGACCCCGGCGACCCCACCCCCACGATAGGCGGCACCGCAGTCGGCCTGTCCGCCGGCCGCAAGGACAACCGCCGCATCGAGGCCAGACGGGACGTCCTCACCTTCACCTCCGACCCGCTGCCACACGACATCGACGTCATCGGCCCGGTCAGAGCCCGCCTGCACGCCCGCTCATCCATCCCGCACGTCGACTACTTCACCCGCTTGTGCGATGTGTCACCCCGTGGCCGTTCGACCAACCTGTGCGACGGCATCGTCCGCCTCAGCGAGCCCGGCGACATCCGGATTGCTGACATCGAGCTGTGGCCGCTGGCTCACCGCTTCGCACGTGGCCACCGGATCCGGCTGCAGGTCTCCAGCGGCGCCCATCCCCGCTTCGGCCGCAACCCCGGCACCGACGACCCCCTCGCCACGGCACGCGATCTGCGCCCATCCAGCCACGAGATCTTCCACGACCCGGACCGCCCCTCAGCCATATGGCTTCCCGTCCTGCCAGGGACGTCATGAAGCTGCTCATCCTCGGCGCCACCCATCACGTCGGCCGCGCCGTCGTGGACGTCTCGCTTGAGCGTGGCGATGAGGTAGCCACGCTGAATCGCGGCCCGAGCCGCGCGCACGCGATCGGCGTGGCCGTACCTCCCCAGCCCCAGCGGCATCCCACCTCCGGCCCCCTGGCCACCGCCATCCGCCTGGCTGCCACTGGCATCAGGATGGCGACCACCACCGACCTGGAGTCGTTGTCATGACCATGAACCACCTCCGTGACCTACCTACCGCCGTCGACCGGGACGCGTTTCTGGCTGCTCTTGCCGCCGACGGCCCGGTCAGCCGGGGCGTGTATCTGGACGGCAGCCCCGTCTGGCTGGTCACCGGCCATGCCGAGAGCCTCCTCGTGCTGACCGACCCGCGCTTCAGCAGCGACCCGGCCAAACAGGCCACCTTCGACCTGGCCGCAACCGCCGGTCTGCCTGACGACGTGGCCCCGTACCTGCTCCGCACGCTCGGCGCCTACGACCCGCCGGACCACACCCGGCTGCGGCGGCTGGTGTCGCGGGCGTTCACCGCCCGCCGCATCGAGCGGCTGCGCCCGCGCATCCAGCAGATCGCCGACGAGTTGCTGGACGGCCTGCCGGAGCAATTCGACCTCATCAAGTGCTTCGCCTACCCACTGCCGATCCAGGTCATCTGCGAACTGCTCGGCGTGCCTGCGGAAGATCGCGACACCTGGCGGTCGTGGGCCGGCGACCTGACCGCCCCGGACCCGGCCCGGATCGCGGCCGGGGCACGCGGGCTTGTGGCGTACATGGCCCAGCTCATCGCCCACAAGACGGGCCAGGGCGGCGATGACCTGCTGTCGGCGCTCATCACCGTGCGGGACGAAGACGGCGACCGGCTCAGCGAGCACGAGCTGATCGCGTTGTCCGTCAGCATCCTGATCGCCGGCCACGAGACCACGGTCGGCCTCATCAGCCAGAGCGTCCACCTGATCCTCACCCGGTCGCCGAAACTCGGCGACGATGACATCGCTCGTGCGGTGGAGGAGTTCCTGCGCTACAGCGGACCCGCCGAGATCGCCGTCCTGCGCTACGCGCTCGAACCGGTCGAGCTCGGCGGCGTCACCATCGGCGCGGGTGAGGCCGTCCAGGTGGTGTACGCGGCGGCCAACCGCGACCCGGGCCGCTTCGACCGTCCGCACCAGCTCGACCCGCATCGCGCGGACAACGCCCATCTCGGTTTCGGCCACGGCATCCACTACTGCCTGGGCGCCGCACTGGCCCGCGCCGAGACCGAGATCGCCCTCAGCACCCTCCTGCGCCGCTTGCCGGGGCTGGAATTGGCCGTGCCCGCTGACCAGATCGGCTGGCGGCCCGGCCTGCAACGGGCGCTGGCCGCCCTGCCGGTACGCGTCCGGCCGAGCTGAGCATTGTCGCTCGACGGGCTGCAGGCCAGGAGTTTTCCAGCGGGTACAGGTCGGCCTGGCGGTAGACAGCCGGTGAGGTAGCGAAGCATCTCGGCGACGTTCTGCGGATCCGGCCGCAGCACGGCAGGTCACCGTCGCTACGGCCGACCCGACCGCCGGGATGCAGTCGCCGACGCACCTGCCACGACGCGCTGCTCAGATGAGCAGCACCAGGGCATAGACCACCAGCAGGACCACTGACCAGCCGCGGGCCAGCGGTGTCCCTATGGGAAGCAGCGCACAGATGAATCCGCTGATGCCGACCATGGCGACGTTGACGGTCGGGGTGATGGCGGGCGCTCCCGCGGCGGTGAGGGCGACGAGGGCACCACCGGCGAGGGCACCGGCCAGGCCGGCGAGCGTCCGCGCCACCTCCCACCACCAGGCGCGCCGGTCCGGCCGTCGTGAGGTAACGCGTGCTCTGCGCAGCCATCACGTCCTGCTGACTCGATCGGGTCACGACCACCAGCAGCGCCACCGCGCCGATCAGGGCCACGACCAGGGGGCGCTCGCCCCCCACGTCAGCCTGCCCAGCAACATCAGCGCGAAGATCGTGACCGCCGCGGTCGACAGCAGCGCCTGACGCGGCAGCAGCGCAGAGCTGATCCTCAGCTCGGCCACGAGTCCGCCGACGCCCAGGACCACCGTGAGGTTGACGATGTTCGCGCCGGCCAGACCGGCCGCCGCCAGTTCCTCATACCCCCTGAGACTGGCCAGCGAGGCCACGATCAGCGTTGAGACGGAGGCAGCAATGCCTGTGATCACCGCGCCCACCACGATCGGCCGCAGACCGAGCCGTGCGGCCAGCCTCCCGGCCCCGGACACCAGGAAATCACCCGCTACGGCCAGCAGGACCACCCCCAGCGCGAGGAGAGCGACGAGGTGAAGCACTCCACCGCCTCCCATCAGATCGCCTCACACGACGGGGCATACCAAGCTGACCAGTGGAAACACCGCGGTCGCGCCCACATCGACGGTATAACACTCCGAGATCGATCGAATGCTCAAAGTGGCCGCCTTTGGCAGGGGAGTTCAACCGGAGCACCTGGCCCGAAGCGCGCCGCATCGCCGACATCCTGCGCAAGGAAACGATTGGCGGGGCGCTGTTGCTGGCCGCCGCGCTCACAGCGCTGATCTGGGCCAACTCGCCGTGGGCGCAGACCTACCAGGACCTGCGCGCCATCGAGGCCGGCCCTGCCGCGCTGCACCTGAACCTCGACCTGGCCACTTGGGCCGCGGACGGGCTGCTGGCCATCTTCTTCTTCGTGGCCGGTCTGGAGCTCAAACGGGAGTTCGTCGCCGGCGATCTGCGTGACCTGCGCCGCGCCACTCTGGACGAAGGGCTGGCCTGGATCGACATGGCCGGGCTGGCCGTCCTGGCCGGCATCGGGTTCACCGTGTCGCTGCTGATCGGGGAGCTGGCGTTCGGGACGGGCGAGGCCGACGCGCGGTTCAAGATCGCGGTCCTGGCCGGTTCCCTGACCGCGGCCCTGCTGGCCACGGTGATCCTTCGGCTGCGTGCCCGCGTCTACCGGCGCATCCACCGGTCCGAGACCGCCGACTCCGACCACGATGGGATCCCCGATCTCTACCAGCAGCCCTAGCTCTTCGCCCGCGGCACCCTGGTTGCCGGTGAAGAGGGGAAAGCACCCCGTCCGCAACCCCGCCCGAACCGGTACCCCGGCCAGGCCCAGGGGAGGTTGCTGTCATGAATGCGTCTGCTGGGCGGGCGGATACAGGCCGGCCTGGCGGTAGACGGCAGTGAGGTAGCGCAGCATCTCGGCGGCGTCCGGCGGATCCGGCTGCAGCACGCGATAGGTCACCGCCCCGGCCATCATGTCGATCAGCACATCCAGGTCGGCGTCAGGTGCCACCATGCCGTCCAGCTGGGCACGCCGAAGCATCGCGGCGGCCAGCTCTCGGCGGGGCAGGATGTAGTGCCTCCAGTAGACGGCCATCAGCGAAGGATGGCTCACGGCGGAGCCCATGATGCGGGCGACCAGCGCGCGGAAGTCGGGGCTCGCAGCCATCTCGGCCGCTGCGGGAAGGATGTGTTCGACGATGGCCTGTGGCGGTAGGGCGGAGACGTCGGCGGCCGACGGTGTCACCTCGTCGCTGACCCACCGCTCGATGGCCTGGGCGAGCAGGTCCTCCTTGGTGCTCCAGCGGCGGTAGACGGTCAGTTTTCCCACCCCGGCGCGCTTGGCGATCTGCTCGATGCTGGTGCCCTCGACGCCGCGCTCGACGAACAGCTCCAGCGCGGCGTTCAGGATCGCGGTGTCGGTCTCGGGGTCGCGCGGGCGTCCGCGCCCTCGGGTGGCGGTCATCCGAGGGCTCCGTCCAGCCAGCGGGCGAGCTCGGCGGGGCCGCCCTTGCAGGCCAGGTGGGCGTCCGGGCGTACGAGCATGGCGAGCCCGCTCGCGGGCCCCGCGGCGCGGAGGCTGACCACCTGGTCGCCGAGCCGCTGCCGGGCCGCCTCGAAGGCGGCCTGATCGCCGAGCACGGCCCACTTCCCGCGCAGCTCGGCGTGCAAGCGGGTGCGGTTGCCGTCGGGGCGTTCGCAGGCCAGGTCGCCGATGCGGTCGCCGGGGCGGGGCTTGCGCCCGCGCCCACCGAGCGGGCCGCGCCGGTAGCTCACCCAGAGCTGGGAGGTCGTGTACGTGGTCCAGCGCTGGATCCATGCCTGGTTGAACACCCGCATCAGCACCTGGTCGCGCAGGAGGCGGCCGAGCGGGCT
>NZ_JBIUCF010000053.1:0-98872 GCF_044593615.1 Nonomuraea sp. NPDC051941
TGGCCGCCGCCCATCTCAACACACTCGACCGCGCTGAGAGATCACGGCAGGATCTCTGGCTTTCATAGCGAATATGGAGAACGGTTCATACCCTGTTCGGCAGGGCTTTGGCGGGTGAGGGGCCCCGGCGAGTGAGGGAGACGATGTCGGCGACGCGACTGCTGGTCCTTGGTGTGGTGCGGCTGCACGGTCAGGCACACGGCTATCTGGTGGGCTCCGAACTGGAGTCGTGGGAGGCCGGGCAATGGGCAGGGCTCAGGTCGGGCTCGATCTACCACGCGCTGCGTCAGCTTGCCAAGGAAGGTCTTCTGGACACCAGCGAGGTGCACGAATGGCCGGGCCGCGTCGATTACGCCATCAATGAGAAGGGCGAGGCGGAGTTCCTCGGGCTGCTCAGAAGCGCCCTCAGGGTTCCCGATCGGCGTCCGGAGCTGCTCAACGCGGCCCTTGTGCTGCTACCCGCGCTGCCCGAGGAGGAAGTGATCGCGCTGCTCAAGGAGCGGGTGCACGCTCTGGAGGGCGAGCGGGAGCAGATCGTGGCCACGGCCCAGGAGGGAAAGCGCCCAAGGAACGTGAGAGAGCTGTTCACCCTGCGCGCGGCGCAGGCGGCGGGTGAGGCGGCGTGGATCCGTGACTTGATCGGGCGGCTGGAACGCGGTGAGGAGCCGGCCTGATCGGCCGGAGACCGGTTTGACGGCAGGAGGGTGGATGAGCCATAGTTCGATACCCAAATTTGGTTAACCAAATTTGGGTACCTCGAAGGAGTTTCATGCGCATCACGACAGCGGTACTTCTGGCGCTCGTCTCGATCCCCGCAACCTCGATCCCGGCAGCTGCGAACGCCGCCTCCGCCTGCCGGACGGTCAGCGCCGAGGTGGCGATGACCTCCACTGGCCCCGCCGACCAGCGCGTCGCCGGCACTCTGTGCCTGCCGCGCGGCCGTGCCGCCACCGTTCAGCTGCTCATTCCCGGCGGCTTCTACGGCCAGGCCTACTGGCGGATGCGCGGCGACCGGCAGAGTCCCTCCTACGTGGAGACGATGACCGCCGCCGGGTACGCGACGCTGGCCATTGATCGTCTCGGCACCGGGGCGAGCTCCTACCCGCCGAGCGCCCGCTTCGGGCAGGACACCCACCAGATCGTCATCCGCCAGCTCATCCGGCAGTTGCGCGAGGGTCGTCTAGGCGGTGGCCGGTTCGCCAAGGTCGTTCTGGTCGGCCACTCGCTGGGCTCGACCCTCGCCCGCACGGTGGCCGCCGCACATCCGGCGGAGGTGGACGGCGTCATCCTGACCGGCGAATCGAGCGTGCCGAACGAGGCCGCGTTCGAGCAGATGGGCGCCGGAATCTACCGCGCCGCCGACGACCCCCGCTTCGCCGGGCGCGGGCTCGACGACGGCTACCTCACCACTCGGCCCGGCCTGCGGGCCACCTGGTTCTACCACCGGCCCAACGCCGACCCCAAGGTCATCGCCGCCGACGAGGCCACCAAGACGACGGACGTCTTCCCTCCCGGCGACTCCTACACCCCGCCCTCGATC
Source organism: Nonomuraea sp. NPDC051941 (assembly GCF_044593615.1). Lineage (NCBI taxonomy): Bacteria > Bacillati > Actinomycetota > Actinomycetes > Streptosporangiales > Streptosporangiaceae > Nonomuraea > Nonomuraea sp. NPDC051941. The sequence continues at coordinate 1,541 of NZ_JBIUCF010000053.1, forward strand.
AACAAGCAGATCCAGGCCCCCGTACTGATCGTCAACGGCGAGCATGACAAGCTGCTGGCCGGAGCCCGTTCCTCCTCGGCCGCGCTGCACGCCCAGGAGGCCCCTTTCTACGGTCCCCGCGCCAAGCTGGAGACCGTCCTGGTCCCCGGCACCGGGCACGTGCTCAATGGCCACCGCACCGCGCCCCACTGGTTCGCCCAGGCGCGCGCGTGGGCCGACCGCCGCGTGGGCGGAGCGGCGCGATGAGCCAAGAGCCGATCGACAGCCCGACCGGGTGGGTGGCCAGGCACGTCAAGAGCTACGCCGAGTCCGGCGGCGCTCGAGGTCACCTCTTCCACGGCGCTCCCACGCTGCTGATCACGACGATCGGCCGCCGCTCAGGACTTCCCCGGCGCACCGCCCTCATCTACGGCCGCGACGGCGACCGCTACCTCGTGGTCGCCTCCAACGGCGGCGCCGCCGACCATCCGCTCTGGTTCCACAATCTGCTCGCTCAGCCGCAGGTCAAGGTGCAGGTCGGGGCCGAGGTGTTCGATGCGGTGGCCCGCCCGGCGGCCGAGGACGAGCGGCTCCGCCTGTGGGAGACGATGACCGGGATATGGCCGCGCTACATCGGCTACCAGCGAGAGACGTCAAGGCAGATCCCGATCGTGATCATCGAGCGGGCGGCAATGCCAGATCTCGGCAGCGATGCTCCTGTGCCGTATTGATCACGAATCAAGTTCCACCTGATGCTGACATGCCTGGCATGCCGAGGTGGATCGGAGCGACTCTGGCGAGTCGGCGGGTCTGGTCCGCTCCGCCTGTCGCCTCAGTACTGTGACTTCGCATGACCGACCCCGAGATCGAGATCACCGCAGACCTGGTCCGCGACCTGCTGCAGGAGCAACATCCAGACCTTGCAGGGCTGGCCATCCGCGAGGTGGCGGGTGGCTGGGGCAACCAAATGTGGCGCCTCGGGGACGAGTTGGCCGTGCGCATGCAGCGCATGGACCCTACCCCGGAGCTCCAGCTCAAGGAGCGGCGATGGCTACCTGTGCTGGCCCCGCGCCTGCCGCTCCCGGTGCCGACCCCGGTGCGGTTCGGCGAACCGTCCGAGCGCTTCCCCAAGCACTGGACCGTGATGACGTGGGTTCCCGGCGAGCCGCTGGACCACGGCTCGATCAGCCGCGGCGCCCACGCGGCCGACACGCTGGCGGGCTTCCTCAGGGCGCTCCATGTGGAGGCGCCCGCCGAGGCCCCGGCCAGTTCGGACTTCGGCGCTCATCCCAAGAGGTGCACGGGCGGCTTCGAGCAGTTCTTGCAGGCCATTGACCCCGACGCCGTCGGCGATATCCCCGCCGTCCGGGCCGTCTGGGCCGATGCCGTCGCGGCCCCCGAGTGGGAGGGCCCGCCGGTGTCGGTGCACGGCGACCTCCATCCCGCGAATGTCGTCGTCTCGGACGGGACGCTCTCGGGCGTGATCGATTTCGGTGCCTTGTTCGCCGGCGATCCCGCGTGGGACCTCGGCGCCGCGTGGGTGCTGCTCCCCGCGGGCGCGGCCGCACGGTTCTTCGACGCGTACGCGCATGCGGACGAGGCAACGATCAGGCGCGCCCGCGGGCTGGCCGCTATGAAGAGCCTCTTCCTGATGCTCATGGGGCAGAACGGAGATCGGGGCCTTCCCGGCGGCAAGCCGAACTGGGGACCTGCAGGCCGGGCGGCACTTGATCGTGTTCTGAAGGGCGTTTGACGCACACTTCTTGAACTTGTTCTCGATCTTGGCAGAGGCACGATTGCGCCAGCGGACGGGAGTCGGTATCGGACGACGATCAGATCGCGGACCGGTCGGCATTGAAGCTGGTAGCGGTCCACCAGTTCCTCGATGCTCAGCTGGCCCAGGGCGAGCCCGAACGGCCCGCGGCCAAGGGGGGCCGAAAGGCGTCCGGTCCGGGGTGGGCGTCGGTCGGCCGCCGCTTCACCGGTCAACGGGTGGGCTGACCGGTGAGCGGGGTTTTCGGGGTGGGCTCCAGCAGGCCAGATGGGTAATCGGGTCACGGGTGGGCGATGGCGCCGCGAGGCGCGGGGGTTGCGCCGCCAGGCGCCTGAAGGAGAAACGCCTGAGCCCCGAGCGCGAAGCGCCTCTCCGCGAAGACCTTTGGCTCGGGGCGGGGTCCAGCAGGCTGACCACCCAGTAGGGCGACGGGGGCCGTCTAGTAGTGGGTGCGCAGGGCCGCGTACACGTCGATGCGGGGTGTTGTGACCTCGGCCTCCGCGCTCGTGTACGTGATCGGCTTGCCCGTGCGCTTCAAAGCGTCCACCATGCTGTCCACCCCGGCGCGTGGCCGCTTCTGGTGGAGGAGGGCCAGGGAGCCGGCCACGTGTGGCGCGGCCATGGAGGTGCCGTTCAGCGTCGCGTACGTGTTCCCCGCGATCGCACCCTTGATCGACACCCCGGGCGCGAACACGTCCAGGAGCGTCCCACGGTTCGAGAAGGCGGCCACCGCGTCCTGCTTGTCCGTGGCGCCGACCGTGACCGTGTTGGAGACGCACGCGGGCCACGATACCGCGGACTCGAAGCCGTTGTTGCCGGAGGCGACCACCGTGGCGGTGCCCTTGGCGAGGAGCTTGTCGACCTCGGTCTTGAAGTCGGCCCCGTCGCCCGTGTCGCAGGCCTCGGTGTACTGGCCGCCGCCCAGGCTCAGGTTGACGGAGGCGATGTTGTACTGGTCCGCCAGCAGGTCCGCGTACGCCATGCCGGTCAGGACCGACGAGTCGTACGCCAGGATGCAGACGGGGCGGCCGGCGCAGTACGGGGAGTTGTCGAAGCGGCTGAACACCTGCACCGGCACGATCTTGGCCTTGGGGGCGACGCCGCTGGCCGGGAAGTCGGCGGTGGCCTGGCCGGCGGCGATGCCGGCGACGTGGGTGCCGTGGTAGCACAGGCCGTACTGCGGCTGCGGGGCGCCCGTCATGCAGGCGGCCGTCTCGGCGTTGGCGGCGCCGTCGCCGATCTGGAACTGGCTGCCGTTCGGGCACAGCGGCGTGGAGTTGTCGACCGGGTCGGTGGCCGAGAAGCAGGCCTGGGCGACGATGCGATTGCCGAAGGCGGGGTGGTCGTTGTCGATGCCGCTGTCGATGATCGCGACGGCCGTGCCCTTGCCGGTGAAGCCCTTCTGGTGTGCCCGGTCCGCGCCGATCAGCGGGATGCTGTCGGCGAGCGAGGGCTCGTTGAGCTTGTCCTTGCGGATCGAGACCACGTCGGACTGCTCGGCGATCTGCTCGAGCTCCGCACGGGTGCCCCGGTAGACGAAGAAGTCCAGCTTGCCGGCCACCTCGGAGGGCGGATCCGCGTAGACGTTCTTCTTGTCCCGCTTGACCTCCTCCGCGCTGGACTGGACGGACCGCACCTGCGCGGGCTGCTGCACGCGGACGATGGCGCGGTGCTCGCCGGTCGCGGTGATCGCTGGGTCGATCTTGGACTCGGGGTCGGCCAGGGCGGGTGTGGCGACCAGCGCGGCCGAGGTGGCGGCTAGTGCGATGGCGCCGGCCAGCAGAGACGAGAGTCTCAACTGTTCCTCCGGGGGGTTGAGGGAGCGAGGGGGTTGAGGAGGGTGGGGTGGGGGTGAGGGGGTGTTTGTCGTTAAGAGTAACGATTGGTGTAATCACGCAGCGAAAAGGGCCGGATCCCGCCGATCCGGCCCTTGTGGCCGGCCCCCCGCCGTCCGGCCCTCGCAGCCGGACCCCGCCGTCCGGCCTTCCCCGCGCCGATCAGGCGCGGGCGCCCGCGGTGGCGCGCTCGGCGTCGATCCGCGTGGTGGTCACTGAGGTGCCCGCCGCGTCGTAGCGGATGGGCGTGCCCGTCTCCTGCAGCCGCTGCAGGCTCTGCGCGACCGTGAAGGCCGGGTAAGCCTGCTTCATCAGCGCGAACATCCCCGCCACGTGCGGCGCGGCCATCGAGGTCCCGCTCTTCTCCGCGTACGTGTTGTTCGGCACGGAGGAGTTGATGTTCACCCCCGGCGCGAACAGGTCGAGCAGCGACCCCCGGTTGGTGAAGGAGGCCAGCGCGTCGGAGTCGTCGGTGGCGCCCACCGTGACGGCGGTGGAGATGCAGGCGGGGGTGGCTACGCCGTTCGGGAAGCCGTTGTTGCCCGCCGCCACCACGGGGGCCACGCCCAGGCCCACCAGCGTGTCGAACTCGGGCTTGACCGCGGCGGCGGACGCGTCCGTGTCACAGGCCTGGGCGTACGGGCCGCCCCCGCCGAGGCTCATGTTCACCGAGGCGATGTTGTGCGTCTTGGCCACCCGCGCGATGTACTCGAGCGCCAGCTTCTGGTCGGAGGTGTAGCTGAGGAAGCACGGTGCGGAAACGCCGCCGATCAGGCAGGTCATGGGGTTGTCCACGCGGCTGAAGACCTGGACCGGGAGGATGCCCGCCTCGGGGGCGACGCCGTTGGACGGCGCCCCCGTGGCCAGCCGGCCGGCCGCGATGCCGGCCACGTGCGTGCCGTGGGAGCAGGCGTTCGCACCCCTGATGACGCACTGGGCGGTCTCGGCGTCCGCCGCGCCGGGACCGGTCTGGCTGGGCTGGTTGTTCGGGCAGAGCGAGACGGCGCCGTCGCTGGCGTCGGAGGAGGAGAAGCACGCCTCGTCCACGATCCGGCCGGCGAAGAACGGGTGGTCCCGGTCGATCCCCGTGTCCAGGACGGCGACGGTGGCGCCCCGGCCGGTCCAGCCGGCCTGGTTCGCCCGGTTCGAGCGGATGACGGCGGTGCTGACGTCAAGGGTGGGCATGCGCAGCTCGTCCTTGTAGACGGACTGGACGCGGTTGTCCTTCTTGAGCTTGGCCAGCGTGGGGCCGTCCACCTCGGCCACGAAGAAGTGCGGTGACTGCGCGGACTCCAGGACCCGGCTGCCGTCCGACGCCTTCTCGATGTCGCGCGCGACGGCCTCGACGCTCTGCCCGGGCTTGAGCTGGATGATGGAGCGCACCCTGGACTTCGCCTCGACCTCCGCGGCCAGCGACGGGCTGATGATCGGATCGCCCGAGTCGGCGTGGAGCGCCGGGCCCGTACAGAGCCCGGCGACTGTTGCGGCCAGCGCCGCGGCGCCGGCCAACAGAGTTCGTAGCCTCACTTGTTCCTCCGAGAGCTCCTGGCTCGCTTACAGCCGCATACATCCCCACCTGCGACAACTGTGATGTCGGTGGTCTATGTAGCCCAGAGAAACGTTGGAGGCTTTTTTGCCTTCCTGCGGCCCTAGCCGCCTAGCACTGGCTATTTGACGGTTTTCGCCGCCTTCCGCAATGCCGCCGCGGTCGACTTGCCGTTCAGCCGCACCTTCTCGGCGGTGGTCAGCGTCTTGGTGCCGTTCGTGCCGTGCGCCCAGTTCAGCCAGGACGTGAGCAGCGCGCTGTCCAGCTTGGCCTTGCTTGCCTTGGTGCTCTTCAGCACCCGGTACGCCTTGCCGAGCGAGGACGCCTTCGTGACCTCGGGGAACACCTTGCTCGACTTGCCGATCAGCTTGAGGTAGCAGGTGAGCGTGGCGTCCGGGATCGTGCCGCTGCTGCGGTGGATCTCCACGGCCCACTGCTTGGCCGACAGCTTGGTGGCGTTCGTGCCCCGTGTGCAGACCTGCGCGGTGGTCTTCGGGGTCGGCGTGATCGTCACCGTGACGGTGACCGTGGGCAGCGGGACCGGCGAGGTGGAGGTCGAGGGCTGGGGCGCGGGGTCGGCCGGGTCGTCGGGCTCGGGGCTGGGGCCGCTGCTGTCCGACGGGTCGGGCACGGGGGCGGGGCCGTCGGTCGGCACGCCCGGGGACTGCGTGATGGTCGGCTGCGGCGAGGCGCCGGCCAGGGCCGCCGCCAGGTCCAGGCGCGGCGTGCTGACCTGCTGGCCGTTGGCCTGGTACGAGTACGGCCTGCCGGTCGTCTTCAGCGTGTTGATCAGGTCGGCCATCGGCGTCTGCGGCGAGGCCTGCTTCATCAGCGCCAGCGCGCCGGCCACGTGCGGGGTCGCCATCGAGGTGCCGCTGTAGACGGCCGTCCGGTTGTCCGGCACGGAAGACTCGATGTCCACGCCCGGCGCGAACAGGTCCACGATGGCCCCGCGGTTGGAGAAGTCCGCGATGACGTCGTTGTTGTCGTTCGCCCCGACGGCCACCGCCGAGGAGATGCAGGCCGGGTACGACGCCCCCTCGAAGAACTCGTTGCCCGCGGCGACCACGGTCGCGATGCCCTTGGCCAGCAGGGCGTCGATCTTCGGCTTGAAGATCAACCCTTCCTCGCTGGAGTCGCAGTCGGTCTCGGACAGCTCGCCGCCCAGGCTCAGGTTCACGGCGGCGACCGGCTCGGTCAGGCCGGCCACGTAGTCCATGGCCTGCCGCAGCGACGACTCGAACGCCAGCAGGCACGACGGCTCGCCGCAGATGTCCTCGTCGTTGACCCGGCTGAAGACCTGCACCGCCACGATGTTCGCGCCCGGCGCGACGCCGCCGGTGCCGGCCGCGATGCCCGCGACGTGGCTGCCGTGCTCGCACAGGTTCGCGCCGTCGGCCAGGCACTTGGCCGTCGTGGCGTCCGCCGCGCCCGCCCCGGTCTGTGACGTCTGCCCGTTCGGGCAGAGCGACTCGACGCCGGCCTCCACGGCGGAGAAGCAGGCCTCGGCCACGATCCGGTTCCCGAACCACGGGTGGTCGCGGTCGATGCCGGTGTCCAGCACGGCCACCGCCTGCCCGGTGCCGGTGTAGTTCTTGGCGTGCGCCTGGTCGGCCCCGATCAGCTTGAGGTTGGGGCTCACGTCCACCGGCGCGTACGTCCTGTCCCGGTGGATGGACGTGACCCGCGGGTCGTCAGCCAGCTTGGCCAGCTCCTCCGCGGTCCCCTCCACGACCATGAACGACTGGTTCTGCGGCTGCATCACCACGTCCACGCTCTCGGCGGCCGCCTGGCTCGCGACGGGCGCGTTCTGCGCCGGGTCGGAGAGCTCGACGATGGCCCGCACGGAGCCGCCGTCGACGCCTAACCCCTCCTCCACCTTGGCGGGGGGCTCGGCGGGGGCGGAGGTCGTTTCTTCCACGACGCTCGGACTGGGAGTCGGATCCTCCGCGTAGGCCGGCGCCGATAACGGCAGCAGGGCCAGCGCGATCGAGCTCACGATCAGGGGGCGAAGTCGCACGCGTCCTCCGAGAGGGGGATGATCTCGGAGTTTAGGGTGATTTTCCGGACAGAGACAGGTCTCCGGCCCGGTTTCTCACCGAACTTTCAGCGGGCGCACCTCAAACGTTCAGCGTTTCCCCCTCGTGCGTGAGCCACACTGCGCCGAGCGGCGGCACCCTCAGCGTGGTCGAATGCGGCAGCCCGTGCCACGGCTCGTCGTCGGCCTCGACCACGCCCATGTTGCCCACGCCGCTGCCCCAGTAGTCGTAGGCGTCGGTGTTGACGATCTCCGACCATTGACCGGAGTAGGGAAGGCCGAGCCGGTAGCTCTCGTGCGGCGCGCCGCTGAAGTTGATGACGCACGCCAGCGCGGACCCGTCGTCGGCGTAGCGGACGAACGAGAACGTGTTACCGGAGGCGTCGTCGGCGTCGATCCACCGGAACCCCTCGGGCTTGGAGTCCTGCTGCCACAGCGCCGGGGTCTCCTTGTAGATCCGGTTCAGGTCGCGGACCAGCCGCTGCACGCCCTGGTGCCCGTCGAACTCCAGCACCCACCAGTCGAGCCCGCGCTCCTCCGACCACTCCGAGCCCTGGCCGAACTCGCCGCCCATGAACAGCAGTTGCTTGCCCGGATGCGCCCACATGAACGCCAGCAGCGCCCGCAGCTGCGCGAACCGCTGCCACTCGTCCCCGGGCATCTTCCCGAGCAGCGACCCCTTGCCGTGCACGACCTCGTCGTGGGACAGCGGCAGCACGTAGTTCTCGGAGTACGCGTACAGCAGCGAGAACGTCAGCTGATGGTGGTGGTACTGGCGGAAGATCGGCTCGTGGCGCAGGTATTCGAGCGTGTCGTGCATCCACCCCATGTTCCACTTGAACCCGAACCCGAGCCCGCCCAGGTGCACCGGGCGCGAGACCCCCGGCCAGGCCGTCGACTCCTCGGCGACGGTCGAGATGCCGGGTATCTCCCGGTAGGCGACGGAGTTCATCTCCTTGAGGAACTCGACCGCGTCGAGGTTCTCCCTGCCGCCGTAGACGTTGGGCGTCCACTCGCCCTCGCGCCGCGAGTAGTCGAGGTAGAGCATCGACGCCACCGCGTCCACCCGCAGCCCGTCGATGTGGAACTCCTTGAGCCAGTAGAGGGCGTTGGCCACCAGGAAGTTGCGCACCTCCCTGCGGCCGAAGTCGAACACGTACGTGCCCCAGTCGGGGTGCTCGCCCCTGGCCGGGTCGGCGTGCTCGTAGAGGGGGGTGCCGTCGAAGCGCGCCAGCGCCCAGTCGTCCATCGGGAAGTGCGCAGGCACCCAGTCCAGCAGCACGCCGACGCCGCGCCGGTGCATCAGGTCCACGAAGTGGCGGAACTCGTCGGGCGTGCCGAACCTGGCCGTCGGCGCGTAGTAGGACGTCACCTGGTAGCCCCACGACCCGCCGAACGGGTGCTCGGCCACCGGCAGCAGCTCCACGTGGGTGAACCCCATGTCGACCACGTACGCGGACAGCTGCTCGGCCAGGTCCAGGTACGACAGGCCCGGCCGCCAGGACCCCAGGTGCACCTCGTAGATGCTCATCGGCCCGTCCTGCGGATGGCTCTCGGCCCGGTCCGCCACCCACTGGTCGTCCGCCCAGGCGTAGGCGGACCTGTCGACCACGGAGGCGGTCAGCGGCGGCACCTCGGTGCGCCTGGCCATCGGGTCGGCCTTGTCACGCCACACGCCGTCGGCGCCCAGGATCTGGAACTTGTACCGCTCGCCCGCGCCGACGTCCGGGACGAACAGCTCCCACACCCCGGAGCGGCCCAGCGACCGCATCGGGTAGGCGGTGCCGTCCCAGTGGTTGAAGTCGCCGACGACCCGGATGCCGCGCGCGTTGGGCGCCCAGACGGCGAACGCCGTGCCCTCGACGTCCTCGTGCTCCATCACGCGGGCGCCGAGCGCCTCCCACAGCCGCTCGTGCCGCCCCTCGCCGATGAGGTGCAGGTCCACTTCGCCGAGCGTGGGCCAGTGCCGGTAGGGGTCGCGGACCTCGTACGGGTCGTGGTCGGCGTACTTGACGCTCAGCGCGTAGTCGGGCACCTTGTCCAGGCCGGGGACGGTGACCTCGAACACCCCGTGGGCCTGATGTGTCATGTCGTGGGCCGTGCCGTCCTCCAGCACCACCCGCACCCGCTCGGCCAGCGGGCGCAGCGTGCGGAAGACCACCCCGCCGGACACGGGATGCGCCCCCAGCACGGAGTGCGGATCGTGGTGTGCCCCACCCGCGAGGCGGTCGAGCTCTGTCCTCATCGGCATGCTCCCAACCTTGCCCTATGATGACCGTCCATCCCAGGCACTGCCCGCTTTCACCGAGACAATCACCGAAAGTGCGAAATCCTGGGTTTAACCTGCCTCACACCAGGCTTGGATCCAGCCTCTCCGGCTCCGACTCCGCGCCGCGTGCCAGAGCCGTGTCGAGCGCCTCCTGACCCAGGGCCGCCCGCACCGCGGCGCTGATCCGGTCGACGTCGCCCCGTTCCCCGGCGGGGAGCGGCGCGCCCGAGGCCGCCCGCAGCGCCGCCGCCCGGCCCAGCAGCAGCGCCGCCTCCTCGTGGCGTCCGTCCAGAGCACGCGCGCCCGCCAGTCCTTCCAGCGCGAGCGCGGTGGCCCGCGGATCGCCGACCCTGCGGGCCGCTCTGAGCCCTTCCAGCTGCAGCTCCAGGGCGGCGGTCGCGTCGCCCCGCTGCTCGGCCGCGAACCCCAGCTCGGCCAGGATCAGCGCCGCCCCCGGCTCGCCGGCCACCTCCCTGACCCAGCCCAGCCAGGCCCGCAGCCGCCGCTCGGCCTCGTCGAGGCGACCCTGCCGCCGCGCCGCGAGCGCCAGGCCCAGCTCCGCGAACTCCTCGGCCGGACGGTTCGACTGCTCCACGGCCAGCCGCCTGGCCCGCTCGTGATAGTCGTCGGCCCGCGCGTGGTCGCCCGTCAGCAGGGCGATCCGCCCCAACCGGGACAGCGCGTCGGACACCGAGCTCCACAGCCCGAGCTCCTCCGCCATCCGCAGGCCGTCCGCGCGCAGCTCGGTGGCCCGCTCGTAGTCGCCGGTGATCTCGGCGAGCGTGCCGAGGTTCTCGGCGGCCCGCAGCTCGCCCCACCGGTCGCCGAGCTCCCTGAACAGCGCCAGCCCCCGCTCGCCGTCCCGCCGCAGCGCCGCCAGGTCGCCGCGGGTGGCGGCGTAGCGGGCCAGCACGTTCAGCGCCGCGCCGGTGCCCCAGTTGTCGCCCAGCTCCTGGAACGTCTCCAGCGCCCGCTCGATCAGGGCCCGGCTGGCCGACAGATCGTCGTAGCCGAACATCGCGTACCCGATGAACCACCGCGCCCTGGCCCGCGCCGACCGCCCTTCGATGGCCTCGAAAACCTCGTCGTCCGGCGGCCGCAGCCACCCCGCCAGCATCCGGAGCCCGGCCAGCCACACCCTCGCCTGCGCGGCGCCGGGTCCGGCCACGCCCGGGACGGACAGCGCGGCCTCCAGCGCCCGCTGTCCCTCGCCGAGCCTGCCGCGCAGCACCCAGTACCAGGCCATGGCGTTCACCAGTCGCACCGCCTCGCCGGACCGGGCCAGCCGCACCGCCGTCTCCAGCGCCGCCCGCAGGTTGGCGCTCTCGGCGTCGAGCAGCGCGAGCGCGTCCCGCTGCCCGTGCCCCCGCAGGTACGGCTCCGCCCGCTCGGCGAGCGCCGTGTAGTACGCGGCGTGCCTGAGCCGCACCTCGTCCAGCTCGCCGGCCTCCTCCAGCCGTTCCAGGCAGTAGGCCGAGACCGACTCCAGCAGCCGGTACCGCGGCTCGGCCCCGGGCGCCCGCACGCGGACGACCAGCGAGCGGTCCACGAGCCTGGCCAGCACGTCGAGGACGTCCACGCCGGGGTCGGCGGACACCTCCTCGGCGGCCTCCAGCGTGCTGCCGTCGGCGTGCGCGGCCAGCCGCCTGAGCACGACGCGCTCGGGGCCGGTCAGCAGCTCCCAGCTCCAGTCGATCATCGCCCGCAGCGTCCGCTGCCTGGCCGGAGCCCCGCGCAGACCCGACGCGAGCAGCCTGAACCGGTCGTCCAGCCGGTCGGCGAGCTGGCGCGGGGTCAGCGCCCGCATCCTGGACGCGGCCAGCTCCAGTGCCAGCGGCAGGCCGTCCAGGCGGGCGCAGATCTCCGCCACGTCCGCGTCGGGCTCCACCCCGGCGCGTGCCGCGAACAGCTCCACCGCCGCCTCGCGCGTCAGCGGCGGCACGCTCCACAGGGCCTCGCCTCCGATCCGCAGCGACTCCTGGCTGGTGGCGAGGATCCGCAACCCGGGAGCGGCCTGGAGCAGCCGCCCGGCCAGCGCGGCGACCTGCTCGACGACGTGTTCGCAGTTGTCCAGCACGAGCAGCGTCTCCCTGCCCGCCAGCGCGCCCGAGATCCGCTCGACCGCGCCTTCGTACGGAGCGCCCGGCCCGGCCGTGTCGTCGCGCAGGCCGAGCACGGCCGCGATCGCCTCGGCCACCTCGACCTCCGCCACCTCGACCTCCGCCGGCCGCGGCCGCAGCGCGGCCAGCTCGACCAGCCACACGTCCCCGCCGCCCGTACCCGAGGCGGCGGCCAGGGCCAGGCGGGTCTTGCCGACGCCGCCGGGGCCGGTGAGCGTCACCAGGCGGCCCGCCCGCAGCAGCGAGCGGACCTCGGCCACCGCCTCGTCCCGGCCCACCAGGCTTGTCAAGGGCGCGGGGAGGTTGCCTCGGGAGCGCGCGACCGGGCCCAGGGACGGGTCCTGCCGCAGGATCGCCTGGTGCAGGGCCGCCAGCTCCGGCCCGGGGTCCAGGCCCATTTCCTCCGACAGGCGCCGCCGCAGCTCCTCGTAGCCGGTCAGCGCCTCGCTCTGCCGCCCGGCCAGGTAGAGGGCCCGTACGTGCGCGGCGCGCAGCCGTTCGCGCAGCGGATGTTCGGCCACCAGTGAGGCCAGCTCGGCTGCGAGCAGGACGTGCTCACCGAGCCCGAGCCGCGCCTCGGCCAGCTCCTCCAGGGCCGCCAGCCGCTGCTCGCCCAGCCGGGCCACGGCCGCCAGGGCGAACGGCTCGTCGGCGAACTCGGCGTAGGCGTCCCCGCGCCACAGCCCGAGCGCCTCGCGCAGCAGCGCGGCCCGCTCCTCCGGGCCGGAGGCCCGCTGCGCGCGCCCGATCAACGTCTCGAACAGGCCGGCGTCCACGGAGGACGGCTCCACGTGCAGCACGTACCCGGGCGCCCGGTACGCGACCAGCCCGCCGACCGCCCGGCGCAGCTGCGACACCTTCACCCGGAGGGCGCCGGACGCGTTCGCCGGGGGACGGTCGCCCCAGAGGTCCTCGATCAGCCGGTCCGCGGAGACTGGGCGGCCGGCGTGGATCAGCAGGTCGGCGAGGAGCGCCCGGACCTTGACCTCCGGCACCTTGACCGGCTCCCCGCCCGCGGTCCACACCGCGAGCGGGCCCAGCACCCCGAACCGCATCCCGCCCCCATAACCGACTCCGAATCAGACCATAACCGCGCACCTGGAGGGTGAACGCATCACTCCTACTCAGAGAGAACACTGAAATGTCGGAAAATATCTCCGTGCTCGGCCTCGGTCTCATGGGCACCGCGCTCGCGGCGAGCCTCATCGAGGCGGGCCACCGCGTCACCGTGTGGAACCGTACGCCGGCCAAGGCCGACCCCCTCGTCGCCAAGGGCGCGACCCGGGCGGCCACCCCGGCGCAGGCCGTCGAGGCGAGCCCGCTGGTGATCGTCTGCCTGCTTGACTACCCCTCCGTCCTGGAGACGCTCAGGGACGTCCCGCTGGAGGGCCACGTCGTCGCCAACCTCACCACCGGCCGCCCCGCGGAGGCCCGCGAGATGGCGGCCTGGGTGGGCGAGCGCGGCGGCGACTACCTGGACGGGGGCATCATGGCGGTGCCCCAGATGATCGCCAAGCCGGGCGCGCTCATCCTCTACAGCGGCTCGCAGCCGGCGTTCGAGCGCTATGAGCAGGCGTTCGGGGCCATGGCCGGGGCCCGCTACACCGGCGACGACCCCGGCATGGCCCCGCTGCTCGACCTGGCCATGCTGACCGGCATGTACGGCCAGATAGCCGGCTCCCTGGAGGCCCTCGCCCTGGTGAGGTCGGCGAAATACCCGTTGACGGAGTTCACCGCGGAACTGCTGGTCCCGTGGCTCAACGCGATGGGCTCGATGCTGCCCCGCTGGGCGGCGGAGATCGAGTCGGGCGACTACCGGACGGAGGTGTCCAACCTGGAGGTCAACAGGGCGGGCATGGAGAACCTCGTCCGCGCCTTCGAGGAGCAGGGCGTCAAGCCGGACCTGCTCCTGCCCATGAAGACCGTCATCGACCGGCGCGTGGCCCGCGGCCTCAGCCACGAGGGCCTGTCGGGGCTGGTGGAGGAGCTCTAGCGTGGAGGAGCTCTGACGCGGAGGGACTCTGACGCGGAGGGACTCTGGCGGGGAGGGGCTCTAGCGGGGGCGGAAGGCGGCCAGGGGGATGGAGATCCACGACGGGCGGTTACGGGCCTCGTAGACGACCTCGTACACCGCCTTGGACAGCTCGAACGCCCGCAGCAGCGCCGCGTCGCTCCGCGAGATCACGCCGCCGCCCTCGGCGTAGCCCTCCAGGAACGCCGCCCGGTTGCGGTCTGCCCACTCCTGGGCCCGCGGCTCCAGCCGCTCGGCCTGGGAGTGGCCGGCCAGCAGGTGCCTGGCCGCGTAGTCGAACGAGCGCAGCATCCCCGCCACGTCCCGCAGCGGCGAGTACAGCGCCCTGCGCTCGGCCAGCGGCTGCCCGGGCTCACCCTCGAAGTCCAGCACCACCCAGTCCGTGGGCGTGCGCATGACCTGGCCCAGATGGAAGTCGCCGTGAACCCGCTGCACGGGCACCTCGTGGGTGAGCAGCTCCACCTGGTGGTAGGCGTCCTCGATGGCGGTCACGTGCTGGCGCAGCTCGGGCACCTCCGCGGCGGCCCGGCCCAGTTTCCGCCGGAACGCCTCGGCCATGCGCTTGACCTCGTGCGACTCGATGACGTCCGTGGGGAAGGCCGCGGCCAGCTCGTGGTGCACCCGCGCGCTGGCGCTGCCGAGCCGCAGCGACTCGGCCGCGAAGTCGCCGCCCGCCTCGGCCGCCGGCACCTCGGGCAGCGACGCGTACAGGTCGCGGACGCTGGCCAGGGCGAGGTCCCAGCCGTCGTTGGCGTTGGACAGGAACTCCTGCATGAAGCCGAGCGTGGTGTCGGTGCCGTCGAGGTCCGTCTCGATCCACCCGTACGGCTGCGCGACGTGCGGCGCGCCCCTGGCCGCCAGCGCCGTGACGATCTCCAGTTCGGGGTTGACGCCGGGGATGAGGCGGCGGAAGAGCTTGCAGATGTACGCGTCCCCGTACACGAGCGAGGTGTTGGACTGCTCGGCCCCCAGCACCAGGCTGCGCTGGGAGGTGTCGATGGCGGCCTCCGGCACGTGGCGCAGGCGCAGGCCGTTGCCGCTCACGTCGTGGGCCATGCCTTCGAGGAGCCAGCTCATGCGCTCGGAGTCGTGGACGGCGTCGTAGAGGTAGGTGTCGCCGATGGTGCCGATGAGGGCGTGGGAGAGGCGGTCGGGGAGCTCTGCCCGCTCGCCGAGCAGGATCTGGTAGCGGTCGCGCGAGCCTTCCTGCCACACGGCGACGATCAGATGTCTGAGCCCGGACGTCAGTTCGACATCCGATTCGATCGACAACTCGTCGATCACCCGCCCCTTGCCGCCGAACCAACGCTGACGACCGATCCATGCGGCAAGGGGCTCGCTCAGCACGTCCTACTCCTCCTGGGTGATGGCCGGCGGGAGTGTGAACCAGTAGAACCCATGCCCAGGAAGCGTCAAAAGATACGGAAGTTCGCCAATTGCCGGGAATGGGACCCCACCCATCGTCTCCACGGGGGAGACGCCGACGAATCTCCGCAGGTCAAGCTCGACCGGCTGGGGGAAGCGTGACAGGTTGTTCACGCAGAGCATCCGGTCGTCCCCCAGCTCCCTGACGAACGCGAGCACGCTGGGGTTGGAGGAGTTGAGCTCCGCGTAACCGCCCAGCCCGAACACCGGGTGCCGCTTGCGGATCTCGATCATGCGCTTGGTCCAGTGCAGCAGCGAGCCGGCGTTGCGCTGCTGGGCCTCGACGTTGAGGCCCTGGTAGCCGTAGATCGGGTCCATGATGACCGGCAGGTAGAGCCGGCCGGGGTCGCAGTCGGAGAAGCCGGCGTTGCGGTCGGGGTCCCACTGCATGGGCGTGCGCACGCCGTCGCGGTCGCCGAGCCAGATGTTGTCGCCCATGCCGATCTCGTCGCCGTAGTAGAGCACGGGGGAGCCGGGCAGCGACAGGAGCAGCGCGGTGAACAGCTCGATCTGGTTGCGGTCGTTCTCCAGCAGGGGCGCCAGGCGGCGGCGGATGCCGACGTTCGCCCGCATGCGGGGGTCCTTGGCGTACTCGGCGTACATGTAGTCGCGCTCCTCGTCCGTGACCATCTCGAGCGTCAGCTCGTCGTGGTTACGGAGGAAGATCCCCCACTGGCAGTGCTCCGGAATTTTCGGCGTTTGCGCCAAGATTTCGGAAATGGGGTAGCGAGACTCCCGGCGTACGGCCATGAAGATGCGCGGCATCAGCGGGAAGTGGAAGGCCATGTGGCACTCGTCCCCGCCGCCCACCGGGTCGCCGAAGTACTCCACCACGTCCGACGGCCACTGGTTGGCCTCGGCGAGCAGCACCCGGTCGGGGTAGATCCGGTCGATCTCGGCCCTGATCCGCTTGAGGTACTCGTGGGTCCTCGGCAGGTTCTCGCAGTTGGTGCCCTCCTCCTCGAAGAGGTACGGCACCGCGTCCAGCCGGAACCCGTCGATGCCCAGGTCCAGCCAGAAGCGCAGGACCTCCAGCATGGCCTCCTGCACGTCCGGGTTCTCGTAGTTGAGGTCGGGCTGGTGGTGGAAGAAGCGGTGCCAGTAGTACTGGCCGCGCACCGGGTCGTAGGTCCAGTTGGACGTCTCGGTGTCGATGAAGATGATCCGGGCGTCCTGGTACTTCTCATCGGAGTCGGACCAGACGTAGAAGTCGCCGAACGGCCCCTCGGGGTCGTGACGCGAGGCCTGGAACCACGGGTGGGCGTCGCTGGTGTGGTTCATGACGAGGTCGGCGATGACGCGCATGCCGCGTTTGTGCGCCTCGTCCACGAGCTTCACGAAGTCTCCCAGGTCCCCGAACTCGGGCAGGATCTTCATGAAGTCCGCGATGTCGTAGCCGCCGTCGCGCAGTGGCGACTCGAAGAGCGGCAGCAGCCACAGGCAGTCGACCCCGAGCCACTGGAGGTAGTCGAGCTTGTCGATGAGACCTCTGATGTCGCCCGTCCCGTCGCCGTTGGAGTCGGCGAAACCCCGGATCAGGACCTCGTAGAAAACCGCGCGTTTGTACCAGTACGGATCGCGCGGCTTTTCCTCGTCAAAGGTGTTGGGAATGGGTGTGGTTGAGCTCATGAGCCACTCCGGGAGTGGCTCATGACGGAGGCGCTTTCACACACGTTGAAGACTCCCCGCTGAATTCAGTTCTTACCGTGGAGCGGCTCGGACGGTGAGAATATGGGCAGGCTGGATGTGGGGATCGAGGCGCACGTAGTTGCTCTGCCGCCAGCGGTACGACTCACCCGAGAGTTCGTCGTCCACGACGAACTCGGCGTTCCAGTCGAGTCCGATGGCAGGAAGGTCAAGTTCTACGGTCGCCTCGTGGGTATGGTGCGGATCCAGGTTGACGACCGCCAGTACCACGTCGCCCGGCCCGTGCCTACGCGTGGCCGGATCATAGGCGCCGGGAAGCCGCTTCGAGAAGCAGACGATGTCCGGCTGGTCGACCCTGTGGATCCGTAGATTACGCAATTCCTGCAGTGCGGGATGCGCTCTTCGGAACAAATTCAGGTGGGTGAGGAAGGGCGCCAGGCTCCACCCCTCACGTTCGGCGGTAACCCAATCGCGAGGTTTGTACTGATATTTCTCGCTATCGAGGTATTCCTCGCTGCCGGGGCGTACCGGAATGTTCTCTATAAGCTCATATCCGGAGTAAACCCCCCAACTCGGCGAGCCGAGCGCCGCCAGCACCGCCCTGATCTTGAAGGCGGGGATTCCGCCGTGCTGCAGGTATTCGTGCAGGATGTCCGGCGTGTTCACGAAGAGGTTGGGGCGCACGTAGGTGGGAGTCTCGTGGGAGAGCTCCATGAGGTACGACTCCACCTCGGGCTTGGTGTTGCGCCAGGTGAAGTACGTGTAGGACTGGTGGAACCCGACCTTGCCCAGCATGCGCAGCATCGGGGGCCTGGTGAACGCCTCCGACAGGAAGATCACGTCGGGGTCGGTGGTGTGCACGTCGGCCAGCAGCCGCTCCCAGAACCCGACCGGCTTCGTGTGCGGGTTGTCCACCCGGAAGATCCGCACGCCGTGGGCCATCCAGCGCATCAGCACCCGCTTGACCTCGGCGTAGATGCCCTCGGGGTCCTTGTCGAAGTTGATCGGGTAGATGTCCTGATACTTCTTCGGCGGGTTCTCGGCGTAGGCGATGGAGCCGTCGGCCCTGATCGTGAACCACTCGGGGTGCTCCTTCACCCACGGGTGGTCGGGCGAGCACTGGAGCGCGAGGTCGATCGCGATCTCCATGCCCAGCTCTTTGGCGCGGCCGACGAACACGTCGAAGTCCTCGAACGTGCCCAGGTCGGGATGGATGGCGTCGTGGCCGCCGTCCTCGGAGCCGATGGCCCAGGGGGAGCCGGGCTCGTCGGGCTCGGGGCTGAGCGTGTTGTTGCGGCCCTTGCGGAACGTCGCGCCGATGGGGTGGATCGGCGGCAGATAGACGACGTCGAAGCCCATCTTGGCGATGGCGGGGAGGCGCTTGGCAGCAGTCTGGAAATTTCCGGACTTGGAGATGCCGAGCTCGTTGACGACCGCGCCTTCCGACCTGGGGAAGAACTCGTACCAGGAGCCGTACAGCGCCCGGCGCCGGTCCACTCTGATCTTGTTCGACTTGGACCTGGTCACCAGCTCCCGGAACGGGTGCGACTCCAGCAGCGCGGCCGTCTCCGGCAGTTGCGCGATCGACAGCCGGGCCCTGGGGTCCAGGTCCTCGTCGCGCAGCGTGGCGGAGACCGACAGCAGGGCGGCACGGTGCCCGCAGGCGCTGTCGCCGTTGCCGTTCCCCTTGGAGCGGCCGTTCGGGCCGCCGTTGGAGCCGTTCGAGCCGTTCTTGGGCTTGCCGTTGGGGCAGTCGGCCGTGCGCACGGCCTTCGCCGCCCGCTCGAACAGCCGGGCGCCCTCCTCGCACATCAGATCCACGTCCATGCCGCGAGGGATCTTGATCTCGGCGTCGTGCAGCCATGTGCTGATCGGGTCGCTCCACGCCTCTACCCGGAACAGCCAGTCACCCTCGGCGGGAAGGGAGACCTCCACGCCCCAGCGGTCGGTGCCGGGGGCGAGCTCGCGCATCCGTCTCAGACGGGCACGCTGCCCATCGGGCGAGGTGAGCACCACGCCCGCGGCCACGGCGTCGTGGCCCTCTCTGAACACGGTCGCCGAGACCTCGAAGGTCTCGCCGGCGACCGCCTTGGCGGGCCACTGCCCGCAGTCGACGACGGGGGAGATGTCCGTGATGGGAATTCGTCCGATCATCGCATTCAAGGGTTGGCGACGGCGCGCTCGGTGCCGCCGGAGGCTTTCCGTGGGTGCAGACTCCGCGTCCCGGCGGTGGGCCGCTGGAAGCGAACCACCGTGGTCGGAACGATCCTTGCATGTAAATTGTGGACAGCAGCGGATAGACCTCCCGAGTGTGTCCGCGGGAGTGCCAACATTCAGGAAAGTTGCCCCAATCGTCCGTCTTCATGCTTGTTCCCGGAAGGGGTTTGAACGGTCTTCTTGGGGGTGAAGGACTGAGAGGTCCCTCCTAGCCCGTAGGGTGCAGAAACGTGAGAGCAATCCGCCGGTTTACCGTCCGCACCGTCCTGCCCGCGGAGCTGGCCGCCCTCGGCGAGCTCGTCCACAATCTCCGCTGGTCCTGGCACCCGGAGACGCTGGACCTCTTCGCGGAGGTGGACGCAGCCCTCTGGGAGCAGGTCGGGCACGACCCCGTGGCCCTGCTCGGCGCCGTCACCCCCGCCCGGCTCAGCGAGCTGGCCGCAGATCGCCGCTTCCTGCGCCGCCTCGCCGACGCGGCCGACGACCTACGCGAATACATGACCTCCCCGCGCTGGTACCAGACGCTTCCCGACGGGGCGCGGGCCATCGCGTACTTCTCCCCTGAATACGGCATCGCCGCCGCCCTCCCGCAGTATTCGGGCGGCCTCGGCATCCTGGCCGGAGACCACCTCAAAGCCGCCAGCGACCTGGGCGTGCCGATCCTCGCGGTCGGCCTGCTCTACCGTCACGGCTACTTCACGCAGTCGCTGTCGCCGGAGGGCTGGCAGCTGGAGCACTACCCGTCGCTCGACGCGGGCGGCCTGCCGCTCAGCCTGCTGAAGGACGCCGCCGGCGAGACGGTCAAGATCCGCCTAGCCCTGCCGGGCGAGCGCGAGCTGCACGCGCAGGTGTGGGTGGCGCAGGTCGGACGGGTGCCGCTGCTGCTGCTCGACTCCGACGTGGCCGAGAACGACACGGCCGCCCGCGACATCACCGACCGCCTCTACGGCGGGGGCACCGACCACCGGCTCATGCAGGAGCTGCTGCTGGGCGTGGGCGGCGTACGCGCCATCAGGGCGTACTGCAAGATCACCGGGCATGCCGATCCCGAGGTGTTCCACACGAACGAGGGGCACGCCGGCTTCCTCGGCCTGGAGCGCATCCGCGAGCTCACCGAGGCGCGGCTCTCGTTCGACGAGGCGCTGGAGGCGGTGCGGGCGGGCACCGTGTTCACCACGCACACGCCCGTCCCCGCGGGCATCGACAGGTTCCCCGTGGACATGATCGAGCGCCACTTCGGCGGCGCGAACGCCTGGCCGACCGTGCCCGTGGAGCGGATCCTGGCGCTGGGCGCCGAGGCCGATCCCACCCGGTTCAACATGGCCGTCATGGGCATGCGGCTGGCCCAGCGGGTCAACGGCGTCTCCGTGCTGCACGGCCAGGTCAGCCGGGAGATGTTCAAGGATCTCTGGCCCGGATTCGACGTGGCCGAGGTGCCGATCGGGTCGATCACCAACGGTGTGCACGCGCCCACCTGGGTCGGCAGGGAGCTCATGGAGCTGGCCGAGCGCGAGCTGCCCTCGCTGCTGGAGCGGGCCCGTGGCTGGGAGGGCATCCAGAAGATCTCCGACGCCGACCTCTGGCAGATCAGGGGCACGCTGCGGCAGCGGCTCGTCGAGGGCGCCCGGGTGCGCCTGCGCAGGTCGTGGCGCGAGCGCGGCGCCTCGGACGCCGAGCTCGGGTGGATCGACGACGCGCTCGACCCCGACGTGCTGACCATCGGCTTCGCCCGGCGGGTGCCGTCGTACAAGCGGCTGACGCTGATGCTGCGCGATCCCCGGCGGCTCACCGAGCTGCTGCTCGACCCGGACAAGCCGGTCCAGATCGTGATCGCCGGCAAGGCGCACCCCGCGGACGAGGGCGGGAAGAAGCTGATCCAGCAGATCGTCAAGTTCGCCGATCAGGCGCACGTGCGCCACCGCATCGTCTTCCTGCCCGACTACGACATGGCGCTCGGCCAGCTCATGACCCAGGGCTGCGACGTCTGGCTGAACAACCCGCTGCGCCCGCTGGAGGCGTCCGGCACCTCGGGGATGAAGTCCGCGCTGAACGGCGGGCTCAACCTGTCGATCCGCGACGGCTGGTGGGACGAGTGGTACGACGGCACCAACGGCTGGGCGATCCCGACCGCCGACGGCGTGACGGACACCGACCGGCGCGACGAGCTGGAGGCCGCCGCCCTCTACGACCTGATCGAGCACGAGGTGTCCGACCGGTTCTACGACCGTCCCGTGGACGGGCTGCCGCGGCGCTGGCTGGAGATGGTCAAGCACACGCTCACCTCGCTGGGCCACAAGGTGCTGGCCGGTCGCATGCTGCGGGACTACGTGGTCGACCTGTACAGCCCGGCCGCCGCCGCGGCCAACGCGCTGTCGGCCGACTCGTACGCGCCCGCGAAGGCGTTCGCGGCCTGGCGGGTCCGGGTCACCAGGGCCTGGCCCGGGGTGCGCGTCGAGCACGTCGAGGCCTCGGGCGTGGGGGACACGCCGGAGGTGGGCGCCTCCATCGAGCTGCACGCCACGATCGCGCTCGGCGACCTGGAGCCTGACGACGTGCTGGTCGAGGCCGCCTACGGCAAGGTCGGGCCGCACGACGAGCTGATGCGTCCGACGTACGCGAAGCTGACCGTCGCGTCGGCGGGCGACGACGGCCGGGCCCACTACACGGGCACGGTGCCGCTCGACCGGACTGGAGCGTTCGGATACACCGTGCGCGTCGTTCCTTTCCACCCGCTCGTGGCCACCCCCGCCGAGCTCGGCCTGATCGCCGTGCCGGAGGAGCCCGTGGGCATGACAAATGGCACATTGCGTTAATCAGGGGCACCCGCGAACGGCATATCGCGTTAAACGGACGGCATAATCAGGACGTGGACGACAGCGGGAACGGCATGCGGGCCGACACTCTGGTGGCCACGGTCCGCGGTGTGCTGCCGTCCCTGACGCCGGCCGCGCAGACCGTCGCCCGGCTCATCCTGGAGGACCCCGCGACGGTGGCCAGGAGCACCATCACGGAGCTCTCCGCCGCCTCGGGCACCAGCGAGGCCACGATCGTGCGCACGGCGAGGCTGCTCGGGTTCGCGGGATACCCGCAGCTCCGGCTGGCCTTAGCCGCTGCCGCCGCGCAGCCCGACCGGCTCGTGCCCGGCGACCTGGCGCCGGACGACCCGTTGTCGGAGGTCATCCAGAAGGTCGCGCGGGCCGAGTCGGAGGCGATCAACGACACCGTGGCCCAGCTGACCTCCGAGCGGCTGGGCCTGGTCGTGGACGCCATCGTGGGTGCCCGGCGGATCGACGCGTACGGCGTGGGCGCCTCCGGGCTGGTGGCCGAGGACGTCGCGCAGAAGCTGCTGCGCATCGGGCTGTCCAGCCACGCCTTCCAGGACGCGCACCTGGCGCTGACCAGCGCGGTGCTGCTCAGGGAGGGCGACGTCGCGATCGGCATCAGCACGTCGGGGGAGACGCCCGACGTGATCGAGCCGCTGACCCGGGCCAAGGAGGCCGGGGCCACCACGGTCGCCATCACGAACAACCCGCGCTCGTCCATCGCGGAGCTGGCCGAACACGTGCTGATCTCCGCCGGGCGCGAGACGGAGTTCCGTCCCGGCGCCCTGGCCAGCCGGATCAGCCAGCTCCTCGTCGTCGACTGCGTGTTCGTCGGCGTCGCCCAGCGCACGTACGACTCCTCTCAGGAGGCGCTCGCGAGCACCAGGCGCGCCGTCAAGGAGTTCACCCGGAGAACGTCACCTGCACGTCGTCAGCCTTGACGAACATGACGCGGTGGCCGAACTGGATCTGCAGGTACTTCGTCTTGCCCCGGACCACCTTGTGGTCCTGGTCCATGGTGAAGGTGACCGCCCGGTAGTACTCCGCGGGCGCCGCCCCGGCGAGCGTGTACTTCTCGCCTGCCGAGAACGTGTACTGCAGCGGGGTCACCGCCTGGTACGGGATGTCCGCCGGGTACGCCTCCTGCTCCGGGTACGCCCTGCCGAACACCGGGACGGTGGCCTTGCCCGGCTTCGGGGTGACCACGAGGCCGGCTGACGGGACGGCGGTCGGCGCGCTCGCCGGGTTGAGGAACCACGCCTTCTGACCCAGGTACCAGATGGCCGTCCAGTCGCCCTGGCGCTCGGCCACGGCGAAGCGCTGGCCGGTGGTGGCGCGGGCGCTGTGGTCGTACACGCTGTAGAGGGACTCGCCCGTGGGGTGCTTGCCGATGTCCTTGACCAGCGGCGCGTCCGCCCTCGGCTCGGTGCGCAGCCAGACCGTGCTCGCGGGGAGCGGCGGGCAGGCGTTCTCCGGGTTCTTGCGGTCACACCCATAGAAGTACGGCTTGTTCGACGCGAAGTCCGGCTTGATCATGACCGAGCCGGAGTTGGGCCCGCCGAACCGGTGCAACGGGGCGCCCATCAGCTGGAAGTAGTGCGCCCAGTCCCAGAACGGGCCCGGGTCCTCGTGCATCTGCTTCACGGTCGTGGGCAGCGTGCCGGGGACGTTGTCGTGGCCCAGGATGTGGGCGCGGTCGAGCGGGATGCCGTACCTGAACGCCAGGTAGCGGACCAGCCGGGCGCTCGAGCGGTACATCGCCTCGGTGTACCAGGTGCTGCCCTCGGCCAGGAAGCCCTCGTGCTCGATGCCGATGGACTTGGCGTTGACGTACCAGTTGCCGGCCTGCCAGGCGACGTCCTTGCCCTTGATGTGCTGGGCGATGTGGCCGTCGCTGGAGCGTACGGAGTACTGCCAGCTTGCGCCGTACTTCGGGTCCTGGTTCAGGCGGATGGAGGAGTCGAAGTATCCCTCCATGTCATGGATGATGATGTACTCGATCTTCTGGCTGACCGGCCGGTTCGCCAGGTCGTAGTGCCCGTAGTCGTCCGGGGGCAGCTCCTGGTACCCGGACGGGATCCACTCGCACGAGACCGAGGCCGGGCACTCCACGCCGTCCGTCCTGGACGGGCGGAGACCGAGCTTCTCCAGCCACTTCTCGATCTTCTCCAGGCCCGGGACCGCCGGGAGGGCGACCTGCTGGCCGTCGTCCGTGGTGCGCGCGGCGCCGTCCTTGATCGTCGTGAACACCTCGTCGGCGAAGAACTTCGCCGCCCCGGCCTCCTGGGCGCCGGAGTACCTGGCGACGGCGCCGTACCACTCGGCGGGGTTGGCGCTCAGCGGCGCGCCGAGCGCCTTCTGGTAGTCGGCGAGCAGCGCGGCGCCGCCCCGGATGTTGGCGACGTCGTCCGTGCGCAGCCGCTCGTGGGTCTCGCCGGTGAGCTGCGCGGCCTTCTCCATGGTGCGGAGGGAGGCGGGGATCTCGGCGGGTGACGCCTGGGGTTCGGGGGCGGGCAGGGGCCGGGTCTCGTCGCCCCGGGCGTCCTCCTCGCCCTCGCTGTGATGGTTGGAGGCGGTGTACGCGGCGGCGTCGGTGAGATGCATGGGCCCGAACCCGGCGTCGTTGGACGGCTGCCCGGCATGGGCCTCCCACCGCGACTCCAGGTAGGACACGCCGAGCAGGACGCTCTCGGGGACCTTGAACTCCTGCGCGGCGGCCGCGAAGGCCTGCTGCCGATCAGCGGGATCCTGGGCGTGAGCTGGAACGATGCCAGAAGTTAAGGGCAGCGCGGCGACCGCGGAGATCGCCAATAGGCGGCGCATGAACCACTCCTTGGGGCTGGGGGCACCTGGTGCAGATCAGCGTCTCAACATTTTCCTTCGTAAGCGAGATCTTTGCGAAGAGATTCTTCATCGCTTAACGCGGATCATCTGACGGCGGCCTGCACGGTCAGGGTGCCCGCGGCCGTGTCGATCGTGGCCTCCGTGCCGATGGGGATGGTCGGCGGGTTGTCGCCGTGCCCGGCCGGCAGGCCGCCGAGGATCGGGACGCCGAGCCGGTCGAGGTGGTCGCGCAGCACGTCCACGACGCCCCAGCCGCCCAGCGTCGGGTCCCCGTCGTCCTGCTCGAACCCCCGGAACTGCCCGAGCGCGATGCCCCGTACGCCGTCGAGCGCTCCCGAGCGGGACAGCTGCGTCAGGGAGCGGTCGACCTCGCCCAGACCGGTGCCGCGGTTGTCCTCCAGGAAGAGGATCGCTCCCTCCAGGCTGGGCAGCCCGGCGCCGACCTGCGTGCGGACCGCGCTCAGGTTGCCGCCGATCAGCGTGCCCGTGGCGCTGCCCGCCGCGCCGACCTGCGCGGTGACCTCGGACGGGTCGCGGTGGACGGTGACGGGGTCGGTGGTCATCAGGGCGCGGCGCAGCGCCTCGGCCGACGCCGGTCCCGTGACGGACGCGTTCCAGTTGACGAAGGGGCCGTGCAGGCCGGCCAGGCGGCAGTGCCGCCACACGGCCAGGTGGAGGTGGGTGATGTCGCTGAAGCCGATCACGGGTTTGGGGTCACGCGCGAGCGCGTCGAAGTCCAGGTCGTCCACGATCCGGTACGCGCCCTTGCCGCCCCTCGTCGCGAACACGGCCCGTACGCCCGGATCCCGGAAGGCGTCGTTCAGGTCGGCGGCGCGCTCCTCGTCGCGGCCCGCCATGTAGCCCCACTGGTCGAAGGCGTGCTCGGCCAGCTCGACCCGGAGGCCCCACGAGGTGAGGAGTTCGACTCCGGCGGCGACCAGGTCGGGGTTGGGCGGGGAGGCAGGGGAGACGACCCGGACGCGATCGCCGGACATCAGGCGGGGAGCTCGTAAGGTGTCCATCGCCTGGCACCTTATTGGGTGGACTTTATTGGGTGGACCGGGTGCGATGATCGTGCGAGGCTCGCTTCGTGTCGGACTACTACCGTGACCTGGCCGTCGACTACCACTGGATCTTGGCCGACGAGGTCGTGAATGCCCCGGGCGTGATCGGCGGCACGTCCGTCTCCCGCCGGGAGTTCATCCAAGCCGTGGTCGACACCCTGCCGCCGGGCGCCCCCGTGCTCGACTGCGCCTGCGGCATCGGGGCGGACGCCATGGCGCTGGCGCACGCCGGGTTCCGGGTGACCGCCACCGACGGCAGCCCGCAGATGGTCGCGGAGGCGCGCCGCCGCGTGCCCGCCGGCGTGGAGCTGCTCACCTCCCGGTGGGAGGACCTGCCCGCCGCCGTGACCGGGCCGTACGAGCTGGTGCTGTGCCTGGGCAACTCCCTCGTCCACACGGGGTCGCGCGAGGCCATGGTGGCGGCGCTGTCGGGGATGCGGCAGGTGCTGTCCCCGACCGGCACGCTGATCGTCGACTCCCGCAACTGGGAGCTGCTTTATCGCGAGCGCCGGCGGATCGTGGTCGGTGACCGGGTGCGCGAGCGGGACGGCGTACGGTCCACCTGCGTCTACGTCTGGACCTTCCCCGAGAGCTTCGGCGAGCCGTGCCTGGCCGAGATCCTGTTCATCCAGGAGCACCCCGACGGCACGCTCAGCCACCACCGGCACACCATCGACTTCCTGCCGTTCACCCCCGCCGACCTGGAGGAGCGGCTGGCCGAGGCCGGGTTCACCGTCGTCGGCTCGTCCTACCGCCCCGAGAACCCGCAGTACGCCATCGCGGCCAAGGCAATCGCGGCTCAGGGGATTCGCGGCTAAGGGATGAGCACGACCTTGCCCGTCGTACGCCTGCTTTCGAGCGCGGCGTGGGCGGCCGCCGCCTCCGCGAGCGGGAACGTCTGCACGGCCGGGGCCAGCGTGCCGTCGGCGAGCGCCGCCAGCGCCCTGACCTCGTAGTCCGGCCGCGTGTTCGGCTCGCCGAGCAGCAGCATCAGGGCGTTGGTCACGGTGAGGCCGCGCTCCTCCACCGTCCGGGAGTCCGGCTGGAACTCCTGCCGGGAGGCGTTGCCGATGGTGACGTAGCGGCCGCCGTCGGCCAGCAGCCCGAACGCGGCCCGCGCCCTGTCGCCGCCGACCCCGTCGAGCAGGGCGGTGACCGCGCGGCCGCCCAGCTCCCTGGCGACGGTCTCCTCCCAGCCCGGCTGGTCGTAGTCGACGGCGAGGTCCGCCCCGAGGTCGCGTACGGCCGCCACCTTCGCGGCCCCGCCCGCCGCGCCGACCACCCTGGCGCCGAGGCCGCGCGCGTACTGGACGATCAGGCGCCCGATACCGCCGGCCGCCGAGGTTACCAGCACGACGTCGTCAGTGGTCAGCTTGGCCACGTCCAGGAACTGCAGCGCCGTCACCCCGGTGACGACCATGGCCACCGCCGTCTCGTAGACGGAGGTGATCGGGTGCACGGACGTCACGTCCGCGACCGCCAGCTCCGCGTAGCCGCCGGGGCGGCCGTTCGCGGTCACCACATCACGCCCGATCCAGGACGGATCCACCCCGGGACCCACCTGGTCCACGCGTCCGGCCACCTCGCCGCCGAAGATCGCCGGGAGCTCCGGCAGCGGCGGCGTCATGCCACCGGTCGCCCCTGACCGCATGGTCGTCTCGATCAGGTGCACCCCGGCCGCCTTGACGGCGATGCGAACCTGGCCGGGTCCCGGCTCGGGGTCGGGCACGCTCTCGTAGCGGAGGTTCTCGGCGGGGCCGAAGGTGTGCAGGACGACGGCATGCATGGCGCACTCCCGGAGACAGCGGTCAACTCGTCTTCCGAGCCTGCAACCTCAACCTTGCTTGATGTCAACCGGTCACAGGAAGCCGCGGCCGGCGGCGGCGCGGGCGTACCCCTCGACCCCCATGAGGCGCTGCACCCGCGCCCCGGCCCCGGGCCACACGCTCGCCAGCCCGGCCGCGACGCGGACGGGCAGCGGCGCGACGTCGATCTCGGCGGCGTCGGTCAGGATGGCCCGGCACACCGCCCGCGCCACGTGCAGCGGGCTGCGCGTCATCCATGGGGGCACGGTCAGCGAGGTACGGGTGAGCATCCCGGCGTCGCGCACCAGCCCCGGGCAGATGACGGAGACGCCGACGCCGTAGGGCGCCAGGTCCATCCTGGCCGCATGCCCGAACCCCCGCAGGCCATGCTTGGTCGCGTTATAGACGGCTAGATGCGGATGCGCCATCTTTCCGCCGATCGAGCTCATGAACACCAGGTGGCCACGCCCGTTGGCCACCATCCGCTCGGCGGCCAGGCGGGCCATCACGAGCGGCACGCGCAGGTTGAGCTCCAGGTAGTGGTCGATCTCGTCGAGATCGTGATCGGTCATCCGCGCGGGAGCGATGACCCCGGCGTTGGCCACCAGGATGTCGACCGGTCCGGCCTGCTTCATCATCTTCGCGATGGCTTTGCGGCCCGTCAGGTCGGCGGGGACGGCACGCCCGCCCACCTCCGTGGCCAGCGTCTCCAGCACGCCGGCGTCGCGGCCGGTCAGGACCAGGTGCACGCCGTGCCGCGCGAGCGCGCGGGCCGTGGCCTGGCCGATGCCACCGCTGGCGCCCGTGACCAGGGCGATCGTGCCCGCCAGTTTCATCGGTCCTCCTGGAACGGGGTGAAGACGAGGGTCGCGTTGTGCCCCCCGAACGCGAACGAGTTGGACAGCACCGGGCCGGGAACGACGGGGCGCGGCGCGGTCACGACGTCGACGGGGCAGGCCGGGTCCCGGCGGTCGAGGTTCGCGGTGGGGTGGATGGTGCGCTCGATCAGGGTCAGCACGCTGATCACGGCCTCGATCGCGCCCGAGGCCCCCAGGGCGTGGCCGATCACGCTCTTGCTCCCCGTGACCGGCACCGCGTACTCGCCGAACAGCCGCGCGATGGCCCGCGCCTCGATCTCGTCGTTGAGGCGGGTGGAGGTGGCGTGCGCGTTGACGTGGACGACGTCGGCCGCCGCGACCCCGGCGTCGGCCAGCGCGTGACGCATGCAGCGGTACGCGCCGCCGCCCTCGGGGTCGGGGGCCGTGAGGTGATGGCCGTCGGACGTCCGGCCGTACCCGCTCAGCTCGGCGTACACGTGGGCGCCCCGGCGCAGCGCGTCCTCCAGCCGTTCCAGCACGAGGAACGCCGCGCCCTCACCCAGCACGAACCCGTCGCGGTCGGCGTCGAAGGGCCGGCTGGCGCGTCCGGGCTCCGCCGCGCGGCGCGACAGCGCCCCCACCCGCCCGAACCCCACCAGCGCGCTGGCCTGCACCCCCGCCTCCATGCCGCCCGCCAGCACCACGTCCGCCGTCCCGTCGCGGACCAGCCGCATACCCTCACCTATGGCGTGGCTGCCGGAGGCGCACGCGGTCGCCACCGACATGCTCGGGCCGAGGAACGCGTGCCGGATGCTGATCTCGGCGGCGGCGGCGTTGTGCATGCTCATGGGGATGTGCAGGGGGCCCGGCCAGGCGCGTCCGCGCTCGTCCAGGGTGCCGAAGGCGAGCTCCTGGGTGGCGACACCGCCGTACCCGGTCCCCGTCACGACGGCCCGGCGCTCGGGCCCCGCCGCCGTCCGGCCCGCATCGGCCAGGGCGTCGGTCGCGGCGCAGAACGCCAGCCGCGTGACCCGGTCCATCCGGCGGGCGTCCCTGGGCTTCACGTAGCCGTCCAGGTCGAGGTCGGGCACCTGGCAGGCGAAGTCCACCGGCAGGCCCTCGGCGTCGAACGAGGTGATCGTACGTGCCGTCGACCGGCCGGCCAGCAGGGTGTCCCACAGCTCCTTTGGATGGGCGCCTGCTGGGGTACGCACGCCCATGCCGGTGACGGCCACCCGGGCGCGCACCGGACCTCCGCTGGATCGCATGTCCCACATGGAAGTGATCATCGCATGCATTGTCACGAAAAGTAGCGCGACAACTCCGTAGTGTCGCGGCCGTTCACCCCACCCTCAACCCCGCCACACCGGCACCCGCCAGCCTTCAGCGCCGGTCACCGTCCGCCGAGAACCTCCAGCCCCTCACTGCCGGTCACCGACTCCCGGGAACCCCCAGCCCCTCAGCGCCGGTCTCTGCCTCCCGGGAACCCCCGCCCCTCGACACCGGGAGTCTTGGAGGCCGTCACCAGCGCAGCAGCACGGTCCCTGCGCTGACCCCGCTGGCCACCCCCACGAGCGCAACCAGATCGCCGCGCTGCACCCGGCCCGACTGGACCGCCTGGTGCAACTGCACGGGGATCGTGGAGGCGACGAGATTGCCGTGCTCGGCGATGGTCACCACCACCTTCCCCAGCGGGATCCCGGCCGCCTCGCAGAAGGTGTGCAAGGACGACAGGGACGCCTGATGCACGCAGATCGCCGCCATGTCGTCCCAGTCGAGCCCGCGTTCGGCCAGCGGCGCCCGCAGCACGGACCGGTCGAGCTTGTGCACCCCAACGGCCAGCCCCACGGGGTCCACGGTGAACGCGCCCACCTGGTAACCGGCCGAGATGGAACGCGTGACCGGCAGGACGGCGGCGTCCCAGTGTTCCGAGCTGGCGCAGAACCGGTGCCCCAGCACCCCGGGCACCGCACTGGCCTCCAGCAGCATGGCCGTCCCCGAGTCGGAGACGGTGTAGGAGGGCCCGGCGGCGACGAAGTCCGCGTCCGACTCGACCTGCCAGCGGATGGCCGGAGTGGCGACCTCCCCGCACACGATGAGGACCGTACGGTAGCGGCCGGCCGTGATGAGCGTGTCGGCCAGCTCGACCGCGTTCAGAACGCTGTTGCATGCATTGCGTACATCGAATACCGGGCAGCTCGCCCCCAGCTCGGCGGCCACCATGTGCGCGGTGGCGGGCTCGACGGCGTCGACGGTCACCCCCGCATAGATGATCAGGTCTATGACGGGCGGGACATGCCCGGTCTGCTCGAGCAGAGTGCGGGCGGCGGCCGCGGCCATCCCGGCGGCCGTCTGACCGGGAGCGGCCACGTGCCGCCGCTCCACGCCGCTGGCTTGCTCGATGACGCCGAGGGGGATGTGCGTGCCCGGATTACGGGCGGCCAGTAGCTTTTCCAGCTCCGGCGTGGTCAGGCTCTCCTCGGGCAGGTGCACCGCCACCCCGGCCACGTGGGCGTACCGCCTCGGGTACGGCTCGGACTGCGCGGCCACGCCCATCCCCCCTCAAGATCAGGTGCTGCTCAGGATAGGTACGCGGCCCCGCGGGCACCCGTCGCGACCCTCGAAACTTGATCAACTCCTTAACGGCGGGTTCCGCGTCACGAGTGCCCATTTATCGGGCGACCGGCCACGCTAAGTGACAAGACGCTACGAGGAAAGGGCCCGGTGTGAGCGACGAGGAGATCTTGACCGTGGTGCGCGACCGCTGCGTCAGCATCCTGAAGGTCCACCCGAGCCGGGTCACGCTGGACGCGCGGCTCCGCGAGGACCTGGAGGCCGACAGCCTGGACCTCGCCGAACTCCACGTCGCCATGGAGGACACGTGGGGCCCGATGCCTCGCGAAGCCCTCGTCGGCGTACGCACGATCGCCGACGTGCTCGCCCGAGCCCGCCTCTTGGCCGTGGCGCGTACGTGAAGCACGCTCCCGCTCCCTCGTCCCCTGGAGACGCGGGCACGGGTGCGATGAGCGTCGGCGCCTCATCGGCGACAGCACGAATTTGATCTTCTCGTCGGCTACGAAGGAAGCAACATGTACAAGCACGCTCTGACCGCGACCGCCATCGGCGCCGCTCTGCTCTCAGGCCCGGCCGCCATCGCCGACACCCCGCCGAAAGTCTGCGTGAAAATCCCGGTAACGGCCATCGCCCAGTCCTTCATGGATTTCGTCACTACGGGCGATCTGGCCATTCCCATGGAAAAAATTGCGACGGGAGACCAGATCTCCCCTTCTGACTTCTTCCGCGGCAAGCCGCTGAAAGACGTGACCATCCTGGAAAGAACGTCGTGTTAATTTGCCCGCCGCCTCGTTGAGTGTTTCCGGACCGCCTGCCGCTGTACCGGCTGAAGCGCCCTTGCGCCGGTCGCCATCGCGGGCCGGAGTTGCCCCTCGCATCGGTCCTACGGGAGCGGGTGAGCGGGTGCTTGCCGCAGGTCAGGCGACGGCGATGGAGCCCGAATCGGGTAGCCTCACCCGGGCCGAGCTCAGCATCTCAGGCACCATCGTCAACGTCGGCGTCGAGCTCGTGCGGATGGCGCATGCCGTGTGGCGGTGTCGCCGCGTCCACGGATCGCGTTGAATTACTCAGGGTTTTCGCGTGCTTGCGGGATCAAAAGGTGCTGCCAGCGTTCGGCCGTCTGGAGTATGTCCTCGCCGGTACGTCGAAGGAATTCACCCACGAATTCACAGCGCGCTCCGGCTGGGGTCGTGGCGCCCAGGATGCGTGCCCCGTCGCGGGCGGTCTCGGCCAGCAAGAAGTTTCGCTGCGCACTCGCCAGAAACGACCGGTACCAAAGAGCGTTGTCGACGCTGTACAACTCGCGACGGCTCCGCGGGTCGCGGTCGCGCCTGATCAGCTCCTGTTCCTCCAGGTAGGCGACGGCGGTGGAGATCGAGGCGGGGCTGACCTGGAGGCGCTGGGCGAGGTCCTTGGCCGTGAGCGCGCCGGTGTCGGTGATGTAGAGGCAGGCCAGGACCCTCGATGCCATCCGCTGCACACCCGTCTGCACCAGGGTCTCGACGAGGCGCTCCGCGAATTCGCGCATCTCCTCGGGGTCGCGGCCGTACGCCGTGTTGGCGGCCGGGGGCGCTGATCGCGGGGTCTGCCGGCGGCGGCGGGCGCGTCGTTCGGTCGCCTGGTGCGCCCGCTCGGCCCGGTACGCTCCGGGGCCGCCGTTGCGGCTGACCTCCCGGCTGACGGTGGAGGTCGGCCTGGACAGGCGCCGGGCGATCTCGGCGTAGCCGAGCCCGTTCGCCAGGCCTGCGGCGATGTCCCGGCGGTCCTGTTGGGTCAACCTGCCTCCCGGCATCGGCGCTCGCCTCCTGTGCTCCTGTCCCTGTGCTCTGGCGATCCAGTATTGCCTTCGATCGCACCCCATTGCAATAGAGGCAAACGTGAGAGTTGCATTCAGCTTCAGGTCCATTGCAATTATCAGTGCCATCTGGCTGCATAAATGACGGATTCTCGGCACGGTTCTGATTGACAAATATTTGAACGCAACGTAGCTTTTGGCTTCAAGTGAACACGTACTATCGCGAATGGCGGCTCCCGGCGAGCCGTGGGCGCGCAGGACGTAGCAGCACCGTCAGGCCCGCAGCAGCGGCCCGGCACGCCGAACCGGAAGGAAACCAACATGACCCTCACGGCGCCCACCGGCGTGACAGCGAGAGCGCTGGCGCCGGATCTGGCACGCGGCTTCATGCTGCTGCTGATCGCCCTGTCACACGCGCCGGCGTTCGTCGGCGACTGGGACGCGGGGCCCGCCGCGCTTGACACCGCGGCGAAGTTCATCAAGTCGCTGCTCGCCGACAACCAGGCCCGCGACATGTTCGTGTTCCTGTTCGGCTACGGGCTCGGGCAGTTAGCCCACAGCCGGCAGGCCAGGGGCGGCGACTGGGCCTCGATCCGGAGCCTGCTGCGACGCCGGGCGCTCTGGCTGATCGTCATCGGCTTCCTGAACACGGTGGTGCTCGTGCCCATCGACATCATCGCGGTGTACGGGCTGACCCTGCTGGTGCTCGCGCCCCTTGTGCGAGCGCGGGATTCGGTGCTGTGGTGGACGGGCCTGCTGACGCTCGTCCCCGCGACCCTCCTGCTGGCCTGGCAGAGCGTGGTGGCCCAGGCGAAGCCGGTGAACATGGCGGAGTTCATGGAGCCCACGTTCGCCGCGCACCTCGTCGCCGCCATTCCGTCCTGGCCGGTGGAGACCGCGATCTCCACCATCATGGTGGTGCCGGGCATGATGCTGGGCATCTGGGCCGCCAGGCGCCGGTTCCTCGACGAGCCCGAGCGGCACCTGCCGCTGCTGCGCCGCGTCACCGTGGTGCTCATCGGCGTGGCAGTGGCGGGCAGGCTGCCCGCGGCGCTGCTCGCGGCCGGCGTGTGGACTCCCACCTCGGTCCCCGTCAGCTGGGCGGTCGCCGTGGCGCACGACCTGACCGGGTACGCGGGCGGCATCGGCATGGCCGCCGCCGTCGGACTCGTCGCGGTCAAGGTCCGGCCCGGCCGGCTCACCACGGCCCTGGCGGCGCTGGGGCAGCGGTCGTTGACGTTCTACCTGTTCCAAGCCGTGGTCTGGGTGGTGCTCTTCTACCCGTTCACGCTGGGCCTGCGCGACGGCGTGAGCTTTGTCGTCACCTTCGGGATCGCCGTCGGGGTCTGGCTGCTGTCGATCGTGCTGGCCGAGTGGCTGCGCGCCGTCGGTCACCGGGGGCCGGCGGAGGTGTTCCTCCGGCGGATGTCGTACGGCCGCCCCAAGCGGTGAGGCGGCCCGGCTGTGCGTGGAAGGTGACCAAGGCGAGGTCCGACCAGGACCCTGCGACCCTGGAACAGCGGGTACTCCCACCTGGAGCAGGCACGTTGCAGAGTGTCCACGGAATGAGAGGAAATCATGAAATGTCGGATAAGGCGCTGACGCTTGCGGACGACCTCACCCTCAACCGCATGGGCTACGGCGCCATGCAACTGGCCGGCCCCGGCGTCTTCGGGCCGCCCCAAGACCGCGACCAGGCCATCGCCGTGCTTCGCGAAGCCCTCGACCTGGGGATCAACCACATCGACACCAGCGACTTCTACGGCCCCGCCGTCGTCAACGAGCTCATCAAGGAGGCCCTGCACCCGTACCCGGCGGACCTGCGCATCGTCACCAAGGTCGGCGCGCGCCGCGGCCCCCAGGGGGAGTGGATGCCCGCTCAGGACCCCGCGGACCTCAAGGTCGCGGTGCACGAGAACCTCCGGCACCTCGGCCTGGACGTCCTCGACGTCGTCAACCTGCGGGTGGTCACGCACGAGGGCGCCACCGACGAGTCGCTCGCGGAGCAGTTCGGGGCTCTGGCGGAGCTGCGCGAGGAGGGGCTGATCCGCCACCTCGGCCTCAGCGCGGTCTCCACGGCCCAGCTCACCGAGGCCCAGTCCATCGCGCCCGTCGTCACCGTGCAGAACCTCTACAACGTGGCGAACCGGCAGGACGACGCTCTCGTCGAGCGGTGCGCCGCCGAGAACATCGCCTACGCGCCGTTCTTCCCCCTGGGCGGTTTCACCCCGCTCCAGTCGGAGACGCTCCGGAACGTGGCCGCCCGCCTGGGCGTCTCACCCCAGCAGGTCGCCCTGGCCTGGCTGCTGCAGCGCTCGGCCACCATCGTCCTCATCCCGGGGACCTCGTCCCCGGCCCATCTCCGCGAGAACGTCGCCGCGGCCGACCTGGTCCTGCCCCCGGACGCGGTCGCGGAGCTGGACGCCATCGGCGCGGGGCTAAAGGACGAGCTTCAGTGAGGGCCGCTGGTCGGGCAGGCCGATCAGCTCGCGTACGCGGGTGATGGGCCAGGCCAGCTCCCGGGCGAGGGTGGCGGCGGTCAGGTCGCTCTCGCGGGTGGCCAGGTCGAAGGCGTGGGCGAGCAGGACCGGCTGCTCGCCGGGGTAGCCGGAGACGGGCTCGTTGGTGAAGCCCGGCTGGTCGCGCAGCGCGGCCAGGCGCTGGTAGGCGCGGCCGGCGGCGGAGTCGGAGATCAGCCCGGTCTCGCGGCACCGGTAGAGCAGCGAGTCGACCGACACCCCCCACGTCCGCCGCAGCTCGGCGAGCTTGCGCAGGTCGGCCCGCTGCGGCAGCTGCGGCAGGATGCTGTCGCGCGGCGTGAGGAACTCGGCCGCGAACGCGTCGGCCTCGCGCTCCTGGTGGCTGTCACCGGCCGCCGTGTCGCCGTGCAGGACGAGGTGGCCCAGCTCGTGGGCGGCGGTGAAGCGGT
The DNA here is from genome assembly GCF_044593615.1 of Nonomuraea sp. NPDC051941. Lineage (NCBI taxonomy): Bacteria > Bacillati > Actinomycetota > Actinomycetes > Streptosporangiales > Streptosporangiaceae > Nonomuraea > Nonomuraea sp. NPDC051941. Next base: position 37,074 of record NZ_JBIUCF010000053.1, read on the forward strand.
GGCGGTAGATGTCGTCGAACCGGTTGGGGGTCAGCACGACGATCGGCCGCGGCAGGCTGGAGGTGGAGAACGCGTCGACGGTGACCGCGTCGGGGTCGTGGCGGGGGAAGGCGACGACGATGCCGTGGGACTCCATGTGGCGTACGAGGTGGCTGACCGGGCCGGTGCCGAGCCCCCAGTGGGCCCGCAGCGCGCGGGCCGCGCCCGCCGGGTCGCGCGGCAGCGCCGAGTGCATCTCGCCGCCCGCGAACCCGGGCAGGTCGACGGCCGGCAGCTGGATCCGCTTCTCCAGCGCGTACGTCAGCTCCCACACCTGCTCGACGAAGGCCACGGCCTTGGCCCGCTGGTAGGCGCGGGTGGAGCGCAGGCTGCGGAAGTGGGCCATGGAGCCGTCGAGCTTGCCGTGCGGCCGTCCGGGCAGGAAGAAGGCCATCGGCACGGCCAGCGCCTCGGCCAGCAATGGGACCAGGTCGGGGCGCGGGCGGGTGACGCCCGCCTCGTACTGCCCGACCGCGGAGGGGGAGACGCCGAGGAGCTCGGCCACCTCCTTCTTGGTGAGCGCGGCCAGGTGGCGGGCCTGGGTGAGGCGGGTGGCGTCGAACGCGTCGGCGACGGCTTGGGGGGTCGGCGCGCCGGTCTTGAACTCACTCACCGCCGGCGGCTTCTGCCCTGGTGATCGGTACGGCTTCGCTGACGGGCGCCGTGAGCCGCGCGGCCCCGGTGCGGGGGTTGAGCGCCGGCGTGGGCAGGGCGCCCTGGTCGAACGCGGCCGGCTGCGCCCCGGCCTGCCCGGCCGTCGTCGTGTCCTGGGCCAGGGGGATCGGCTCGCACACGTGCCAGCGCAGGCTGCCGGTGCGGTCGAGCAGCTCGGCCTCGCCCCACCAGGCGTCGAGCAGCCCCGCGTGCGCGTTGCAGGCGTACGCGATCAGCACCAGGCTCGTGTCGTCGGGCAGGTCGGACAGCGCCTCGGCCACCGGCACCGCCTGCGGCGCGAGGTCGTGGAGCGAGAGCTGCCGCATCCGCGGCTCGGGCCCGAACCGGTTGAACAGCGCCTGGACCAGCGTCGAAGGCCGGCCCTCGCCGATGCGCGCGCTCATCACGCCGATCGAGCGGTCCTTGGCATAGCGGAACGGGAACAGCAGCTTGCCGTCGAGCACCACCAGCTCGTGGGGGGACCCGGCGGGCTTGATGATCCGCACGTCGCCCATGTCCTCGAACGCCTTGGCCAGCGCCTCGAACTTGCGCGACATGAGCGTGAACCCGAACGGGTGCGTGTGCTCGGTCTGCGCGGCCGTCTGGGCGTCGCGGGCGTTGTCGAGCGCGACCGACAGCGCCTCGGCGATCGCCTGTCTGATCGCCGGCACCCGCTGCCCGAACGTGTCACGGGCCCACTGCGACTCCAGCATGCGCCGACCTCCGAACGCTTCGCCCGGCGGCGACCGGGGACCGGAGCCGCTTCAGTTTCCAACATCATAGACCCGCCACGACTTCACGAAGCCACTCCGCCGACACGCGCGTGTCGCGGGTCTCGCCTAGGGAAGTCGGGCCCTAGGGAAGTCGGGCGCGGTAGACGGCCCTGGCGCGCTCGTACAGCTCCAGGTGGTCGTCCAGCTGGGCGGGCGTCTCGAACGTGCCGTACCGCCGCAGCAGGACCTCCAGCCGGTCCAGCCACGCCAGGCACCAGCGCACGTCCGCCTCCCTGGCCACGTGCCCGCCCGCGACGTCCACGTACACCGGGCTGGTGTGCGCGTACGCCCCCGACCGGTGCACGGTGCGCGGGTGGGGCCCGCCCGAGGCCACCGCGACCACGTACGTCGGCTCGCCCGCCGTCATCGACGCGACCAGCCGCCCCGGCGGCCCCTGCGCCAGGACGCCGTCGGCGGTGCGGATCTCCAGCGACTCGACCTCGGGCCCGATCGAGGAGACCACGATCTCGACCCGCTGCCCGGGTGCCAGCTCCAGCGTGTCGCCCGGCCCGTGCCCGTTCACGGTCAGCTCCAGCCACGGCCCGGTGGTGGCGAACGTGCGGCCGAGCAGGATCGCCTCGGCATAGGACTCGGCGGTGAGCGGGCCCGCGACGTTCGCGTACACCCGCTCCCACCCCGGCGGGCTGGACGCGGTGCCGCGGCGGCAGAAGGACAGCACGGCGTCGGTGCCCGCGGTGACCGTGAGCCTGTTGCCCGCGCCGATCAGGCGGCGGTAGACGGTGGCGGTGGCCGCGAGCGAGGAGTGGTTGAGCACGTCGAGCGTGTCGATCAGGCCGAGCGCGGCGTCCGCGACGATCTCCCTGGCCGCGCAGTTGCGGCCGGTGTTGAGGATCACGTCCGGCGGGTCGTCGTCGGAGAACGCCGTGTGGAACGGGTGCCCGTACCCCGTCACCCCGCCGAGCCGGCGCAGCTCCTCCAGCGCGACCGCGTTGGGCGGCCAGTCGGCCGTGCCCTCGAACCCCGCGTGGTAGCGGCTCGGCGGCTCCCGCAGGCCGAAGGCGGTCAGGTGGCCGACGACGTCGTTGCGGTACTCGACGCCGAGCCTGGCCAGGTGCCTGTCGTCGGACCAGGGCAGGTCCTTGCCCACCCAATGCTCCAGCGCCTCGACGTCGTAGACGCGCCCGCTCGCGACGTTGCCCGCCACGAGGTTGAGCACGTGCAGGTCCTCGCCGTGCTGCGCCGCCGCGGCCAGCTCGGGCGCGGCGGGCTCCTCGCCCATCCAGTTGAGGTGCACGTGCAGGTCGCCGCCGTACCAGCCGCGGGCCGCCGCGTCGTACAGGCGCTCGGGGGTCAGCTCGACCAGCGTCTCCGCGCCCGCTTCGGGGGTGATCACGACCTCGGACGCGGTGTACTCCATGCCCCTGGCCACCGCCACCGTGACCGGCTCGGCGGGCACGGCGATCACGAGGTCGTCGCCGTGGAAGAACGGCCTGCGGTGGACGTCCACCTTGGGCGGGGCGCCCTCGGGGTACCAGCCCTGCCCGTCGGCTCCCGTCACGCTCCACCGGCACGGGAACCCCGCCCGCACCCTGATCGTGGCCGCCTCCGCCCGCCTGCGCAGCGGCGACAGGTCCACGGGCTCCCCGTTCACGCTGACGTCCCGCTCCAGGCCGGCCACCCGGGCGCCATGGGGAGGCACCTCGTACGGCGTGCCATCCACGACGACCGTGACCGGCTCGTCCACGCTGGAGTCGAGGAGCAGCGGCGTACGGAAGGGCCGGTCGTCCAGTACCACCCGGGTGACGGCCTCCAGCGCGAACCCCTCGGGGGTCAGGCGCAGCGCGGCCAGGTTGTCCGGCACGTCGCCCGCCAGCGCGTCCCGCACCGCCCGCTCCGGGTCCACCTCGTCGAGATGATCCTCGGCCTCCTCCGGGGAATATCGCCCGGCGAGCTGGCGCAGCCCCGCGCCCCAGTAGTTGTGGCGGCGGTCGAGGAAGACGGTGGCCCAGGCCTGGACGACGTACGGGATGGGCGGCTCGCCCCAGCAGGGGCCGTGCGCGTCGCGCAGCTCACGGTAGTCGGCCAGTGCGCGGGCCACGGAGGCGGGCAGCAGCGGATCGTCACACATCGGGCACTCCCTGAATAGGACGCCTCGTCATCGTGACACGAATCGCCGTCTGAGGGCAGGGGGACGCCATGACGCACATCATCGATCGCGAAGCCGTGCGGGACCTGGTCGCCAACCGGCGGGCCCAGCTCGTGGAGGTGCTGCCGGAGAAGGAATACGCGTGGGCGCACCTGCCCGGGGCCGTGCACCTGCCGCTCGCCGCGATGCGCACGTCCGCCGGTGAGCTGGATCCGGGGCGGCCGGTCGTCGTCTACTGCCACGACTGGCTCTGCGACCTGAGCCCGCGGGCCGCCCACCGGCTCGACCACCTCGGGTTCGAGCACGTGTACGACTACCGGCAGGGCAAGATGGACTGGCTCTCCGCGGACCTGCCCTACGAGGGCACGGCCACGCTGGTGTCGCGGTACCTGCGCCGCGACCCCGTGAGGGCCGCCCTCGGCGACCCCCTGGACGAGATCACCGAGCGCATCATCGCCGACCCGGCCGGGCTGGCGGTCGTCGTGGACGACGACGTGGTCCAGGGCGTCATCGGCTCGCGCGAGCTCAAGGGCGCCGATCTGAACGGCGTCGCCGAGCGGGCCATGCGGGTCGGCGTGACCGCCGTACGGCCGAGCGAGGAGCTCGAACCGCTGGTCCGGCGCATGGACCGGGCCAAGGTGGACCACGTCGTCGTCACCCGGGTGGACGGGACGCTGGTGGGCCTGTTCGGGCTGGGCGACGTGCGCCCGCCCGAGACCGGACCCGATTTCGGCTGAGCCCTGTCAGGCCCGCCGACCCAGCCGGAACATCGGCTGCCCCGGCGCGCCCGGCTGCGCGTCGAGCGCCTTGTCGTCGAGGATCTCGACCACGTCCTCGGCGACGAAGACGCGGACGTTCTCCTTCTCGACGACCTGGTCACTCGCCTCCGGTGTGCTCGTCAGCGAGAGCTCCAGCGTTCCCGCCTCGTCGGGCTTCGGGGAGATGCGCAGGCCCGCGTCGGCGGGCACGTCCTCTCCGACCATCAGATCGCGGATCGCCTCGACGGCGTTGTCAGTCAAGGTCAGCACGGCTAGCTCCTTCGCAGTCGCCAACCCTCCGCCTCCCCAGCGACCTCCACCCCAAACCCGGCATGTCACGACACGCCCCGGGTAGCGGGCGGGCATGGGCAAGACCGAGAAAGCCGTCGTGGACGTGCTGCTCGACCGATACGGCCGGACGTTCGCCCGCGAGGCCGGCATCAAACTCGCCGACCAGCCGAAGCCCCTCTACCAGCTGCTCGTCCTGGCCACGCTGCTCAGCGCGCGCATCTCGGCCGAGGTCGCCGTCGCGGGCGCCAGAGAGCTGTTCGGGGCCGGGTACGGCACGCCGAAGGCCATGCGGGAGGCGAGCTGGCAGGACCGGGTGGACGCGCTGGACCGCGGCCACTACGTCCGCTACGACGAACGCACCTCGACGATGCTGGGCAAGGGCGCCGAACTGCTCCTCGATCGCTGGAAGGGCGATCTGCGCCGCCTGCGCGAGGAGTCCGGCGGCGACGACCGCAGGATCGCGGCGCTGCTGACGGAGTTCCCGGGCATCGGCCCGACGGGGGCCGACATCTTCCTGCGCGAGGTCCAGGCCGTGTGGCCCCAGGTCGCGCCGCACCTGGACCAGCGGGTGCTGGAGGGTGCGGGCAAGCTCGGGCTGCCCCGCCAGGCGCGCCCGCTGGCCGCGCTGGCCCACTCCGGCGACGAGCTGGCCCGGCTGTCGGCGGCGCTCGTCCGCGCCTCCCGCAGCAGGAAGACGGTGGACGAGGTGATCTCCGCCGCCCGTTGACCGTGGCTGCCATGGACGAACGCGATCACTCTGTTAGGTTCGGCTCATGGGTGAGTTTGTGAGCGTCGAGGTGGCCGACCAGATCGCCACGATCCGTCTTGACCGTCCGAAGATGAACGCCCTCAACATGCAGGTCCAGCGGGAGATCGTCGAGGCGGCCCGCGAAGTGGACGCCGACCCGCAGGTGCAGGCCGTGATCGTCTACGGCGGCGAGAAGGTCTTCGCCGCGGGCGTGGACATCAAGGAAATGGCCGACATGTCCTACGCCGACATGGCCGCCCACTCCCGTACGCTCCAGGCCTGCTTCACCGAGGTCGCGCGGATCGGCAAGCCGGTCATCGCCGCCATCACCGGCTACGCGCTGGGCGGCGGCTGCGAGCTCGCCCTCTGCGCCGACTTCAGGGTCGCGGGGGAGTCGGCCAAGCTGGGCCAGCCGGAGATCCTGCTCGGCCTCATCCCCGGCGCGGGCGGCACCCAGCGCCTGCCCCGCCTGATCGGCCCGGCGCGGGCGAAGGACCTGATCTTCACGGGCCGCCACGTGCCCGCCGCCGAGGCCCTCGACCTGGGCCTGGTGGACCGGGTGGTGCCGGACGAGCAGGTCTACACGGCCGCTCTGGAGTGGGCGGCCACGTTCGTCGGCGGCCCCTCGGTCGCGCTCCGCGCCGCCAAGCAAGCGGTCGATCAGGGCCTGGAGGCCGACCTCGACACGGGGCTCGAGATCGAGCGCCTGCAGTTCTCCGGACTGTTCGCCACGGACGACGCCAAGATCGGCATGCGGGCCTTCTCGGAGAAGGCCAAGCCCAAGTTCACCGGCCGCTGAAAAGGGAAAGTCCACCCATTCGAACGGCTCGTCCTATCGGGCGCGGGTTTGCCAGTATGGTGGCGTTTCATGATGCGCGTCCTGGTCCCTGCGCGGCTCCGGAAGGCCGTGCGTACGTGGTTCGACTCCCGCTACATCTCCATTTCCGACCACCGTCAGGACATCAGGGACGCGCTCTGGGAGGTCCAGACGGTCCGGCGGGAGATGGCCACCCTCCAGAGCGAGGTGGAGCGGCTCAGGAACGCCCGCCCGACCGGCTCCGGGATCAGCAGGGCCGACAAGGCGAAGCTCGACGACACCCACCGGCTCGCCCAGGAGACGGCGAAGGCGCTGGACGGTGTACTCCAGAACGAGGTCCTGGTCTGGCAGGCCATCGACGACCTCCGCTCCGGAAGCGCTTCCGGGCAACCGGGGGAGCAGCCGTGCGCGTGACCTGGACCGGCACGAGCCTGACCTTCCGCCTCGACGCGGAGGACGAGATCACGGGCAAGGCCTCCGACGAACACCCCATCAAGCTGGCCATCAACTCCTGCTCCATCGGCGGCGTCCCCGGCGACGCCCACCCGGACCTCTTCGCCGTCGCCGCCTGGACGGTCGTGGCGCCGTGGACGAGGAAGCGCATCTCCTTCGACCGCGCCATCTCGGCCGACCTCGCCGACGCCCTGCACTCCGGGTGGGGCGTCGAGGCCGGTCCGGTGGGGGCCGAGCCGCGCCGCCCCGGGGCCCGGCTCGCGATCTCGTACAGCGGCGGCGCGGACTCCGTGGCGGCGGCCACCGTCTACCCGCAGGCGCCGTTCGTCCATTTCCGCCGGGTGCCGCACCCGCGCGTCCCCAACCGCTGGTCCCACTACCGGTCGGACGTCCTGGCCAAGCTCGCCGCCAAGACCGGGCGCGAGCTGAGCACGGTCACCTCCGACCTCGAGTTCACCCTGGCCGAGCCGCGTCCCGGCTACCCGGAGCACCACGCGGTCGCGGCCGGCGCGCTGCTGCTCGCCGACCAGCTGGACCTCGGCGGGCTGGGCTTCGGCTACGAGCTCGGCTCGCGCTGGCTCGGCGGGGGCCGTTACCTGTGGCGCTACACGCCCGACAACCCCATGTGGTCGCCGCACGGCAGGTGGGGCCGGCTGTTCGCCTCCGCCGGCGTGCACATCGTGCTCCCCGTCGGCGGGGTGAGCGAGGCGACCACGATGCGCCTGGCGCTGGGGTCCGACCTCAAGGACTACGTGCGCTGGTGCCTGCGCGGCACCGACGGCCCGTGCCGTACCTGCGGGAAGTGCCTCTACAAGGAGCTCATCCAGGCGGCCGTCGAGCGCCGCCCCCTCGACACCCCCATCACCGCCGACCGCCCCGTCGCGCAGAAGTACCTCAAGAAGCCGCCGTACGGGGGGCAGGAGATGATCGAGTACGGGTTCGCTCGCGTCCCCGGCATCGAGAACACGCTCTTCGCCAAGGCGCTCGACTACTTCGACGTCTCGGAGGAGTCGACGGCCTGGCTGGACCGCTGCTACCCGCGGGCCCTGGCCGAGATCCCGGACCGGTGGCGCGAGGAGGCCACGGCGTTCGTTGAGAAGCACGTGGGGCTCATGACGGAGGACGAGGTCCGGCGGGTGGAGACATGGGGCGCTTGATGAGGAGTGGGAACGCGTGAAGGTTTATCTGTCCGTCGACATGGAGGGCGTCACGGGGCTGACCGACCCCGAGGAGATGCACGCCGGCAAACGTGGGTACGAGCGCGGCTGCGAGCTGATGACGGCCGACGCGAACGCCGCCATCGAGGGGGCCTTCGACGCCGGGGCGGCCGGCGTCCTGGTCAACGACGCCCACGGCTCCACCAAGAACCTCCGGATCGACCTGCTCGACCCGCGCGCCAGCCTCATCCGCGGCCCGGGCAAGGCCCAGCGGATGGCCCAGGGGCTCGACGGCTCGTTCCAGGCGGCGTGCTTCGTCGGCTACCACGCCCGCGCGGGCGTGCCGCACGGCGTGCTCAACCACACCTGGATGGGCAAGGAGATCCAGAACGTCTACCTGAACGGCGAGCTGTGCGGCGAGACCAGGCTCGTGGCGGCGTGCGCCGGGTTCCACGGGGTGCCGGTCGTGCTGGTGACCGGGGACGAGGCCGTCGGGGAAGAGGCGCGCGAGCTGCTCGGCGACGTCGAGACGGTCGCGGTGAAGAAGGGGATCGACAAGTTCTCCGCCGAGTTGCTGCCGCCGAGCGTCGCCCAGGCAAGGATCCGTGAGGCGACGGCTCGTGCGCTCAACCGGTTGAGCGACTTCACGCCTTATGCGGTGGCTGCGCCGTACACGCTCGGGGTGGAGTGGAACTCCACCGCCATCGCGGCGGCCGTGGCGCTGATCCCGGGTGTGAAGTCGGTGGGGCCGCGGCACATCGAGTTCACGACGGACGACTTCGCCCAGGTCATGGCCCTGTTCGGCATCTTCGCCACCATCGGCGGCCAGATCGCCTGCGGCAGCGGCCCGTACGGCTGACCCCGGGCGGATGGTGCGGAGCGGTTCTGTGGAGTGCGGAGGGGAGACGGCGGCGTGGAGGGTGCGGCGCTGACCCGGCGGGGGTTGCTCGTCGGGATCGGGGCGGTGGGCGGCGCGGGCGCCATGTACGCCGCCATGGGCGCCCTCGGACTGGCGCCGTCCGAGCAGGACAAGCAGTTCGCGGCCCCCAGGCCGGGCGACTTCAGCCTGAGCGGCAAGGGGGCGGCGAAGGTCGTGATCCTCGGCGCCGGGGTGGCGGGGCTGACGGCCGCGTACGAGCTGGGCAAGGCCGGGTACGACTGCACGCTCCTGGAGGCCAGGGAGAAGCCGGGCGGGCGGAACCTCACGTTGCGCGGCGGCGACCGGCTGGCCGAGCTGAACGGGCCCGCCCAGGACGTGAAGTTCGGCGAGGGCGTCTACTTCAACGCGGGCCCCGGCCGGATCGCCCCCTGGATGGTGACCCTCGATTACTGCCGTGAGCTGGGCGTCCCCATCGAGACCTTCGTCAACAACAACGCCGCCGCCTACGTGCACACCAATAGCCGGACGGTGCGGGCGCGCACGGCCCGAGCCGACATGTATGGCTATATCGCCGAATTACTGGCTAAAGCGACAAATGTCGGTGCGCTGGACAAAACCGTCAGCAAGGCCGACCAGGAGACGCTGCTCGACTTCCTCCGGAGATTCGGCGACCTGGGCCCGAAGCACGAATACGAAGGGTCCATGCGCCGCGGTTTCACGAAATATCCGGCAATAGACACCGGCACCCCCCTCGACGCCCCGGGCACCCTCCACCAGGTCCTCGCCGCCGGCACCGGCCGGGCCATCACCAACGACTTCGGCTACGAACAGGCCACTCCCATGTTCCAGCCCGTCGGCGGCATGGACGCCATCGTCACCAAGCTGACGGAGGCGGTCGGCCGCGACCGGATCAGGACCGGCGCGAAGGTCACCAAGATCACCAGCCTGGCGGACGGCGTCGAGGTCGCCTGGGAGGGCGGCGGCATCAAGGCCGACTACTGCATCGCCGCCCTGCCGCCCCACATCCTCGCCAAGATCCCGCACAACCTCGGCGCCCAGGTCACCACCGCGCTCAGCACCCCGGTCCCGGTCGCCGCCGGCAAGATCGGTTTGGAGTACGGCCGGCGCTGGTGGGAGCTGGAGGACCGCATCTACGGCGGCGTGACCGAGACCGACCTGGACATCACCCACATCTGGTACCCGTCCCACGGCTACCACTCCGAGCGCGGCCTCCTCGTCGGCTACTACAACACCGAGCGGAACGCCGAGCTGTACGCGGCCCTCACCCCCGAGGACAGAAGGCGCAGAGCGCTCACCCAGGGCAAGAAGATCCACGGCGACAAATACCGCCAGAACCTCCTGTCCAGCGTCTCCATCGCCTGGGACCGCCAGCCGCACATCCAGGGCGGCTGGGTACGCTGGCCCGACTTTGATTCGTCCTTCACTTTTCTGCAACGCCCCGCCGGAAGGGTTTACTTCGCGGGCGACTGGCTCACCCATCTGATCGCATGGCAGGCGGGGGCCATGGAGTCCGCCCGCAGCGCCGTCACCCAGCTGCACCAGCGAGTGCTGCAGTCCGCCTGACGCCGCACGCCACCCCCGCGGCCACCGTAGGCTCCTGGGAGAAGCGATCTGCGGAGATAAAATCGAGGAGATGGGGATGGCGTTGCACTGGGTGCCCGCCAACGACCGGACCGACCTGCTGGCCGACCCGGTCGCGCTCGCCGTGCCGGAGCTGGAGGGCGTCGAAGTGGCCGAGATCGATCCTGAGCTGGCCGACACGGCGGCGTTCTGCGAGCGGTATGGCGTGACGCTCGACGAGTCGGCCAACTGCGTGGTCGTCGCGGCCAGGCGCGGCGGCGAGACGCGCTACGTGGCCTGCATGGTGCTCGCGACGATGCGCGTGGACGTCAACGGAGTCGTCCGCCGCCACCTCGACGCCCGGAAGGCGAGCTTCGCGCCGATGGCCGACGCGGTCGAGCTGACCGGGATGGAGTACGGCGGCATCACCCCGCTGGGCCTGCCCGCAGACTGGCCCATCCTGGTGGACACGCACGTCGCGGAGCACCCCAGAGTGGTGATCGGGAGCGGCGTGCGCAGGTCGAAACTGGCCGTGTCCGGTGCCGCGCTGGCCGGGCTGAAAAGCGCCGAGGTTCTGCCGCTGGCCGGTTGAGGGGAAACTGAAGCCGATTCGAGACCGTTGGATGGGAAACCGATGGCCCCTTTCTGGACGTTGTACGAGTGGGAATGTGGCCTCATGGTTCATCTCGTGGGCGGGGATTAAGCCGGTATGGTGCTTCATGCCATGAACGATGACCGACTAGGCCCTTACCGGCTGCTCAGGCGGCTCGGTGAAGGCGGGATGGGCGTTGTCCACCTCGCTGTCGACCCCCAGGGGCGGCAGGTGGCGGTCAAGGTCCTGCGCGGAGAGGTCGCCGGCGACGAGGTCGCCAGGCGGCGGCTTTCGCGCGAGGTCGAGACGATGCGGCGCGTGCGGAGCAAATACATCGCCGAGGTGCTCGACGCCGATGTCACCGGTCATCGCCCGTACATCGTCACCCGTTACGTCCCCGGTCGTCCCCTCGACGAGATCGTGAAGGACGACGGGCCCCTCGACCTGCCCTCGCTGGTCAAGCTCGCGCACGGGGTGGCCGCCGCGCTGGCCTCCGTGCACTCGGTGGGCGTGATCCACCGCGACCTCAAGCCCGGAAACGTGCTGATCCTCGACGGCGAGCCCGTCCTGATCGACTTCGGCATCGCCCAGGCGGTCGACGCGACCCGGCTGACGCAGACCGGCATGTTCATCGGCACGCCCGGCTACCTCGCGCCCGAGATCATCGAGGGCCAGGAGGCGGGGCCGGAGGTCGACGTGCACGCGTGGGCGGGCACGCTGCTGTTCGCCTCCACCGGCCAGCCGCCCTTCGGCAAGGGCACGCTGGAGATGATCTTCTACAACATCACCGCGGGCAAGGCCGACGTGAGCGCCGCCCCGGCGACGTTGCAGTCGCTGCTGAAGGCCGCGTTCCAGCGCAACCCGAACAAGCGCCCCAAGGCGGCCGACCTGGCCGAGCAGACCGCCCGGATGCTCCAGAAGACGCCGAGCAACTCGCCCGACGAGATCTCGACCGTTCCCCGGCCGACCGAGGCCCCGCCGGCGCAGGACAAGCCGTCGTACGACATCTCCACGCCGCCGGTGACGCCCAAGCGCCTGCTGGAGTCCCAGGAGCAGCCCACCGCGCCGCCGCAGGACCAGCAGTACGTCTCGCTCCTGCCCAACCAGCCGGACCCGTGGCCGACCCGCAGGGTGACGCCGGAGGAATTGCGGCGCATCCAGCGCGAGAGCGGCCTGACCCCGCCGCCCTGGCAGCCGCAGCAGCCCGTCAACAACCACGGCCTCGTGGCCCCGCCGGGTGAGGGCGACGTGCCCACCCGACGGGTTCGCCCCGACTCGGCCGACTACGGACGGATCCACACGCCGGTCCCGAACGCCCAGGCGCCTCATGCCCAGGTGCCGAGCGCGGGTCCCGACGTGCCCGACTACGCCCGGCCCGGGCCGAGCCCGCTCCAGCCGCCCCCGTACATCCCGCCGCAGTACCCGCAGCCCGACCCGAGCACCAAGCGGGAGCCGTACATCCCGTCGGTCGCGCCGGGCAAGATGCTGCAGCGGTCGAGGGCGTACGGTGTGGCCGGCGCGATGCTGCTCGTCGTGATGATCGTGGCGGCCGTGATCGCGCCCGTGCTGGTCGCGGTCGTGGCGATCCCGGCCGCGATCCTGCTGCGCGCGGCCGACCTGGCCCAGCCCCAGCTGACCTCCCGCAGGGCCGCGGGGGCCGCGGCGCTCGACGTGGTCAGGGTGTTCGCCTTCCCGCAGGCGCTGGCCAAGTCGGTGGGCATCACGCTGGCACTCATGCTGTACGCGCTCATCCTGGGCCTTCCGGTGACGCTCCTGCTCACCGTGGTGGCCAGGATGGACCCGTCCAATGCCCTGGCCTGGGGCGCCGCGGTCGCGTTGTGGACCGTCTGCGCGGGCCCGGGAGTGGAGGGTCCTGGCAAACAAATGCGCAGAACGCTCTCATCGCTCGTACCCTCGAGGACAGCGGCGATGGTGATGGCGGGGGCTCTCGCGGCGGCCGCCGCGCTCTCGCTGATCCTCGCCGCCGGCACGTTCGGGGACAAGCCAAGGGGGGCCGTATGGACTCCGCTGAACGTCAATCCAGTGGTCAGACAGCTAGACGGGCTAAGGGGGAATCCCGGGGGATGACGCGGGGAAGGTGGCGATGAGCACCCAAGCACCAGAACGCCTGGGCCCGTACCGGCTGGTCAGGAAGATCGGCGAAGGTGGCATGGGGGTCGTCCACCTCGGTCTCGACGGCGAGGGCCGCGAAGTCGCCATCAAGGTCCTCCACCCCCACGTGGCCGCCGACCTCAAGGCGCGCGACCGGCTGACCCGCGAGGTCGAGACCATGCGCCGGGTGCGCAGCCCGCACGTCGCCGAGGTGATCGACGCCGAGCTCGTGGGCGGCCAGCCGTACGTCGTGACCCGCTTCGCCCCCGGCCGCACGCTGGAGGACACCGTCCTGGCCGACGGCCCGCTGGAGGCGCGCGAGGTCATCAGGCTCACCCAGGGCCTCTGCCAGGCGCTGGTGGCCATCCACACGGCCGACGTGATCCACCGCGACTTCAAGCCGTCCAACGTCATGCTGGTCAACGGCGAGCCGCTGGTCATCGACTTCGGCATCGCCCATCTGGTCAACGCGACCAGGCTGACCCAGACGGGCATGTTCGTCGGCACGCCGGGCTATCTGGCGCCCGAGATCATCCGTGACTCCGAGATCACCCAGGCGGCCGACGTGCACGCGCTGGCCTCGACGGTGTTCTTCGCCGCGACGGGGGCGCCGCCGTTCGGCACGGGAACGTTCGAGGCGGTCTGCTTCAACATCATGGAAGGGCGGGCGCAGATCGACAAGGCGCCCGCATGGCTGCGCGGCTGGCTCGGCAGGGCGCTGCAGGTCGACCCCGCGTCCCGGCCCAGCGCGCACGAGCTGCTGCGGATGGCCAGGGCGCTCGACCCGGCCGTGACCACCTTCAACGAGACGTCCTTCGACGGGCCGACCGGCACCAAGCGCATGGGCGGCGGCACGCGGACCATGGACACGTTCTCCGACCTGCTGCCGCCGGTCGAGTACGGCAAGACCGCGCCGCCCCCGGCCAGGGAGGAGCGACCGCCCACGCGCAGGGAGGAACGGCCGCCCCCTCGCCGGGAGGAGCGGCCGTACCGGGAGGAGCGGCCGCCGCCGTACGTGCCCGCGCCGGTCGCGGCCAGGCCGATGGCCCGCACCGACCAGCGGGTCGCGGGTTACCCGGCGCCGCCGCCCACCTCGCCGTCGCAGGTCAGGCCCTACACGCCGCCGCCTCAGTACACCCCGCCGTCCGAGCGGAAGAGATACCTGTTCGGCAGCCAGGTCGTGGGCCTGCTCCTGCTGGTCACGCTGGTGGCGCTGACCGTCATGATGCCGGTCATGGTCGGCGCGATCGCCGTCGCGCTCGCGCTGGTGCTGCGGCTCGGCGAATACCTGTTCGGCGACCTGGTCAAGCGGCGCCAGATGCGCGGCAGCAGCTCGGCCGACCCGCTGCTGGCGGTCGTCGGCACACCCTGGGCGCTGGTCAAGTCCGCGCTTGTGACGGCCGTGCACGTGCCGCTGGCGCTGCTGTTCGGCCTGTGCGTCTGGGGCCTGCTCCGCTGGGTGGGCGGGATGAGCGTCAACGAGGCGGCCTCGTTCGCGGCGGGCGCCTTCGCGGCCGGCCTGTTCGTGCTGCCGGGCGGCGGCGCGCCGCGCCAGGCCGTCACCCGCACGCTCACCGGCGTGCTGCGCAGCCCCGGCGCGGCGCTGGTTGCAGTCGTGCTGGTGGGTACGGCGGCGCTGTTCTCAGTGATGTTCGCGCTGGGACAGGACGCGTCGTGGTACCCGTGGCGGGCGCCGAAGACGGTCATCGACGAGCTGGCGAACAACGCCCAGCAGAGCACGATCGGCCTGATCACCGGGCTGATCGACAGCCTGCTCAGCGACCTCGGGCTGGGGTTCCTGACTCCCTGGTCCTGAGTGTCCCCATCGGCTCTCGGGGGGAGAGATGAGGTATGAGCGAGCACCTCGGCCCATATGAGCTTCTTTCCAAGCTCGGGGCGGGCGGGTTCGGCGAGGTACATCTCGCCCTCGACGCCGAGGGACGTACGGTCGCGGTGAAGGTGCTCCATCCCCACGTCATCGCCGACGGCGGGGCGCTGGCCCGGCTGGCGCGCGAGGTGGAGACCATGCGGCGGGTCGGCGGGTCGCACGTGGCGGAGGTGCTCGACGCCTCGCTGGAGGGCGCCCGGCCCTACCTCGTGACCCGCTATGTCCAGGGCCGCCCGCTCAGTGCCACGCCCGTGCCCGTGGCCGACCTGCGCAGGCTGGCCTCCGGGCTGGCCGACGCGCTGCTCGCCATGCACGAGTCCGGCGTGGTGCACCGCGATCTCAAACCGGCCAACGTGATGATGGCCGAAGGCGAGCCCGTCGTCATCGACTTCGGCATCGCCAGCGCGCTCGACTCGCTGTCGGTCACGGCCTCCGGCGCCGTGGTGGGCACGCCCGGCTACCTGGCCCCCGAGGTGCTGGAGGGCAAGAGCGCGGGCATGGAGGCCGACGTGTTCTCCTTCGGGGCGACGCTGGCGTACGCGGCGACGGGGCGGCAGCCGTACGGGCAGGGGCCCGCCTCCGCGGTGGCCTACCGGGTCGTGCACCATTCGCCCGACCTGGAGGGCGTCCCCGAGTGGCTGGTGCCGCTGTTACGCGAGTGCCTGTCCACCGATCCTGCCGCGCGGCCGACGGCCGCGCAGCTCTGCGCCAGGCTGGGGGTCGAGCCGGTCTCCCACGTACGCCACATCCCGCCCCGGGCGGCGAGCGCCGCCGACGACCTGGCCACGAGGGAGTGGCGGCTGGGCAGGGGACGGCCGCGCAGGTCGGTGGAGGAGTCCAGGGCCAGGCACCGGGAGAAGGTGCGCAGGCGCTGGCTGATCGGTTCGGGGCTGTTCGTGTCGCTGCTGGCCGCCGCCGCCCGCGAGCCGCTGCCCGAGGTGGCGCTGTTCCTGCTGGCGGCGTACGCGCTGGCCGTGGTGGCCGACGCCGGGGTGGCGCTGTTCTCGAAGAGCCTGTTCCGGCGCAGCCGCATGATCACGGATCTGGTCAGCGTGGCGGGGGCCGTGGGACTGTGTTTCGGGCTGGCGACGGTGTTCAGCCCGTTCACGCTGGCGCTGTTCGCGGGTACGGCACTGGTGGTGGGAGTCGTGTTCGTGCTGTCGGCCTAGACCGAACAAAGTTCTGTATAGTGGGTGGCTGCGGGTTTGCAGTAAAGCTACTCATGGGTAACATAACTGGCGAAAGCTTGGGCAGACCCTCTGTCAGTGGCCCGGTGGGCACCTGGCAGTCTGGACAGCATTGCATTCGGCGCCCGCCGCAACGAGGCGGTGGCGCACGCGAACACGGGAGGTCGGCCACCGGCCATGAACATCGTCGTCTGCGTGAAGCAGGTCCCCGACACTGCGACCGAGCGCAAGCTGCGGTCCGATGACAAGACGCTCGACCGCGACGCCGTCGACGGCGTGGTCAACGAGCTTGACGAGTACGCGGTCGAGGAGGCGCTGCGGCTCAAGGAGGCCCACGGTGGTGAGGTGACCGTGCTCACCATGGGCCCCGGCAAGGCCACCGAGACCATCCGCAAGGCGCTGGCCATGGGCGCCGACAAGGCCGTCCACCTCAGCGACGACGCGCTGCACGGCTCCGACGCGCTGTCCACCTCGTACGCGATGGCGCAGGTGCTCAAGAAGATCGGGTTCGACCTGGTCATCCTGGGCTCCGAGTCCACCGACGCGCGCACCGGCGTGCTGGCCGCGATGCTGGCCGAGCGCCTCGGCACCCCGCAGCTCACGCTGGCCAACAAGGTCGACGTCGATGGCTCCTCGATCGCCGTCCAGCGCATCACCGACTACGGCTTCGACAAGGTCGAGGCCACGCTGCCGGCCGTCGTCTCCGTGGTCGAGAAGATCAACGAGCCGCGCTACCCGTCGTTCAAGGGCATCATGGCCGCCAAGAAGAAGCCGGTCGAGACGCTGGCCATCGGCGACGCCTCCATCGACGCCACCCAGGTGGGCCTGGCCGCCGCGTGGTCCTCGGTCGTCGACTTCGCCGCCGCCCCGCCGCGCGCGGCCGGCACGATCGTCAAGGACGAGGGCGACGGTGGCGCGAAGGCCGCCGACTACCTCGCGTCCAAGAAGTTCATCTGAGAACGGGAGTTTTGCTGATATGTCGGAGATTCTCGTTCTCGTCGAGCAGGTCGAAGGCGAGGTCAAGAAGGTCACGCTGGAGCTGCTGACCCTGGCCCGCTCGCTCGGCACCCCCTCCGCCGTCTGGGCGGGCCCCGGCCTCACCGCCGAGGCCAAGGCCAGGCTCGCCGAGTACGGCGCTGACAAGATCTACGTCGCCGCGTCGAGCGACATCGTCGACTACGTGGTCGCGCCCAAGGCCGAGCTGCTCGCCCAGCTCGTCGCCGCCACGTCCCCGGCCGCCGTGCTCGTGGCCGCCACGTCCGAGGGCAAGGAGGTCGCCGGCCGCCTGGCCGTCAAGACCGACTCCGGCGTCATCACCGACGCCGTGGGCCTGGGCGAGGGCTTCGTCGCCGACCAGTCCATCTTCGGCGGCGGCATCAACGTGCAGTCCAAGGTGAGCAAGGGCACGCCGATCGTCGCCGTACGCCCCAACTCCACCGCCCCCGAGGCCGCCCCCGCCGCCGGCACCGAGGAGGAGGTGTCGGTCACCCTGTCCGACGCCGCCAAGGCGGCCCGCATCGTCGAGCGGGTCAAGCAGGAGAAGGGTGCCCGGCCGGAGCTGACCGAGGCCGCGATCGTGGTCTCGGGCGGGCGCGGCGTCGGCTCCGCCGACAACTTCTCGATCATCGAGGGCCTGGCCGACTCGCTCGGCGCCGCCGTCGGCGCCTCCCGCGCCGCCACGGACGCCGGCTGGTACCCGCACCAGTTCCAGGTGGGGCAGACGGGCAAGACGGTGTCGCCGCAGCTGTACATCGCGGCGGGCATCTCGGGCGCCATCCAGCACCGGGCCGGCATGCAGACGGCCAAGACGATCGTCGCGATCAACAAGGACCCGGAGGCCCCGATCTTCGAGCTGGCCGACTACGGCGTGGTGGGCGACCTCCACCAGGTCGTGCCGCAGCTCACCGAGGAGATCAACAAGCGCAAGTAGCCGCAGGGGAAAGGCACGGTCTTCGCGCTATAGCGCTCTGGCTGTGACTTTGGGGGGCGCAGCCCCCAAAGCCCTTGGCTTCAAGGCGCGGTCGTCGCGGTGGGGGCGCTTCGCATGGGGCTCGGGCTGTGACATTGGGGCCCCAATGTCACAGCTCCGCCGATCCGTCGGCCCATCCATGACGCTTGGATCGCTGCCACAGCCATTGCACACCAGGTTTCTTCGTCACGGCGGCTTCTGGACGGCGCTCGGCGCGACCGCCGTGCCCTTCGGGCTGCTCGCCTTCCTCTGGGCGGGCCGGCGGGGCGGTAGTCCGCGACGTCGTCGAGCCCTGATCGGGGAGGTCACGCATCCTCCGGCAGCGGTTCGCCGGTCTCCAGCAGCGACTTCAGGCTCGCCACCACGTTCGGCCAGCCGTGGCTGACCATCTCGGCCAGGCTCGATCCGGGCTCGAAGCCGTCGTGCATGACGGTGAGCTTCACGACCTGCGCGGCGGCCTCCTCAATGGTGAAGGTGACCTTCGAGCGGGCCTCGCCGGACAGCCGGGCGAGCATCTCCTCGTCCCAGCCGAAGCGCTTGGCGAGCTCCGGGGTGATGGCGTGCCAGGTGTAGGAGAGGCGACTGTAGGGGTCGGCCTCCAGCACGACCTGCTCCGGGTCGCTGATCAGCACGCCGTGGTTGTCCCAGGTCATCGGCGAGCCGACGGACCAGTCCGTGGTGAACTCCGTGGCCCAGTATTGGCGGGTGAAGGCGGGCTCGGTCAGCGCCTGCCAGAGCTTCTGCGGGGTGGTGCGGATGTAGGTGGTGTAGACGAAGGTCGGCGCGTCCATCGGGGTCTCCTCCAGGGCGAGTTTCAGGTCCGCCAGGGCTTGGACCCTGGCCTGGTCATAGCGGCTGATCCACCGGTGGGCGATCTCGTGCACGGGCGCGGCGTTGAGGTAGTGCAGCTTCTCCCGGCCCCGCCGCACGGTGGCGACGAGCCCGGCCTCCTCCAGCACCGCGAGGTGCTTGCTGACGGACTGCCTGGCCATGTCGAGTCCGGCGCAGAGCTCGCGCAGCGTCTGCCCGTTGCGGGCGTTGAGCGAGTCGAGCAGTGCGCGCCGGCTCGGATCGGCCAGCGCCTTGAACACCTCGTCCATGTCCGCCCTCGTACTTGGGTTGCCGCTTGTCGATATGCAGCCTTTCGGCTGCCTTTAATTTAGGCAGCCAGATGGCTGCCTGTCAAGACGCGCGACTAGCGGGAGCTGATCATCCTCGGGACGGCGGTCATGTGGGACGGAATGCCTCTGGATCATCGGATGTCGCCACCTTCGAGAGGTCGGCAGTCCAGGCCGACGCCGAGACGCGTCTCGCACGGAGAAGTAGGTTCCGTCGCCATTCTCGTAACTTTAAGTACTGGACATGTGACAATAGGTGTCATGCCGTCCCCCCGCCATGACGCCCTCGTCCAGATGTTCACTGACCGTCCCCTACTGGCAGTGGAGGTCTTGCGTGATCTTCTGGGAGTCGAGTTGCCCGCCACCCAACTGGTCCGGCTGGAGAAGTCCACCTTCAACACTCGCCCCTCCGACGACCTGGAGTCCGACCTGGTCGTTGTCATGGGGCCGCCGCAGACCGCCGCGCACGCCATCATCCTGGAGGTCCAGCAGGACAAGTCCAAGGATCCTCTGCAATTGGCGCGCTACGCTGCCGCGCTGTGGCTCATGCTGCGCTGTGATGTCACGGTCTTGCTCGTCTGCCCCGATCGTGGAGTTGCCGTCCATTACGCGAAACCCGTCGATTCAGGGTTGAGCGGCTACCGCCTGCAGGCACAGGTGTTGGGGCCGGACGACATTCCGGCCATCACCGATCCTCAGGAGGCTGTCGCCCGCCCGGGTCTGTCGATCATGGCGGTCATGGCCCACGGTCGTGACCGCAAGGTGGTGGAGGCTTTCGCCATGGCGCTGACAGAGCTGCGTGATGAACACGCTGCGAAGTACTATGAATACGCTTACAGCATGTCCGCGCCCGAAGTGCGGCGCCTCCTGGAGGAGATCATCATGACGTCCACCACCTGGCCCGTCTACAGCCCCTTCGCCCGCGAGCACTACGGCCGCGGCCAGGAAGAAGGCAAAGCGGAGGGCGTGGCAGAAGGCAAGGCGGAGGAGGCGGTCAGGATGCTTCTGCTGGTGCTGGGCGCCCGTGGCTTCGACATTCCGGATGACATGCGCACCCGGATCTCCACCTGTGCTGATCTGGCCCAGTTGGAATCATGGGCCACTCATGCGGTGACCGCCCAGTCCCTCGAGGACCTGTTCGACGAGACCGGTGCACAGCCCTGCTAGGGCTCACCTGGGACAGCACCGATCTCACTGACCACGAGCTGCGGGCCTCCCACCAGCTCAACCGTGTCCATGGCAAACGGCTCCCCCTCCCGGGGTGGCTCAGCGTGATCATCTATCTGACCCTGTTCGTGACCGTCGCCACCGTGGTGATCCGCTGGTCACACCGCGCCGGCTGGTCGCAGGCCCACCGGCTGGCACTCGCCGGCGGCGCCATGCTGACCTACGCCTGGCACTGCTCGAGGCGTTGCCGGCCGGGCTCGGGCCGCGGCGCGATCAATGGACAAGCGTGTGAACCAGCACGTCGAAGTGCAGGACGTGGGGGTCCGAGTCCCGCAGCGTCGCGCGGGCGGGCGGGGTGACGCGTTCGCGGGTGTGGTCCGCGCCCGCGAACGCCTTGACCGTGTCCAGGGAGTCGAACAGCGTGACGGTCGTCAGCTCCATGGCCTCCGCATCGTGGCGGGCCAGGAGGTACGCGCCGCGGAAGCCGGGCAGGCCGCGCAGCTCGTGCATCACCTCTGACTCGAACACCTGCTGATATCTGCTGGTAGCCGCAGTGCCGGTGGTCCTGGCACGCCATACTCGGGCGATCATGATCGGCTCGTTCTCCTTCGCCGTACGGGGATCGGACGTCACCGAGTCTCGTCCCCGTCGTACGGCCGCCGCTTGAAGATCCTTGCTCGAATGAGGTCGCATCGTCAGCGCGGTGGGACCGCCAGCATGCGGCGCACGGCCACCGGTGTCAGCCCGCACTCCCCACGGATCGTGCGCGTCAGATGGGCGTGATCGGCGAAGCCCAGGTCGGCGGCGAGAGAGGCCAGATCATCGTGTCCCGCCTCGATGGCCTCGAGCGCGCGCATGGTGCGGATGCGATTGCGGTACGCCGTCAGGGTCACCCCGGTCTCCTGGCGGAAGGCGCGGCTCAGGTGATAGGGCGACCAGCCGACGCGCCGGGCCAGATCACGCAGGGAGGCGCTCAGATCGTCGGCGATGAGCGTGCGTACCGACTCCACCAGGGCCCGCCGTCGCGCCAGTGTGGCGGCCCGGCCGCGGGCCCGGTCCGGGTGGGCGCGGTGCCGAGCCTCGAACAGGTCGCCCATCAGGCCGATCACCATCTCGGCGAGTTCCGGGGAATCCGCATCCTTCCCGGCCCGTGACACCAGCAGCCGATGTGCGAGTGCCAGCTTGCCGTTGACCGGAAACGCCACGGCGCACGGCGGCTCGTCCCCCGCCAGTTCGCGCATCAGGCCGGGTGAGCAGGTCACAGTCGTGCAGATGTCCTCGATCCCGGGACGGTGGGCGATGCTCAACTCCTGGCCCACGCCGCCGAGGTAGGCCAGCGCAGGATCGGCCAGCAGGACTTGATCGTCCACACGGGCCCGGAAGGCGCCGCTTCGTACCAGCACCACGCGGTACGCCGTCGCCACCTCGGGCGGCGACCACGTCTCGCTCTCGGCCCGGATCCTGACCCGCTCCAGCGAGAACCCGTCTCCGGCCGCGAGGTTCGTCACCGTCCGCATGCCACAACGCTACTCGCGGCCCGGACTCCGGCGACGGCCGCTGGTGGCGCGCCGGCGTCAGCGCGGGTCGGCGATCGGGAGGCGTACCTGGAAGGCCGCGCCCTTGCCCGGCGAGGAGCGGACCTCCACCCGGCCCCCGTGGGCCGTGACGATGGAGCGGACGATCGCCAGTCCGAGCCCCGCACCCCCCGTCGCGCGGGCTCGGGAGGTGTCCGCGCGGTAGAAGCGGTCGAAGACGCGGGCCTCCTCCTCAGGGCTCAGCCCGGGCCCCTCGTCCTCGATGACCAGGACCGACTCCCCGCCGTCCGTCCCGACGCCGATCCGTACCGGGGTGCCGGCGGGTGTGTGGGTGATGGCGTTGCCGACGAGGTTGCTGACGACCTGCCGCAGGCGGGCCTCGTCCCCCAGCACGGGCGCGGACGCCGCCGGGCCGCCGGACGGGCCGGTGAAGGCGACGGGCCTGGACGGGTCGAGCGCGGCGAAGTCGTGGCGGGCGTCGGCGGCCAGCGTACGGAGGTCCATGGGGGTGAGGTCGAGCGCCGGCCCGTCGCTCTCGTCGAGACTGGCGAGCAGCAGCAGGTCCTCCACCAGCCGGGCCAGGCGGCCCGACTCGCTCTCGATGCGGGCCAGCGCGGGCCCCGCCTCGGTGCCGCCCATGCGGTACAGCTCCGAGAAGCCCTTGATGCCGAACAGCGGGGTGCGCAGCTCGTGGCTGACATCCGCCACGAACCTGCGCATCCTGGCCTCCGACTCCACCTTCGCCGCGACGCCCTGCTCGATCTGGGCCAGCATCTTGTTGAGCGAGCGGGCCAGCCGGCCCACCTCGGTGGAAAGGCCGGCCGGCTCGGGTACGCGCCTGGTCAGGTCGCCGTCCGCGATGGCCGCCGCCGTCTCCTCCACCCGGCGCAGCGGAGCGAGCCCGGCCCTGATGGCGACCCCGCCGATGAGCGCGAGCACGCCGAGCAGGACGGTGCCCGTGAGGAGGCAGGCCACCCGGAGCCGGTCGACCGTGGTGTGCAGCTCGGCGAGCGAGACCGCCGCCACCACCGCGGTGTGATCGGCCGGGCCGAGGCTCGTGCCGCCGGAGCCGGGGCGCGGGCCGTTCGTGCCGGCGCGGGGCAGCGCCACCGCCCGCCACTCGTCGCCGTCCGTGCCGTTCACCGTGAACGGCTGCCCGGCGCGGGCCGCCACCGCGGCGCTGTCGAGCCGGGGCAGCGCGGGCCCGGCGAGGTCACCGAGCTCGCGGAGAACGGACCCGTCCGCCGCCAGGTAGGCCACGAACCCCTTCCCCATCAGGTCGAACGGCCCGGCCGGGAGCGGGCTGCTCGCCAGCTTCACGACCAGGTCCGGCGGGATCGCGGACGCCGCCTTGCCCATCGGCTCCAACTGGGCGTCGACGCGCGTCATGAGCTGGGTCTCGAGCTGACGCAGCACCACCGAGCTGATCACCACCAGGCCGACCACCAGCAGCGCGACCGCGATGGCCAGCAGCCGGGCGGCGAGCGACAACCGGCCGATCATCGCTTGGGCTTGCGCAGGACGTAGCCGACGCCGTGGACGGTGTGGATCAGCTTGGGTTCGCCGGCGTCGAGCTTGCGCCGCAGGTAGCTCACGTACGTGTCCACGATGCTCGTGTCGCCGGCGAAGTCGTAGCGCCACACGTGCTCCAGGATCTGGGTCTTGGGCAGCACCCGCCCGGCGTTGAGCACCAGGTGGAGCAGGAGGCGGAACTCCGTGGGCGACAGCCGTACCGGACGTCCTGCCCTGGTGACCTGGTGACCGTCGGGATCGACCTCGAGGTCACCGACCACCAGCGTGGAATCGTCGGGGGCCGCGCCCGTGCGGCGGAGGATGGCCCTGATGCGGGCCAGCAGCTCCTCCAGGTCGAACGGCTTGGTCACGTAGTCGTCGCCGCCCAGCCGCAGCCCGTTGATCTTGTCGGCCGTGGCGTCCCGCGCCGTGAGGAACAGTACGGGCACCGGACCGGGCCGCCCGCCGCCCCTGGGCAGGCTCCGCAGCAGGCGGATCACCTCGAACCCATCGAGATCGGGCAGCATGACATCGAGCAGGACCAGGTCCGGCGGGTCGAGCCGGGCCGACTCCAGCGCCTGCGCGCCGTTCTCCGCCGAGCTCACCGTGAAGCCGGCGAACCGCAGCGTCGCGGAGAGCAGCTCCTTGACGGTGGGCTCGTCGTCGACCACGAGCAGCCGTTCTCCCACGAGAGGCACCTCCCCGGTCCAGCGTAGTCAGGCGTCGCGATTCTTGAGCTGGACGTACGCGGCGACCAGCATGACCGCCACGAACCCGACCAGCAGCCCGAACCCCAGCGCCCCCGGCAGCTCGGATTTCCCGGAGACGGCCTGGAGGGCAGCCATGCTCGGCCAGTAGACGCCGATGAGATCGCGCAGGAAGCCCGGCGAGGCCCCGGCCATGACGGGGAGCAGGAGGAAGGCGGTGCTGACGTTCGCGGCGGGGGCCGTGCCGCGCAGCAGGACGCCCAGCGCCAGGCCGAACAGCGCGAGGAGCGTCAGCACGAGCGGTCCGAACAGCAGCAGCCGCAGCGCGACAGGATCGCCCGGCAGGACGGACGGCGCGCCGCCCGCGGACAGCGTCAGCTGGCTCGTCGTGAACATCAGCCACACCGCGGCCACGCTCACCGGCAGCGCGGTCAGCACGGTGATCCCGCACTTGGCCGCCAGCAGCCGGCCGCGACTGCTCACGGCGGCCAGGCTGGCCCGCATCGTGCCGGAGCCGTACTCGGAGGAGGCCACCAGCACGCCCAGCGCCGCCACCAGCAGCTGCACGATGAACACGCCGCGCATGCCCAGGTCCAGCGGCTGGAAGTCGAGCCGCTCCTGCGCCGTGGCCGTGGCGTACTCCTTGGCGGCCGTGCTGCTGAACAGCCACCCCAGCAGCCCCGCGACGGCGGCGGTCGCCGCCGACAGCACCATGGTGGACCTGATGCTGCTGAACTTGGTCCACTCCGCTTTCAGCACCCCCGCGTCGATCATCGTGCCACCCCGTACTCGACGCTCTCCCGGGTGAGCTCCATGAACGTCTCCTCCAGCGACGCGCGGCGGGGGGCCAGCTCGAACAGCGGCACGCCCTCGGCCGCCGCCAGCCGCCCGACGTCGGGTGCCGTCATGCCGGTGACCAGCAGCTCGTCGGCGCCGCCGGGCCGGACGTGGGCGCCGGACAGCTCCAGGCGCCGGGCGAAGGAGGCGGCGTCGGGCGTGCGTACGAACACCGCCGCCCCGCCCTCGGTGAAGTCGTCGATCTCCCCCTCCGCGATGAGCCGGCCCTTGCCGATCACCACGAGGCGGTCCGCCGTCAGCGCCATCTCGCTCATCAGGTGGCTGGACACCAGCACCGTGCGCCCTTCCGCGGCCAGCCCGCGGATGAGCGTGCGGATCCACAGGACGCCTTCGGGGTCCAGCCCGTTGACCGGCTCGTCGAGCATCAGCACCGGCGGATCCCCGAGCAGCGCCGCGGCGATGCCCAGCCGCTGCCCCATGCCCAGCGAGAACTCGCCCGCCTTCCTGCCCGCCACCGCCGTGAGCCCGACCAGGTCCAGCACCTCGGCGACGCGGAGGTCGGGGATGGCGTTCGTCTGGGCGAGGTAGAGCAGATGTTTGTACGCGCTGCGCCTCGGGTGCACGGCCTGCGCCTCCAGCATCGAGCCGACCTCGCGCAGCGGGTGGCGGAGCTCGTGGTGGGCACGGCCGTTGATCGTGGCGGTGCCGGAGGTGGGCAGGTCGAGGCCGAGGATCATGCGCATCGTGGTGGTCTTGCCCGCGCCGTTCGGGCCGAGGAAGCCGGTGACTTGCCCCGGGCGCACCGTGAAGGTGAGATCGTCCACGGCGAGCACGTCGCCGTAGCGTTTGGTCAGTCCGTCGAGCTGGATCATGGGTCCAGCGTGGGGGCGGCGGTTGGGGGAGTTCTGAGGAGTCTGTGAGTTGCCTGTGAGCCGGGGCGCCCCCACGTGGGCGTGCGCGCCCCCGCCTGCCGCCGATCCACAGAGAACTCTTAGGACGTCACGCGGGCTTCGTACGCCTGGATGTCGAAAGGTACGTTCCCTTCAAGATCCATCCCACGATGATGCCACTCAGCAGCGCGACCCCGTGGAGGTCCGCCAACGCGGCCGGCACCCCCGCGGCGGGGACGGCGACGGCGGCGAAGAGCCAGAGGGGCAGGCGCTCGCGCTTGTTCACCAGCTGGGAACCGGCCGCCCCCACGGCGACCATGACGATGACGCCCCACGTGCCCAGGCCCATGAGGGTCGAGGCGCCCAGGACGAGCGCGTAGTACGCGCCCAGCGCGCGGCCCAGCCTGTCGCCGGCGGCCACGGCGAGGCCGCCGGCCAGGCCGCAGACGGCGATCGAATTGCCCGCACCCGGATCGTTCAGGAGATATCCGGCCGCCTCGCCGGCCACGGCGCCCGCGGCGTACAGGGCGAGCCAGCGGGCCGGGCCGAACGCCCGCTCGGCGAAATAGCCGAGCACGGCGAGGCACACCAGGTTGAACAGCGTGCCTAGCAGACCGCCGTCCTGCACCACCAGCGCCGTCCCCAGCCGCCACCACTCACCCTCGGCGATCGCCGCCGGGTTCCGCATCAGGGCGGGCTCCAGGCCGGGAATCGCGAACTGGAGGAGGCTGGGGACAGCCGTGATCACGAAGACCACGGCTGTGGTGTACGGCTTGAACATGGCGTTCAGCCTCGCACGGCGGCACTGAACGGGGCAGTGGCCTATGTACGAGGCTTGACGGTGACAAATGTCAGGCCGCGACCTCGACGGTCTCACGGTCGGCCAGGGTGACCGCCGGAGTGATCGCCGACGGCTCGCTGCGGGGGAGGAGGCGGGAGGCGGCGGCGATCAGCACGCCCAGGACGACCCCGATGCCGAGCGCGGTACGCAGCGTCGTGGCGTCCGAGATGAAGCCGATCACAACGGGTCCGAGCAGCAGGCCGGCGTACCCCATGGCGCCCGCCTGGGCGATCGCCGGTCCTGGGGAGTCGGTCGCGGTGCCCGCCAGCGACAGGGTCAGCGGCGAGATCGTCGCCACGCCGAGCCCGACGAAGAACATCGCGAACACCGCCACCAGCGCCGCCGGCGCCATCAGCACCACCGCGAAGAACCCGGCAGTCGCCACTCCGGAGACGGTCAGCATGCCCCGCACGCCGAACCTGGTCCGCAGCCGGTCCCCGGTGAGCCTGGCGATCAGCATGCCCAGCTCGAACACCGGGTAGCCGAGGGCGGCCAGCGCCTCGGGGGCGCCCAGCTCGTTCCGCATGTAGAGGCCGTTCCAGTCGGCGACCGTGCCCTCGACCATGAACGCGAAGAACATGATCGCGCCCAGCAGGTAGACGATCGGCGGCATGCGCCGGCGGGCCGCCGTGGCGGTCTCGGCCGCCGAGGGCTCGGGCAGGTACGTACGGCCGATCATGACCATGACGGGCAGCGAGATCAGGCCGATCAGCGCGACGTTGGCGGTGAACGGCAGCCCCACGGCGATCGCCACGCTGCCCAGCGCGCCCGCCGAGATGGCGCCCACGCACCAGCCCGCGTGCATGCCGTTCATCAGCGGCCGTCCGTACGCCTGCTCGACCGTGGAGCCCTGGGCGTTCATGGCCACGTCCACGGTGCCGAACGCCATGCCGAAGAGCGCCACGGCCACCATGAGCAACGGGAGGTTCGGGGCGAACGCCACGGCCACGAGTCCCAGCGCGGTGAGCGGCCCGCCGATCCGCAGCACCGCCCGGCTGCCCGCCCGGGCCATGATCCGGCGCATGGACTGCATCGTCACCAGCGCGCCCAGGCCCCACACGAGGAGGACGGCGCCGACCGTCGACTCGGACAGGCCGAGCTTGTCGGTCAGCGCCGGGATGCGCACCGTCATGGTGCCGACCATCAGTCCGCCCAGCACAAACGTCAGAACCGCCCCGTAACGGGCACTCCTCAGGGAACGGGTCATCGTTTAACACCTCACAAGAATTCGCACTATTTCGCCATATTTAGGTCTTGGGGCCCGCCCGCCCCGCGGCATCCGAGCGCCGCGCCGGGTGGCCGGGCGAGCTCGGGCCGGGGTGGGGGAGGGGTTTGGCTGGACGGTTGTGGCCCGAGGGGTTCCGCCTGCCCGCTCGTACTGAGCACCGGCACAGCCACCGGCCGAGCACCCAGGTCGAGTGGTCGGGTCGGCGACGGGTGTCCGGGCGAGCGGCGGCCCCGTGTCTGGGCATCGGCTCGATCGTGGCTTCCGCTTTGGGGAAGGCCGCGCGCCAGTCGGGCCGGCGCCGTACCGGCTGTCGTCCGAGGACATCGACGGGCCCGCGTCCCCACGGTGGGGAGGCGGGCGGGTCAGGGGCTCAGGAAGGGGGTTTGAGCAGCGCTTTCATCCGGGTCTCGAGCGCTTGGAGATCGTCCTCCGTGTTCAGCTCCGGGTCGTGGCTGGCCACGTCCCAGAGCCCTTCACACGCCAGTCGTACGATCTGCGACGCCCGCGGATCCGGCTCCTCGCCCAACCCCTCGCGATGCCAGCGGGCCATCGCCTCGCGTAGCGGCGCGAGCAGGAAGAGGTTGCCCGAGGCGCCCGTGACCACGGCCCATCGTCGCAGCCGTCCGGAGCGGACGGCGGCCAGCGTGGCGTGCAGGTAGCGCTCGGTGTAGGTCTCCCCGGGCTGCGCGACCATGAGCTGGTCGAAGTCCTCGATCAGACGCTCCACCATGCCCTTGATCAGGGCTTCTTTGGTGCCGTAGTGATAGAGGAGGCCGCCCTTGCTGACGCCTGCCCGGTCCGCCACGGCGGCCAGGGTGAGTGCGGACGAGCCCTGATCGCAGAGCAGGTCCTCTGCCGCGTCCAAAAGCTCGTCCCTTCGCATGAGCTCTACTGTACCGTCCGGACGGTACAGTAGCAAACGAGATACCCTGATCGGGTGACCAGACCGTCGGCCTATCTTGATCATGCGGCTACCACACCCATGCTGCCCGAGGCGATCGAGGCCATGACGGAGCAGCTCAAATGCGTCGGCAACGCCTCCTCGCTGCACGCCGCGGGCCGCCGGACGCGCAGGGTGGTCGAGGAGGCGCGAGAGACGATCGCCGACGCGCTCGGCGCCCGGCCCAGCGAGGTCGTGTTCACCTCGGGCGGCACCGAGGCCGACAACCTCGCGATCAAGGGCCTCTACTGGTCGCGCCGTCCGAGGCGGCGCGTGCTGATCAGCTCGGTGGAGCACCACGCCGCGCTCGACCCTGCCCACTGGCTGGCCGACAGCCAGGGCGCGGAGGTCGAGCTGCTCGCCGTGGACGCGTACGGCCGGGTCCACCCCGAGACGCTGCGCGAGGCCATCGAGCGCGACCCCGACGACGTGGCCATGATCAGCGTCATGTGGGCCAACAACGAGGTCGGCACGGTCCAGCCCGTCCACGTGCTGGCGGCCATCGCCCATGACCACGGCATCCCGTTCCACACCGACGCGGTCCAGGCGGTGGGGCAGTTGCCCGTGTCGTTCTCGGCCTCGGGGGTCGACGCGCTCACGCTGACCGGCCACAAGGTCGGCGGCCCGATGGGGGCCGGTGCGCTGCTGCTGGCCAGAGGGCTGACGCCGGTCTCCGTCCAGCACGGCGGAGGCCAGGAGCGCGACGTGCGCTCGGGCACGCTCGACGCGCCCGCCATCGCCGGGCTGGCCGCCGCCGTCAGCGCCGCCGTCAAGGAGCAGGAGGCCCTGGCCCGCCGCCTGACGTCGCTGCGCGACGAGCTCATCCAGCGCGTACGCCAGGCCGTCCCCGACGTGGTGCTCAACGGCGACCCCGCCGACCGGTTGCCCGGCAACGCCCACTTCTCCTTCCCCGGCTGCGAGGGAGACGCGCTGCTCATGCTGCTCGACGCCAAGGGCGTGGAGTGCTCGACGGGCTCGGCGTGTTCGGCGGGCGTGGCGCAGCCGTCCCATGTGCTGCTGGCCATGGGGGCGGAGTCGGCGGCGGCGCGGGGCTCGCTCAGGTTCACCCTGGGCCACACCTCGACCCGCGACGACGTCGACCGCCTGATCGAGGTGCTCCCCGCCGCCGTCGAACGCGCCCGCCGAGCCGGCCTCAGCTGAGACCCGGGCAGCCGGGGGCTCAGGTCAGGAAGGACACCACGGCGGACCAGGACGGATCGGCGGCCACGTCCACCCGGGGCTCGCCCTCCTCCCAGCTCACGATCAGCTCCTTCGCGTGGATCGCCGCGTCGCCGGTCGGGTCGGCGTACACGTGGATGATCCGATGCCCCTCGGCGCTCATGTGCGCCGCCAGCACCGCGTCGTCGCGCAGCTTGAGCAGCCGCGCGGCCAGCCGCTCCTCGAAGTCGCGCAGCGCCGTGAGCGAGTCGCCGACCGGCAGGCCGTTCTCGTCGCGGTGGGTGTACGGCAGCGTGATCGCGATGTGCTGGTCGAACAGCGGATAGTCCACCGGCCGCAGCGGGTGGCGGGCCGTGGCGACCAGCGGCGCGCCGCTGCCGGTCTGCCCTTCGAGCAGCACCCACTCCTCCTCGGTGTAGCCCGAGGCCACGTCGGCGACCACGGCGGGCAGGTGGACGGCGGGCACGGAGTCGATCGGCTGGAACGTGGCCGGCGTGATCTCCCCGACCCAGCGGGCCACGTCGTCCTCGCCGAGCAGCCAGTCGAGGGCCAGCAGGGTGGCCTCCATCCTGGTGTCCTCGTCCAGCTCGCCGAAGATCGGGTGGTACGCGGACACGTCGACCCGCGGCTGGTCCCTCGGCACCCGCAGCCCCAGCATCAGCTTGTCGAGCGCGAACTCGAAGCCGCCGACGTCCAGCGTCAGCTCCATGGCCTGCGGATTGGCCTGCCGCGACGGGTGGTACTCCCACAGCATGTCGGACGGCGGCGCCGCCTTGGCCCAGCGGTGCGCGAGCGAGCGCAGCTCGGGGTCGCCGGCCGCGGTCACCACCAGGGCGTGCGCGGCCTCCTTGCCCGGAGCCACCTCCCAGACCAGGCCCGGGTGGATCGCGGCGACCGCCGGGGCCAGCCGCTCCTCAAGCCCTTCGACGTCGCCGTTCGCGACCAGGGAGTCGAGCCCTGGCCTGGACTCCTGCCACCACGCCCAGAACTCGGCGATCCCGTCGCCGGTCTCTTCCTCTGCGCCCTTGCGCCCGAACAGTCGCATGGCCTGAATACTCGCAGACCCCGCCCATGGTCGCGCACTCCCGCGCGGACAGTACGCTGGAACGGTCATGGGACTGCGTGTGCTTGCCGCCATGTCGGGCGGCGTCGACTCCGCCGTGGCCGCCGCTCGGATCGCCGAGGCCGGTCACGACGTCACTGGTGTGCACCTCGCTCTGTCGGCCAACCCCCAATCCCACCGTACGGGCGCGCGGGGCTGCTGCACGATCGAGGACTCGCGCGACGCGCGACGCGCCGCCGACGTGATCGGCATCCCCTTCTACATCTGGGACATGGCCGAGCGCTTCCAACGCGACGTGGTCGAGGACTTCGTGTCCGAGTACGCCGCGGGCCGCACGCCCAACCCGTGCCTGCGGTGCAACGAGAAGATCAAGTTCTCGGCGGTGCTCGACCGGGCGCTGGCGCTGGGCTTCGACGCGGTCGCCACCGGCCACCACGCCAAGCTGGTCGACGGCGTGCTGTCCAGGAGCCCCGACCAGGGCAAGGACCAGTCGTACGTGCTCGGGGTGCTCACCCGCGACCAGCTCAGCCACGCGATCTTCCCGCTGGGCGACTCGACCAAGGCCCAGGTGCGCGAGGAGGCTGCCAGGCGCGGCCTGACCGTCGCCGACAAGCCCGACAGCCACGACATCTGCTTCATCGCCGACGGCGACACCCGCGGCTTCCTGGCCGAGCGCCTCGGCTCGGCCGAGGGCCCCATCGTCGACCAGAGCGGTGACGTCGTCGGCAGCCACCAGGGCGCCCACGGTTTCACGATCGGGCAGCGCAAGGGCCTGCACATCGACCGCCCGGCGGCCGACGGCCGGCCCCGCTACGTGCTGTCGATCGAGCCGGTTTCCAACACCGTCACGGTCGGCCCGCGTGCCGCGCTCGAGGTCACCTCGATCACGTGCGGCAGCCCGGTGTGGAACGGCCCGGCCACGGTCGAGGACCTGACCGTGCAGCTGCGGGCGCACGGAGAGGTGTACGGGTGCCGCTTCGCGGAGATCGGTGGCGGCGTCCGCATCGATCTCGACCGCCCGGCCACCGGAGTGGCGGCGGGCCAGGCGGCCGTGCTCTATTCCGGCGACACCGTGATCGGCTCGGCGACGATCGTCGCCGCTAGCTGAGCGTCACCGACTCGCCGACCGCCAGGCGGCGGATGTCGGCGCTCTGGTGCTCCGACTCCATCTTCAGCCAGTTGTCCACCAGGCCGAAGCCGATGTCGTTGTACAGGCCGTCATGGGTGGAGAACGCCCTTGCCGGGCGGATCTCGCGGAGATATTCGATCATCTCCCCGAGCTTCAGCCAGGGCCCGCCGGTCGGGACCAGCAGGGTGGGCACGTCCACTCCCGGGACCGTCAAGGCGTCACCCGGGTAGAAGATCTCGTCGTCCACGAGGAACCCGACATTCTGGACGACGGGCACGTCGGGATGGTTCTTGGCGTGCCACTCGCCGAAGGCCCGCACGCGGAAACCGGCCGCCTCGAACGCGTCGCCGTGCCGTACCACCTGGACCTTCTGCGGAACGTCCGTCAGATCCGCGGCGACGCCCTCGCAGGTGTAGATCTCCAGGGTGGGCGGCGCGGCCTTCAACTTGTCGACGTCCACATGGTCCCAGTGCTCGTGGGTGATCAGGACCGCGTCGGCCCCGTCGAGCACGGGTCCCTTGCTGAACGTCCCGGGGTCGATGATCAGGACCTTGCCGTTCTTCTCCACGCGTACACAGGCGTGCTCGTGTTTCGTCAGCTCCATTCCGCAGAGCCTACGCTTGTCCCCATGTCTACGTGGGAAGCCACCGGAGTCGGCTCGCACCCGGGCGAGGACCATCTCGAGGCGATCAGGGTCGTGTTCGGTGAGGTGCCCGGACTGCCGTACCTGCCCGAGCTGCCGGCCAGGGGCGTCGGCGCCGACATGATCGGCAGGACGGCCGGGCTGCTCGTCGAGCTGCCCGTCGAGGTGCAGCCCTCCGGGTGGCGGCTGACCGATCGGCCGGGGCGCGACCATCAGCGGGCCGTCGATCATCTGCGGCGGGACCTCGACGGGCTGGAGGAGGTCGGCCACGACTACTCCGGGCCGCTCAAGCTGCAGGTCTGCGGCCCGTGGACGCTGGCCGGGTCGATCGAGCTGAAACACGGCGACAAGATGCTCTCCGACCCCGGGGCCGTACGCGATCTGACCGACTCGCTGGCGCAGGGGGTCGCCGACCACTGCGCGGACGTGCGGCGGCGGCTGCCCGGGGTGACGGAGATCGTGCTGCAGCTCGACGAGCCGGGGCTGCCCGGGGTGCTGGCGGGGACCGTGCCGACGGCGTCGGGGTTCGGGCGGCTGGCGGCCGTCGAGGAGTGGCGGGTGGAGGAGTCCATGCGCTCCTTCGACGCCCCGATCGTGCACTGCTGCGCGCCGTCCGTGCCCTTCGACGTGCTGCGCAGGGCCGGGGTGCGCGGGGTGTCGGTGGACGCCGCGCTGCTGCGGCGCAGGGATGAGGACTCCCTCGGGGAGGCCGTCGAGGCGGGTCTGCGGTTCTTGCTGGGGGTCGTGCCCGGCCGGGACACCCGGCTGCCCGGCGTCGGGGTGGTCGCCAAACCGGCGCTGGAGCTGTGGCGGCGGCTCGGGTTCGCGCCCGACCGGCTGGCCGAGCAGGTCGTGCTGACCCCGGCGTGCGGGCTGGCCGGGGCGTCACCCGCGTACGCCCGCGCGGCCCTGGCGGCCTGCCGGAAGGCGGCCCAGGTGCTCAGGGAGGACCCGGAGGCCGGGTCGCAACGGGGGTGAGCGCTGAAGGTCAGTGCTCAGCGGTAGCGTTTGCACAGGTTGACGTACGGGTTCGGATTCGGGTTCGGGAGGGGAGCAGACGGTGAGTGAGCCAGGCGCCGAGGTGGCGGGCGTGCCCGTGGCCGCGCTCAAGCGGCATGCCGAGCTGAGCGAGCTGGTCGACGACGCCCGCTGGCGCTACTACGTGCTCGACCAGCCGACGGTCAGCGACGCCCAGTTCGACGGGTGGTTCAAGGAGCTGCTCGCGCTGGAGGAGTCGCATCCGTCGCTCCAGACCCCCGACTCGCCGACGCAGAAGGTCGGCGCCCCCGTGTCGGGCGACTTCGCCAAGGTCCAGCACCTCAACCGGATGGAGAGCCTCGACAACGCCTTCAACGAAGCCGACATGGCCGCCTGGATGCAGCGGGCGGAGCGGCTGGCCGAGGGAGATCCGGGGCCCTACCTCTGCGAGCTCAAGATCGACGGGCTGGCGATCGCGCTGGTCTACCGTGACGGCAAGCTGGAGCGCGGGGCGACCCGCGGCGACGGGCGCACCGGCGACGACGTGACGGCCAACGTCCGCACGATCAAGGGCGTCCCCCACCGGCTCACGGGCGACGACGTCCCCAGCCTGGTCGAGGTGCGCGGCGAGGTCTACATCCCGGTCGAGGACTTCAAGCAGCTCAACGAGCAGCTCATTGAGCAGGGCAAGCCGCCGTTCGCCAACCCGCGTAACTCCGCGGCCGGCACGCTGCGGCAGAAGGACCCGCGCGTCACGGCCCAGCGGCCGCTGCGGATGCTCGTGCACGGCATCGGCATCTGGGAGGGCTCGGCCGTGCCGCGGGCGCAGTCCGACGTGTACGACCGGCTGCGGGAGTTCGGGCTGCCGGTCAGCGATCTCTACCAGGTGGTGCCGGGGCTCACCGAGGTCAACGAGTTCATCGAGAACTACCGCGTGCACCGGCACGATCCTCCGTACGAGATCGACGGGGTGGTCGTGAAGGTCGACGACTTCCGCACGCAGCGGGAGCTGGGCTCCACGTCGCGGGCGCCGCGGTGGGCGATGGCGTACAAATACCCGCCGGAAGAGGTCAACACCAAGCTGCTCGACATCGAGGTGGGCGTCGGCCGCACGGGGCGGGTCACGCCGTACGCGGTGATGGAGCCCGTGACGGTGTCGGGCTCGACCGTCGAGCGGGCCACGCTCCACAACGCCGCCATCGTGGTCAAGAAGGGCGTGCTCATCGGCGACACCGTGGTGCTGCGCAAGGCGGGCGACGTCATCCCTGAGATCGTCGGGCCGGTGACGGCGCTGCGCGACGGGTCGGAGCGCGAGTTCGTCATGCCGACCCACTGCCCGGAGTGCGGCACCGAGTTGGCGTACGAGAAGGAGGGCGACGCCGACCTGCGCTGCCCCAACACCCACCGCTGCCCCGCCCAGATCCGCGAGCGCATCTTCTTCGCGGGCGGGCGGCGCGCGCTCGACATCGACGGGCTCGGCTACGTCGCGGCCACCGCGCTCACCCAGCCGCTGCCGCCCCAGGAGCCCGTGGTGCGCACCGAGGCCGACCTGTTCGACCTGACGCTGGAGCAGCTGCTGCCCATCAAGTCGATCGTCCGCGACCAGAACACCGGTCTGGCCAAGATCGACCCCAAGACCGGAGAGGAGAAGGTCGTCACCTTCTTCTCCAACATCGACGGCGGGGCCAGCCAGAACGCGCTGCAGCTCATCGAGGAGCTGAAGCAGGCCAAGCAGGCGCCGCTCGCCAACGTGCTGGTCGCCCTGTCGATCCGGCACATCGGCCCGCCGACCGCCCGCGCGCTGGCCGACGAGATGCGCTCGATCGACCGCATCATGAACGCCTCGGAGGAGGAGCTGGCCGCCGTCGAGGGCATCGGGCCCCGGGTGGCGGCCACGATCCGGGAGTGGTTCTCGGTGGACTGGCACCGGGAGATCATCGACCGGTGGCGGGCCGCGGGGGTGCGGATGGAGGACGAGCCCGCACCGGAGAAGGGGCCGCAGACGCTCGAGGGGCTGACGTTCGTGGTGACGGGGACGCTGGAGGGCTACACCCGCGACTCGGCGGCCGACGCGATCACCAGCCGGGGCGGGAAGGTGTCGGGGTCGGTGTCGAAGAAGACGTCGTTCCTGGTGGTGGGGGAGAACGCGGGGTCGAAGTACGACAAGGCGGTGAGCCTCGGGGTGCCGATCCTGGACGGGACCGGGTTCGAGGTCCTGCTGAAGGACGGCCCGGAAGCGGCCGCGGCTGCGGCGGTGCCCACGGAGGCTTAACACCATCCGACGGCCGGGCGCTGGTGCGGCGGTGCCCGGCCGCTGCTCGGGATGCGGTGCCGGGTGAGCGGCGTGCGCTATGCGGCGCTCCGGCGAGCTGGGCGCTTGGTGGGTGGCGCGTGTGGGGATGGCACGGCAGCGCGCGGGAGCGGGTGAGGCGGCGGGGGTGGCGTCGCGTCGCCGGGATGGCACGGCAGCGCGCGGGGGTGGGTGGAGCGGCAGGAGCGCCGCGTGGGCCGTGTCGCGGCTCTCGGCGAGGGCGTTCTTGGGCGCCGCGTCGGCGGGGTGCGGTGCGGTGGAGTTCGGCGCTGGTGTGCGGTGCCTGGCCGCTGTGGGATGCGGCGCTGGTGTGTGGTGCCCGGCTCGATGCGGGATGCGGCGTCGGGTGGAGTGGGGCGGGCTGGGTGGCGTCGGGGTGGGGCCGCTGTCGGTGGTGGGGGCCGAGAGGGTCGGTTGTGCGGGGAGGGTAGGCGGCTTGCTACCGAGGGTGGTTTTTGGGTATATGTCGGAAAGGAGAAGTGACGGAACGTACGCGCTTGGTTTCGCGAAGTGGGGTGAAGGTCGTACCCTCCCATAGTGACCTAATGGGGGTTCTGTTACCGATGACTGACCCAACCGACACCCGCGACACCGGACCACGCGTCGGCTCGCCGCTCTGGGCGTTCCTCGCGGGCATAACCGTGATCGGCTTCACCGCGCTCGTGGTGGCCATGCTGAGGCTGGACGCCGTCGGGCTGGTGGAGCTCGCCCGCACGCCGCTGTTCTGGGCGCTGTCGGTGCTGGTGATCCTGGGCGAGCTGAGGCCCGTGATGGTGTCGTCCGCCGCCTCTGTGGGTGGCACGTACCCCTCCACCATGTTCACCTTCGCCGTGCTCCTGCACTTCGGGCTGCCCGTCGCGGTGCTCATGCAGGCCGTCGCCGTCGCCATGAACGGGGTGGTGACGCGTAAGGCGTGGCATCGGGTCATGTTCAACATCGCGCAGTCGACGCTCGCGCTCACCGCGGCGGCCGTGGTGATGGGGGTGTTCGGGATCGCGCCGAGCCCGGCCGTGCCGTGGGTGCCGGACGGGTCGGACCTGCCGGCGATCGCGCTGGCCGGGGTCGCGTACTTCGCCACCAGGGCGGCTCTCGTGTGCGGCGCGGTCGCGTTGCACGAGCGGCGCTCGATCACGCGGGTGTTCAGGGTCACGGTCGTCCCGCAGAGCCTCGTGTACGTCGGGCTGCTCGGCCTGGCGCCCCTGGTCGTCGTGGCCATGGAGCACTCGCCCGGCATGGTGCCCCTTTTCGTCGCCCCGCTGGCCGCCGTCTACTTCACCGCCACGCTCTCGATGCGCCGTGACCATCAGGCCCTGCACGACGAGCTGACCGGCCTGCCCAACCGCAAGATGCTCATCGTCAGCACGGAGGAGGCGCTGGCCGAGGCCCGGCACGACGAGCGGGTGGGCCTGTTCCTCCTCGACCTCGACCGGTTCAAGGAGGTCAACGACACGATGGGGCATCCGGTGGGCGACCGGCTGCTGCAGACGGTGGCGCACCGGCTCACCCATTCCGTACGCCCCGGCGACGTCGTGGCGCGGCTGGGCGGTGACGAGTTCGCCGTGCTGCTGCCCTCGATCAGGGACGCCCACGCGGCCAGAGAGGTCGCGGCCCGGCTGCGGGCGGCGCTGACCGAGCCGGTCCGGCTGGAGGGCATGACCTTCGACGTGGACGGTTCCGTCGGGATCGCGCTCTATCCGGACCACGCCCCCGATTTCGAGCTGCTGCTGCAACGGGCCGACGTGGCCATGTACCTGGCGAAGGAGGGGCGGACCGGGGTCGAGCTCTACCAGCCCGACAAGGACCGCAACTCTCCCGAACGCCTCAATCTCCTCGGCGACCTGCGCCGTGCCATCGACAGCCGCGAGCTGCGGCTGCACTTCCAGCCCAAGGTCAGCCTCGGCACCGGCGCCGTCCAGGGCGTCGAGGCGCTGCTGCGGTGGCGTCATCCGGTGCACGGGATGATCCCGCCGTCGGAGTTCGTGCCGCTGGCGGAGCAGTCGTACCTGATGCGGCCCCTCACGGCGTACGTCATCGAGGCGGCGCTGGAGCAGGCGGCCCGCTGGTGGCACACGGGGCTGCAGGTGCAGATCTCCGTCAACATCTCGGCCCGCGACCTGCTCGACTCGGCTCTGCCGGAGCAACTGGAGGTCGGCCTGGCCGCCTCCGGGCTCCCGCCGGGGGCCATCCAGCTGGAGGTGACCGAGCGCATCCTGACGGGCGACCAGGCCTACACCCACGAGACCATCAAGGCGCTGGCCGCGCTGGGCGTGCCGCTGGCGCTCGACGACTTCGGCACGGGCTACTCGTCGCTGATCCGGCTCCAGCGCCTGGCGGTGTCCGAGGTCAAGATCGACGCCTCGTTCGTACGCCGGATCGCCGAGTCGGAGGACGACTACCGGATCGTCCGCTCGATCGTGGACCTGGTCCGCTCGCTCGGCCTCCGCTCGGTCGCCGAAGGCGTGGAGTCGGACGAGGTCGCGATGCGGCTGGACGAGATGGGGTGCGACATGGGGCAGGGGTGGCTGTTCGGGCGGCCCATGGCCGCCGCCGACGCCACGGTCTGGCTCAGGGAGCACACCGGCGCTGGGCCCGGGATCGAGTACGGCTACCAGCCCGAGGTCAGCCGATCGGCCTGACCCGGCGGGCGCTTCCGCAGGACCGGCGGGCGCTTCCGCAGGACGCGCCGGAGCAGGTAGGCGGGCAGGAGCAGGGTGGCGAGCGAGAGGGCCGACAGCAGCAGCACGCCGGGCCAGTCGTAGGAGCCCGGACGGAACACCTTGACGTCGTGGCCCGCGTCCAGGGCGGGTACGCGGTCGCCCTCGGACAGGTCGAGGGGCTCGTACCCGTAGATCCAGGCGCCCTGCCGGATCCGTGCGGGGGACTCGAAGACGCCCCCCCAGCGGCAGGGGCCGCGGCCCGAGCAGTCCAGGTCGGTCGCCGTGAAGGTGCCCATCGTGCCCTCGCCGTGCGCGGCGCGGTACTCCAGCCGGGC
Organism: Nonomuraea sp. NPDC051941; assembly: GCF_044593615.1. Taxonomy (NCBI): domain Bacteria; kingdom Bacillati; phylum Actinomycetota; class Actinomycetes; order Streptosporangiales; family Streptosporangiaceae; genus Nonomuraea; species Nonomuraea sp. NPDC051941. The sequence continues at coordinate 76,111 of NZ_JBIUCF010000053.1, forward strand.
GGCGGACACGGTGGCGGCCGCCAGCAGCACTCCGGCGACGAGCACCAGAGGCATCGTCAGCACGATGAGCACCACCAGGCATCCCGCGCCGCAGCCGTTCCGCTCCACGGCCGACCCCCTGTCCCCAAGCGGATAACGAGCGGGAGCAGGGTGAGGTTCGTTTCGGGGCGGTTAATCGGTTCGGGGCTGCCACGTCAAGCCCCCTAGGATGGCATTGTCCAAAGACTCCATCCACGAAACGGGTTACACGACTCATGTCCGCCATAACCCGCGACGAGGTCGCACACCTGGCCCGGTTGTCCAGGCTGGCGCTCACCGACGACGAACTCGACCACTACGCCACCCAGCTCGATGCCATCATCGAAGCGGTTGCGAAGGTCGCCGAGGTCGCCGCCGAGGACGTGCCGCCATCGTCGCACGCGCTTCCGCTGACCAATGTCTTCCGTGCCGACGAGGTACGACAGTGCCTGACGCCCGAGCAGGCGCTCTCCGGCGCGCCCGCCGTCGAGGACGACCGCTTCCGGGTGCCGCGCATCCTCGGGGAGGAGGCATGAGCGAGCGTAGCGAGCGAACAAGTAAGCACAGCTCTGTCAGGCTCATGTGCCCGACGAAGGAGGGCGCATGAGTCTGATCCGCAAGACTGCCGCCGAGCTGGGATCGATGATCGCCGGCGGCGAGGTGTCGGCCGTCGAGGTGGCCGAGGCGCACCTCGACCGCATGGCCGAGGTCGAGCCCAAGGTCCAGGCGTTCCTCCACATCGATCGCGAGACGACGCTGGAGCAGGCGCGGGCCGTCGACGCCAGGCTGAGGGCGGGCGAGAAGCTCGGCCCGCTGGCCGGCGTGCCGATCGCGCACAAGGACATCTTCGCCACGCGCGACATGCCGACCACGGCCGCGTCCAAGATCCTCGAGGGCTGGCGCCCGCCGTACGACGCGACCGTCACCGCGCGGCTGCGCGAGGCGGGGCTGGTCTTCCTGGGCAAGACCAACCTGGACGAGTTCGCCATGGGCTCCTCCACGGAAAACTCGGCGTACCAGGTCACCCACAACCCGTGGGACCTGACGAAGATCCCGGGCGGCTCGTCGGGCGGCTCCAGTGCCGCCGTGGCCGCGTACGAGGCGCCGCTGTCCACGGGCACCGACACGGGCGGCTCCATCCGGCAGCCGGCCTCGGTGACCGGCATCGTGGGCATGAAGCCTACTTATGGTGGCTCGTCCCGTTACGGGCTCATCGCGTTCGCCAGCTCGCTCGACACGCCGGGCCCGTTCGCCCGCAACGTGCTCGACGCGGCGCTGCTGCACGAGGCGTTCTCCGGGCACGACCCGATGGACTCCACCTCGATCGACGCGCCCGTGCCGAGCGTGGTCGAGGCCGCGAAGAACCCCGACATCGCCGGCATGCGGATCGGCGTCGTCAAGGAGTTCGCCGGCGAGGGCTACCAGGCCGGCGTGCTGGCCCGCTACCACGAGGCCGTGCAGCTCCTGGAGTCGCTCGGGGCCAAGGTCGTCGAGGTCTCCTGCCCGTCGTTCACGACCGCGCTGCCCGCCTACTACCTGATCGCGCCGTCGGAGTGCTCGTCCAACCTGGCGCGCTTCGACGCCATGCGCTACGGCCTGCGCGTCGGCGACGACGGCACCCGCAGCGCCGAGGAGGTCATGGCGCTGACCAGGGCCGCCGGGTTCGGCGCCGAGGTCAAGCGGCGCATCATGCTCGGCACGTACGCGCTGTCGAGCGGCTACTACGACGCCTACTACGGCCAGGCGCAGAAGGTGCGCACGGTCATCTCCCGCGAGTTCGAGGCCGCCTACCAGCAGGTCGACGTGCTGGTGTCGCCGACCACGCCGACCACGGCGTTCGGGATCGGCGAGCGCGCCGACGACCCGATCGCGATGTACCTCGCCGACCTGTGCACCATCCCGTCCAACCTGGCGGGCAACGCGGCCATGTCGGTGCCGGTCGGCCTGGCCGACGAGGACAACCTGCCGGTCGGCCTGCAGATCATGGCGCCGGTCCTGGCCGACGACCGCTGCTACCGCGTCGGTGCGGCCGTTGAGAAGGCCCTGGAGAGCCGCTGGGGCGGCCCGCTGCTGAAGGAGGCCCCGTCGCTATGACCATGGTCTATGACGAAGCGCTCGACCGGTTCGAGCCGGTGCTGGGCCTGGAGACGCACGTCGAGCTGGGCACCAGGTCGAAGATGTTCTGCGGCTGCAAGACCGCCTTCGGCGCCCCGCCCAACACGCAGGTCTGCCCGACCTGCCTGGCGCTCCCCGGGTCGCTGCCGGTGGCCAACGCCGCGGCCATCGAGTCGACCATCCGCATCGGCCTGGCGCTGAACTGCTCGATCGCCGAGTGGTGCCGCTTCGCCCGGAAGAACTACTTCTATCCGGACATGCCGAAGAACTACCAGATCTCGCAGTACGACGAGCCGCTCTGCTTCGACGGCTACCTCGACGTCGAGATCGACGGCAGGACCGTGCGGATCGAGATCGAGCGGGTGCACCTGGAGGAGGACACCGGCAAGTCCACCCACGTGGGCGGCGCGACCGGGCGCATCCAGGGGGCCGACTACTCGATCGTCGACTACAACCGCGCCGGCATCCCGCTGGTCGAGATCGTGACCAAGCCCATCCCGGGCACCGACCGGCTCGCGCCCGAGGTGGCCAAGGCGTACGTCACCGAGCTGCGCGAGATCATGCGCTCCCTCGGCGTCTCCGACGTGCGCATGGAGGAGGGCTCGCTGCGGTGCGACGTCAACGTGTCGCTGATGCCGCGCGGCTCCTCCGAGTGGGGCACCCGTACGGAGACCAAGAACGTCAACTCGCTGCGCAGCGTCGAGCGGTCCGTGCGGAGCGAGATCGAGCGCCAGGCGGCCGTACTGGCCGACGGCGGGAAGATCATTCAGGAGACCCGGCACTTCCACGAGGACACCGGCACCACCACGTCCGGCAGGTCCAAGGAGGAGGCGCAGGACTACCGCTACTTCCCGGAGCCCGACCTGGTGCCGATCGCGCCCGACACCGCCTGGGTGGCGGAGCTGAAGGCGGCCCTGCCCGAGCTGCCGTCGGTCAGGCGCAAGCGGCTGCAGGCCGAGTGGGGGCTGTCCGACCTCGACATGCAGGCCATGCACAACGCCGACGCGTTCGACCTGGTCGAGGCCACGGTCGCGGCGGGCGCCCCGGCGGCGGACGCGCGCAAGTGGTGGATGGGCGAGCTGGCCAGGCGCGCCAACGAGACCGGCGCCGCGCTGGCCGACCTGCCCATCACCCCGGCGCAGATCGCCAGGGTGACCGAGCTGGTGGCCTCCGGCGCGCTCAACGACAAGCTGGCGCGGGAGGTGCTCGAAGGCGTGCTGGCCGGTGAGGGCACTCCGGACGAGGTGGTCGAGAAGCGCGGCCTGCAGATCGTCAGCGACGAGGGCGAGCTGCTGGCCATCATCGACCAGGTGCTGGCCGCCAACGCCGACGCGGCCGAGAAGGTCAGGTCCGGCAAGATCGCCGCGGCCGGCGCCCTGGTGGGCGGCGTCATGAAGGCGAGCAGGGGCAAGGCCGACGCGGCCCGCGCCCGCCAGCTGATCCTGGAGAAGCTGGGCGTCTCCGAATAACGCAGGCAAACGATGAGGGCCTCGCCGTTCCGACGGCGGGGCCCTCGGCTTTGGCGCGGGGTCCTAGGCCCAATTGCCGGGGCCGGCTAGGACCGGCGCTGGAGGCGCCGGGAGACGGGGCTCCGTAGCGTTCGGGACATGAAGAGAAAAGCGTTGACGGCGGGCCTGGTGGCGATGGTGTCGCTGGTGGCCTTCGAGTACATGGCGGTCGCGATCGCCATGCCGGTCGTGGCCAAGGAGCTCGGCGGGCTGGAGCTCTACGGTCTGGCGTTCAGCGGGGCGATGGCGGCCAGCGTGGTGGGCACCGTGCTCGGCGGCCGGTGGGCGGACGTACGCGGCCCCCTGGCGCCCCTGTGGACCGGTGTGGCGGGGTTTGTCGGCGGTCTGACGGTGGTGGGGCTGGCGCCGAGCATGGAGGTGCTGATCGCGGGCCGGTTCCTGCAGGGGTTCGGCGGCGCGCTGGTCAGCGTGGCGCTCTATGTCGTGGTGGCCCGGGTCTATCCCGAGGAGCTGCATCCGCGGATCTTCTCCCTCTTCGCGACCGCGTGGGTGGTGCCCTCGATGGCGGGGCCGGCGATCGTGGGAGTGGTGACCGAGACGCTCGGGTGGCGCTGGGTGTTCCTGTTGGTGCCGATGCTGACCGTGGCGGGCGGCCTGGTGCTGCTGCGCGGGCTGGCGGGTCAGCCTTTGGCCGGTGGGCAGAGCGAGTCCGAGCCCGGCCTGCTGGGGAAGATCGGCTGGGCGGTCGTGACGGCCGTGGGCGCCGGGCTCATGCAGTACGGCAGCGACGGGCGGCTCGTGCTGCTGGTCGCGGGCCTGGCGGTGCTGCTCGTGGCGCTGCCCAGGCTGCTTCCCGCCGGTACGCTGCGCGCCGCCCGCGGGCTGCCGTCCGTGGTCGGGCTGCGCGGCCTGGCCTCCGGCGCGTTCTTCGCGGCCGAGGTGATCGTGCCGCTCATGCTGATCCAGGCGCGCGGCCTGTCGACGCTGGCCGCCGGCCTCGTGCTCATGGGAGGCTCTCTGACCTGGTCGTTCGCCTCGTGGCTGCAGGGCCGCGAGACCTTCAGCCAGGTGACGAACCTGCGGCTGGGCTCGGCCATGCTGGCGCTGGGCATCCTGCTCATGGGCACGGTGACGTTCACCGCGGTGCCGGTGGGGCTGGGCTACCCGGCGTGGATCATCACCGGCTTCGGGATCGGCCTGCTCTACCCGACGCTGTCGGTGCTGACGCTGGAGCTGTCGGCGCCCGGCGAGCAGGGCAGGAACAGCTCGGCGCTGCAGGTGGGCGAGTCGGTGTTCTCGGTGGTGGCGGTGGCCGTCACCAGTGCGCTGTTCACGGCGGCCCACTCGGGATACTGGACGGTGTACGCGGCCACGCTGGTCATGGCGCTGGCCGGGCTGGCGATCGCGCCCCGGTCTTTCGGGCGCTGGGCCACGAGCGGTTCCGCCGATCCGGTGGCACCGGCGGAACCAGCTCGTGAGCCCGTCAATCGACCGGTGTGACCGCACGCCGCCGGGCCGACAGCGTCCTGAACACCGGCGTGAGCAACGCCAGGGCGGCCAGGACCAGCAGCACCACGGCGACCGGGCTGCGCACGAGGACCGTCACGTCGCCGGCCCCGATCGCCAGGGCCCGGCGGAGCTGGATCTCCGCCATCGGGCCCAGGATCATGCCGATCACCGCGGGGGCGACCGGCAGACCGAAGCGGCGCATGGCGTAGCCCAGGAGACCCAGGACGTACAGGACCACGAGGTCCACGACGGTGCCGTTCAGGGCGTAGACGCCGAGGGCGGCGAACAGGACGATCCCGGCGTACAGGTACGGGCGGGGGATCCGCAGGACGCGAGCCCACAGGGGAGCGAGGGGCAGGTTCAGCACCAGCAGCATCGTGTTGCCGATGAACAGCGACGCGATCATGCCCCACACCAGCGCCGGGTTGTGGTCGAACAGCTGCGGCCCGGGCTGGAGCCCGTACTGCTGGAAGGCGGCCAGCAGGATCGCGGCCGTCGCCGACGTGGGCAGGCCCAGCGTGAGCAGCGGGACCAGGGTGCCCGCCGCGGAGGCGTTGTTGGCCGCCTCGGGCCCGGCCACACCCTCGATGGCCCCCTTGCCGAACTCCTCGCGGGCCTGTCCGCGCGCCAGCCGCTTCTCGGCCGCGTACGACAGGAAGGTGGGGATCTCCGCCCCGCCGCCGGGCAGCGCGCCGAACGGGAAGCCCAGCGCCGTGCCGCGCAGCCACGGGAACCAGGAGCGCCGCCAGTCCGCGCGCCCCATCCACGCCCGTCCGACGGGCACCACCTCGGGCGTGTCGTGGCGCAGCCGCGAGGCCACGTAGAGGGCCTCGCCGAGCGCGAAGAGCCCCACCGCGACGATCACGACGTCGATGCCGTCGAGCAACTGCGGGATGCCCATGGTGAGCCGGGCCTGGCCGGTCTGCTGGTCGATGCCGACGAGCCCGATCACGAGCCCGAGGCCCAGGGAGGCCAGGCCGCGCACGACCGAGCGGGACAGCACGGACGACACGGCGGTGAAGGCCAGGATCGCCAGCGCGAAGTAGTCCTCGGGACCGAACGAGATTGCGAAGCTCACCACGGCGGGCGCGGCCACGACCAGCAGCGCCGTGGCGATCGTCCCGGCCACGAACGAGCCGATGGCCGCCGTGGCCAGCGCCTGCGCCGCCCGGCCGCGCCGGGCCATCTTGTTGCCCTCCAGCGCCGTGATCATCGACGAGGACTCGCCGGGCGTGTTGAGCAGGATGGAGGTGGTCGAGCCGCCGTACATGCCGCCGTAGTAGATGCCCGCGAACATGATGAACGCGCTGGCCGGCGGCACCGTGAACGTGATCGGCAGGAGCAGCGCCACGGTCATCGCGGGCCCGATGCCGGGCAGCACGCCGACCAGGGTGCCGAGCGTGACGCCGACGAGCGCGTACAGGAGGTTGACGGGGGTGAGCGCGGCGGCGAAGCCGTCGAGCAGAAGCTGGAGCGACTCCACCTAGATCACCCCCGCCAGCAGCCCGCCCGGCAGCGACACGCCGAGGCCCTTGACGAACAGCAGGTACGTGGCGAGCCCCACGACCACCGAGATCACGGCCGTGCGCACCTTGTGCTCGGCCCCGAGCGCCAGTGACAGCCCGAAGAACAGCAGGCTCGCGCCGATGATCCAGCCGAGCACGTTGAGGAGCGCCGTGAACGCCAGGAAGATTCCGCTGACCAGCCCGACGCTGCGCCAGTCCGTGGGCGCCTCCACGTCCACGTCCTCGCTCTCCTCAGGGTCGCCGTGGCCGCCGCGGATGACGTCGGCCACGTAGAACAGGCCGATGAGCACCATGGCGCCGCCCACCAGCATGGGGAAGAAACGGGGCCCGATGCCGAGCTGGGAGGCCGCCGCGGAGACGTCCAGCGTCCCGATCACGACGAGCACGCCCAGGCCCAGCACCACGACCGCCAGCCCGAGCTCGGGCCGCCACCAGCGAGTCATCAGGAAACGAGCCCCATCTCGGCGATGATGCCCTTGACCCGGGTCTGCTCGGAGCTCAGGAAGTCGGTGAACTGCTGCCCGGTCTGGAACGAGTCGATCCAGCCGTTCTTGCTCACCGCGTCCTTCCACGGCTGCGAGTCGTGCATCTTGGTGACCAGGTCGGTCAGCGCCTTCTTGTCGGCGTCGGACAGGCCGCCGGGGGCGACGAAGCCGCGCCAGTTGGCCAGCGAGACGTCCAGGCCGCCCTCCTTCAGCGTGGGCGCGTCCAGGCCGGGGATCCGCTCGGCGGAGGTCACGCCGAGGGCGCGCAGCTTGCCGGACTTCACGTGCTCCGCGAACTCGGCCACGCCCGAGATGCCCGCGCTGACCTTGTTGCCGAGCAGCTCGTTGAGCGCCTCGCCGCCGCCGGAGTGGGCGATGTAGTTGACCTGCTTGGGGTCCACGCCCGCGGCCTTGGCCATCAGGCCCGCCACGATGTGGTCGGTGCCGCCGGCGGACCCGCCCGAGATCGACACCTTCTTCGGGTCGGCCTTCCAGGCCGCCACCATGTCGGCGAGCGACTTGTACGGGGACTCGGCCGGGACGACGACGATCTCGTACTCCTCGGTCAGCTTGGCGATCGGAGTGGTCTCGGCCAGGGTGACCTTGGACTTGTTCTGCTCGATGGCGCCGACCATGACCAGGCCCATGGTCATCAGCAGGTTGCCGTTGCCCTTCTCGCCCGCGAGCTGCGCCAGGCCGATCGTGCCGCCCGCGCCGGGCACGTTGTACACCTCGACCTTGCGCTTGGAGTCGGCGGCCTTGATCGCCTGCTCCGCGATGCGGGAGGTCTGGTCCCAGCCGCCGCCGGGGGAGGCCGGAGCCATGATCCGCAAGGAGCCGCTGGCGGACGTGCCGGTGCCTGACTCGCCGCAGCCGGTCAGCGCGGCGAGGGAGAATGCCGCGAGGGCGGCGAATACGCGCAAGCGCATGATCACTCCAGGGGGTGTTTCACGGTTGTAAAACTGGGATCGTGAAGCCCCCGCTCGCTCACGTCGAGGCTTTGCACGCTTGCCGTCATAGTGGTCGTATTGGTCGCAACCTGGCCGTGACCTGCGTTTGTTTCCATGTGCAACGTGAGACGCGTCTATGACGCCTCCCTCGGGACCCAGCTGTTCGTGCTCCAGATGGTGATCGTGATCCTCGCCGTCGGGGGCACCGCAGGGGTGTGGGCCGAGCACACGCGCGATCAGCTCGACTCGCTGCACCAGCAGCGGGCGCTGGCCATCGCGCAGTCCGTGGCAGGGCTCCCACAGGTCAGGGAAGCGTTCAAACTGAAGAATCCGGAGACGGTCCTGCAGCCGCTGGCCATGAGCGTGCAGCACGAGACCGGCGCCGACTATGTGGTGATCGCCAACGCCGAGCAGAAGCGCTACGCCCATCCCAACACCCTGCTGATCGGCAAGCAGCTGTCCACGGACGGCACCACCGTGCTCAAGACGGGCAGGAGCTGGGTCGGCACCGAGACCGGCACGATCGGCACCACGGTCAGGGGCAAGGCCCCCATCCGCGACGAATACGGCAGCGTGATCGGCCTGGTCTCGGTCGGCGTGCTGGAGACCACGGTCGTCGGCCAGCTCGGCGCCGCGCTCCCGCCGCTGGTCTGGACGGCGCTGGCCGTGCTGCTGGCGGGGCTCACGCTGGCCGCGGTGATCACCGCGCGGGTGCGCAGGCAGACGTTCGGGCTGGAGCCGCGCGAGATCGCCGCGCTGCTGGAGCAGCGCGAGGGTGTGCTGCACGGCGTCAAGGAGGGCGTGCTCGCGCTCGACCTCAACGGCCGCGTCACGCTGGTCAACGACGCCGCCCGCGAGCTCCTGGGCAACGTCGGCGAGGACCTGACGCAGATGCCGGTCTCCGAGCGCATGCGCGACGTGCTCGGGGGCGCCGACCCCGGCGAGGACCGCGTCGTGCTGCACGGCGAGCGCGTGCTGGTGCTCAACCGCACCCCGGTCTCGGTACGCGGCCAGCACCGCGGCTGGGTCGTCACCCTGCGGGACCGCACCGAGCTGACCCGGCTGGCCCGCGAGCTCCACGACACCAGCAGCGCGACGGACGCGCTGCGGGCGCAGGCGCACGAGTTCGCCAACCGCATGCACACCATCGTCGGCCTGCTGGAGCTGGGCGAGCACGATGCGGCCATCAACTTCATCACCCGCAGCACCGGCGGCGCCTACGTCACCGACCTGCGCGAACGCGTCCAGGACCCCACCCTGGCCGCCCTGCTGCTGGCCAAGTCCGCCGAGGCGGCCGAGCGGGGCGCCCGGCTCGTGCTGTCGGACGACTCCGCCGTGCCCGAGGGCCTGCTCGGCGACCCGCAGGACGCGGTCCTCGTGGTCGGCAACCTGGTCGCCAACGCCATCGACGCGCTCGACGGCGCCGAGGGCACGATCGAGGTGTCGGTGCAGGCCGACACCGACGGGCTGCGCGTTCGGGTGGGCGACTCCGGGCCGGGCATCGCGCCCGACCTGGTGGAAGAGGTGTTCAGGGAGGGGTTCACCACCAAGGCCGCCCAGTCGGGGCCGCGCGGGCTCGGGCTGGCGCTGACCCGGCAGGCGTGTCTGCGCCGGGGCGGCTGGGTACGTGTACGGAACTCGGGCGGCGCGGTCTTCACGGCCCTGCTCCCGGCGAAGGCCCGCACGTGATCCCGGTGCCGGGATCCGCGGCGGAGGTGCGCGTGCCGGGACCCGCGGCAGTGGTGCGCGTGCCCGGGCTCCTGGCGGAGGTGCGGTCATGAGTGACATCCGGGTGCTGGTGGTGGACGACGACTTCATGGTCGCCCGCATCCACAGCGGCTACGTGGCGCGCGTACCCGGATTCCGGGTCGTGTCCGTCGCGCACAGCGGGGCCGACGCGCTCACCGCGGCGGCCGAGCTGCGGCCGGACCTCGTGCTGCTCGACATCTACCTGCCCGACATGTCGGGACTTGAGGTGCTCAATCAGCTCCATGGTGTGGACGTCCTCATGATCAGCGCCGCCCGCGACGTGCCCACGGTCAGGGAGGCCATGCGCGGCGGTGCCGTCAACTACCTCATCAAGCCCTTCACCGCCGCCGCGCTGACCGACCGGCTCCAGCAGTACGCCGACACCCGCAGGCGCCTGACCGCCATCGGCCCCGAGGCGCGGCAGGACGACGTGGACCGGCTCTTCGGGAGCCCCAAGACGTCCGCACCGATGCCGAAGGGGCTGTCGGCGGCCACGTGCGAACTGGTCGCGGACACCCTCCGGGAGGCGGGCCGCGACCTGTCGGCGACCGAGACGGCCGAGCTCACGGGCCTGTCGAGGGTGAGCGTCCGCCGCTATCTCGAATACCTGTGCGTGGCCGGGCAGGCCGAGTTCCGGCCCCGTTACGGCACCGCCGGACGGCCGGAACATCGCTACCGGTGGCTAGGTTGACACACTTCCGTAGCCATTTCCCGTGACATATGCGGATCCGCGTGCCTTACTGTTGCCTGAGACTTGGCTGCGGACCGGGAGGAGATTGAGGCGTGCGTAACGCCGGACCGATCGAATCACCGACCGACCCGTTCGCCTCGGTGCCGTTACCCGCGTCGGGGGTCTCCAAGAAGCCGCGGATCGAAGGGCTGCCCCCGGGTGTCTCCCGGGACATCTTCGGCCCCACGGACAGGCAGGAACCCCGGCCGGCCCAAGGCCCGAGCGCCCCGGGCGGTCCCTCGGGCGGTGCGCTGCCCCCTGTGGCGCCGCCGGCGCAGCCATGGCCGGTGAACGGCAAGCAACCGCCGTCCCCGCCCGCGCCCGTGTTCGGCTCCCCCTCGGAGCGGCCGACCTCGTACGAGCCCGAGCCGCCTCGCAAGCGCCGCCTCCTGCCGGGCCTGCTGGTGTGCATCGTGCTGCTCGCGGCGCTGGCGTACGTGGTGCCCGCCGTGCTCATGTCGGGCTCCGTCCTGCGCGGCACCCAGGTCTCGGGCGTCGACATCGGCGGGCTGACCGTCACCCAGGCGGCCGACAAGCTCCGCAACGAGCTCGCCACCCGGCTGAGCCGCCCGGTCGTGGTCGACATCGCCGGCCGCAAGGAGACCATCCAGTCCGACGAGGCCGGTCTCGAACTCGACGTGGTCGGCACGATCGGCCAGGCGCCCAGCGGGTTCCCCAGCCCGCAGGAGGTGTGGCGGGGCCTCACCGGCAAGACCCAGCTCCAGCCGAAGGTGAACCTCGACTCCTCGCAGCTGGCCAGGACCGTCGAGGGCATGGCCGAGGCCGCCGACAAGAAGCCCCACGAGGGCCGGGTGACCTTCACCGGGCTGGAGCCGAAGGCCCGCCAGCCCGAGGACGGCGTGCTGCTCGACCGGGAGGACGCCGTGCGCCGGATCGGCGACGCCTTCCTGCAGGGCGGCGGCAACGTCGTGCTCACCCTCAGGCCGGCCAAGTCCGTCACCAGCGCCGACGCCGTCGCGACCGCCCTCACCAAGGCGAAGCAGGCCGTCTCCGGGCCCGTCACGCTGACGGTCGGCGACAAGCAGGCGCAGATCCCCCCGGCCGTGATCGCCGCCAACCTGACCTACAACTCCGACGGCTCCGGCGGGCTCGCGCCCCAGTTCGACACCACGGCGGTGCTGGCGGCCCTGGAGAGCCGGCTGGTGGACGCGGCCCAGCAGCCGCGCGACGCCACGTACGACATCGTGAACGGCAAGCCGGTCCTGGTGCCCGCCCGCACGGGGCGGGGCGTGAACGGCAAGCTGCTGGCCAGGGACGCCGAGCGGCTGTTCGACGAGGGCGGCAGCCGGACGATCCCGGTCCGGCTGGGCGCCGTCGCCCCCGCGGTCACGACGGAGCAGGTACGCGACCTCGGGGTCAAGGAGACCGTGGGCACGTTCACCACGTCGTTCGACGCCGGCCAGCCTCGCGTCAAGAACATCCAGCGCATGGCGCAGGAGCTCGACGGGCAGCTGGTGAAGCCCGGGGCGACGTTCTCGATCAACGAGGTCGTGGGCGAGCGCACCGTCGAGGACGGGTACGTCGAGGCGGGACAGATCGTCGGCGGGCGGATGGTGAGCATCGTCGGCGGCGGGGTCTCCCAGTTCGCCACGACCATGTACAACGCGGCCTTCTTCGGTGGATTCGATCTGGTCGAGCACCAGCCGATGGACTTCTACGCCCCTCGCTACCCGCCCGGGCGGGACGTGGCGCTGCTCTATCCGGACACGGACCTGAAGTGGCGCAACGACTCCGACTTCGGCGTGCTGATCAAGACGGCCTTCACGGAGACTTCGGTGACGGTCACCTTGTGGAGCACCGAGCGGTACGACGAGGTGGAGGCGGTGGCGTCCGAGAAGCGGGACATCCGGCCGTTCCGGACCGAGACCAGCTCGGCGCCGGGGTGCTTGCCGACGGTGGGGGAGCAGGGGTTCACGATCGATGTGACCCGGGTGTTCCACCAGGACGGCAAGGTGGTCAAGAAGGACAAGAAGCTGACCACCAAGTACCGGCCCCAGTCCCAGACCACCTGCAGCTGACCCCCCGCTCGTCCCGGGGCCACCCCGGCCTACGCCCTTCCCCGGCCCGGGTGCGGGGGCATGCGCTGGGCAGGAGCTGGCGTTTCTCCGCCCGCCGCCCGCCGCCCGCCCGGCCCTCCGCCGAAGACGGGGCACGCCGAGACGCGCCTACGGTGTGGGCGCTGTCCCGCTGGCGAGCGTGGGTCCGTGCCTCAGCAGCCGAGCCGGCGGCGCCGCCCGCGTGCTGCACGGGCGACGCGGACGGTGTGTGGCGTGTGGGCGGTGCCGGGTTCCGTTTCGGGTACTTCGGGGCCCCGAGGGCGTTTGCCCGGGTCTGGGGCGCGTCTGGGGCGTCTGAGGCGGGGTTACGAGAGCGGGACCGAGAGGATGCGGTCGTCGCCCGGCCGCGGGGAGCCGCGCCCGTCCTTGTTGCTGGTGCCGACCCACAGCGTCCCGTCCGGGGCCGCGGTGACGGCGCGGAGGCGGCCGTAGCGGCCGGTGAAGTGGGCGACGGGCGTGCCCGCCGACCCGTCCGCCGCCAGCGGGACCTGCCACAGCCGGGTCCCGCGCAGCGCCCCCACCCACAGCGAGCCGTTCGCGTACGCCACCCCCGACGGCGAGGCCTCGTCGGTGGACCAGGTGACGATGGGGTTCACGTAGCGCGAGTCGTCGCTGCGCCCCTCGACCTCCGGCCACCCGTAGTTGCCTCCCGCCTTGATGAGGTTCACCTCGTCATAGGTGTTCTGGCCGAACTCCGACGCGTACAGGCGGCCGGACGGGTCCCAGGCCAGCCCCTGGACGTTGCGGTGGCCGTAGCTGTAGACGAGCGTCCCGAACGGGTTGCCGGGCGCGGGCGCCCCGTCCACAGTCATGCGGAGGATCTTGCCGCCCAGCGAGTCGTGCTGCTGGGCCAACTGGTCGTCGCCGGTCTCGCCGGTGGAGGCGTACAGGAACCCGTCGGGTCCGAACGCGAGCCGTCCCCCGTTGTGGATCCCGCCCTTGGGGATGCCCCGCACCAGGACCCGCTCGTCGCCGAGGCGGTCGCCGGTGAGCTGGTAGCGGACGATCCGGTTGTCCTGTTCCGCGGTGTAGTAAAGGAATATTTGCTGATCCTTTGCCGCCACCCCCATCAGCCCGCCCTCGCCGGCCGCGCTCACCCCCGGGATCGTGCCCAGCGAGGTCACCTTCCCGTCCCGGGTCACGCGAAGCAGCCTGGCCGTGTCACGCTCCGTGACCAGCGCGTCGCCTCCGGGCAGGAACGTGATCGCCCACGGCGCCGCCAACCCCGTCACCACGTCCCTGGGCTCTCCCGGCCCGGCCCCGGTCGGCGCGGTGGCCGTCGGCGTCACCTCCCCGCCGCCGGCCAGACCGCTGGAACAGGCGGTGAGCACGGCCATGAGCATGAGCGTCCAGAGCTTCCTCATGTGTTCCATACTTCCCTTGGAGTCATAAGGTTCTCGGCATGAAGACCTGGGTTCCGTCCGATTCGGTGGCTGATGTTCTGTCCGACCTGCCTGGGGTTGAATGTGCTGTTTACGATGGCACAGCCCCGATGCCGGAAGGGATCGACGAGGTAGAGGTCTGGATCCCGCCGCTCGTCACCGTGCCGGACGTCCCGGGCACGCTGGCCAGGATGAGCTCCCTGCGGCTGGTGCAGACCGTCACCGCGGGTGTGGAGCCGTACCGGCCGCACCTGCCGGACGGCGCGGTGCTGTGCAACGCCCGCGGCGTGCACGACGCCGGGACCGCCGAGTGGGCCGTCGGGGCGATGATCGCGGTGCTGCGGGAGTTCCCCGGGTTCGTGGACGCGCAGCGCAGGAGCGAGTGGACCTACCACCACACCGACGTGCTGGCCGACTCCACCGTGCTCATCGTCGGCTACGGCTCCATCGGCGCCGCGCTGGAGAGGCGGCTGGAGGGGTTCGAGGTCGAGATCGTACGCGTGGCCAGGAGCGCCCGCGACGGCGTGCACGCCATGGACGAGCTGCCCGCCCTGCTGCCGGAGGCTGACGTCGTGGTGCTGCTCGTGCCCGCCACGGCCGACACCGCGGGCATGGTCGACGCGGCTTTCCTGGCGCGGATGAAGGACGGCGCCGTGCTGGTCAACGCCGCCAGGGGCGGGATCGTCGACACGGACGCGCTGATCGCGGAGCTCAAAAACGGTAGGCTACGCGCCGCGCTGGATGTGACCGCGCCCGAGCCGCTGCCCGAGGGCCACCCCCTCTGGAGCGCTCCGGGCCTCCTGATCACTCCGCACGTCGCGGGCAGCACCCCCGCGTCCGGGCGGCGCATGCTGCGCCTGATCCGCGCCCAGCTGCTGCGCTATCTCGCAGACGAACCGCTGGTCAACGTCATCACCGACTCGTACTGAGAGGATCCCGGAAAGTGGCTGGTCCGTGACCTTCGGTGCGTACGGTTGCCTTTGCGAGGAGGTCCTGACTCGCTGTCAAGGATCTCTTGGCGGAAATTGGTCTGTGTGGTTATCAGATCGGTGACGACATCGGCGTTGTCACCACCCGCGCACCCACGAGCGCACACACTGGCGAAGTGATCGACCGGGCTTCGGCGGTCGCAGGTGCAGGGTTCGAGACGGGATGGGCAACGACTGTGATCCGCTGGCGTGATCCACGGGTGCCGCTGACCGCCGCGGCGGCGGCAGGCGCGGTGGCCTTCGCCGCCGCGCTCGGCGTACGCGGTGAGGCCTTGCTCACCGGCGCTGTCGCCGGCGGGCTGGCGGCGCTGATCGCGGCCGGTTCGCTGCTGTTCGCCTCGGTGAAGTCGGCCGGGCACCGGCCGACGGCGCTGGGCGCGCGCTGGATGGGCGGCGGAGCCGTCATCTGGGCCGCCGGCGTGGCGTTGCGCCCGTTCGCCGAGAGTTTCCTGGTCAGTTTCGCCGACCTGTTCGTGCTGCTCGGCACCGTGGTGACGGCGGGAGGCGCGCTGATCGCCGCCGACCGCAGATTCCCGGCCAGGGTCGTTTTACGGCATGTCACCGACGCCTACCTGTGCGCCGCCTCGCTCTTCCTGATCGGCTGGGTGGCCGCGCTGCGGCACGTCTACGACGACGCGGCGGACCCGGCGGCGTTCACGCTGGTCATGCTGCCGCCGATGATCGCGCTGCTGGTGACGTGCGCCGTGATCCCGTCGGTGCTGACGAGCCGGGCCTCCTCGTGGCCGCTCGCCCTGGCGGGCGTCGGCGTGCTCGCCACCATGACCGTGGCGGGCCTGGCGGCCGGCGTCGCCAGGCTCGACGGCGGCGATCCGCAGATCTGGACCGTCATGCTCGCGCCTGTCGCGTTCCTGCTGCTCGCCGCCATCCCGTGGGGGCCGAGTCCGGGCGCGGCGGGCAGGTCCGCCGTCGGAGGTGTGGTCGCGCTGGTGCCGATGGGGCTGGTCGCCGTGGCCGCCTGCACGCTGCTCGCCCACCTGGTGGGCGGCGGGGCCGAGCGGCCCGTGACCGGCGTCGTGGTGGTCGCGGTCTCCGTGGTGCTGCTCCTGATCGTCCGCCTGTTCTTCGTCTCGGCGACCAACATGCGCCTGCGCGGCCTGGTCAAGCTCGGTGAGCGGCAGCTCAGGGAGCTCGCCCAGAGCACCGGCGACGTGGTGTTCCTCGCCGACTACGAGGGTGTGGTGCGGGAGATCGACGCCGGGGTCGAGGTCACGTACGGCTACCGCCCCGAAGACGTGGTCGGCGGGTCGATCTTCGACTACATCCACCCGGAGGACGTCCCCGGCATCCAGGTCGCGCTGCGCGCCATGCACCTCGACGAGGACAACGCCGCGCCCGGCGCCTGCCTGATCGCCTGCCGGGTGCGCGCGGCCGACGGCACGTGGCGGCCCACCGAGTCGGTCGCCACCCGCCACGTCGGCGGCGACGAGCTGCTGCTGGTGACCACCAGGGACGTCAGCGACGAGGAGGCGCTGCGCAACCAGGTCGCCCACCTGACCTTCCACGACGGCGTCACCGGGCTGCCCAACCGCGCCTACTTCGAGGAGCGCACCCGCGAGGTGCTCTCGGGGCGCACCTCCGGCGCCGGAGCGGCCAACGTCGCGGTCATCTTCCTCGACCTCGACGGGTTCACCTCGGTCAACGACTCGGTGGGCCACGCCAGCGGCGACTACCTGCTCGGGCAGGCCGCGCGCAGGCTGCGCGGCGCCGTACGCGCCGACGACACGCTCGCCCGGTGGGGCGGCGACGAGTTCGCGGTGCTCGTGGAGACGGGCGGTGACGCGCAGGTCGCGGTCGATCTGGCCGAGCGGCTCGTACGCGCGGTCTCGCAGGAGCCGTTCCGCGTCGCCGACCGCGACGTGGCGCTGACCGCGAGCGTGGGCGTGGCCTTCACCGAGGACGACATGCCGGCCGGAGACCTCATCCGTAACGCGGATGTCGCGATGGCGCGCTCCAAAGAGCTGGGCGGGCGGCGGGTCGAGGTGTTCGCCGCGCAGATGCACACCGACGTGGTGCGCCGGCTGGAGCTGGCGGCCGACCTGCAGCGGGCGCTGATCGAGCAGCAGTTCGCGATCGAGTACCAGCCGATCGTCGATCTGGCCACCTCGCGGGTGACCTCGGTCGAGGCGCTGGTGCGGTGGTGGCGCGGGTCGGTGTTCGTGCCGCCCGAGCAGTTCCTGGGCCCGGCCGAGGACACCGGGCTGATCGTGCCGCTGGGGGAGTGGATCCTGCGCGAGGCGTGCCGCGAGGTGGCCGCCTGGCGGGCCTCGTCCTGGGACATCGGCCTGTCGCTCAACCTGTCGGCTCGGCAGATCACCGCGCCGCGGTTCGTCGAGACGGTCGAGGAGGCGCTGGCCGAGAGCGGGCTGCCGGCCTCCGCGCTCACCCTCGAGGTGATCGAGGAGATGCTGGTCGAGGACGCCGAGGAGACGATCAAGCGGCTGTCGGAGCTGCGGGCGCTCGGGGTGCGGCTGGCCATCGACGACTTCGGCACGGGTTACGCGTCGCTCGCGTTCCTGCGGCAGCTCCCGGTCGACATGATCAAGATCGATCCGTCGTTCGTGTCGGGGCTGGGCAATGACGACACGCTGACGCTGCTCACCCGTACCATCGTTCGGCTCGGCCACGACCTCGGGCTTATCGTGGTGGCAGAGGGGATAGAGCGTCCCGAACAGCTCGATCTGCTCAAGCGGATGGGGTGCACGAAGGGTCAGGGCTTCCTGGTCGCACGGCCGATGGCGGCGCGCGGAGTCGACTCGTTGATGCGTACGAGTCTCACTGTTTGAGACATGTGTCCACGAAGTTGGCACCAGGGCATTCAGTACGGCTATGGTGTAGGTCATGCTTCGCAGTGAGATTCTCGTAGTACTTCGCCGGCGCGCAGGCCGATAGCGAAGCACGACGACCTGCGCGCCGCCCCAGTCCCGCCGTCCGGTGGGAAGGGGCATTTTTTATGTCCTTAAGCGAGTAGCCACGCAAGGAACGAGCCGATGACCGAACGGATGACAGGTGCACAGGCCCTGGTGAGGGCGCTGGAGCACGTTGGAGTCGACACAGTGTTCGGGATCCCGGGCGGTGCCATTCTGCCGGCCTACGATCCTCTCTACGACTCGACCAAAGTCCGGCACGTGCTCGTACGCCACGAGCAGGGCGCCGGTCACGCGGCCGAGGGCTACGCGCAGGCGACCGGCAGGGTCGGGGTGTGCATGGCCACCAGCGGCCCCGGTGCCACCAACCTGGTGACGCCGATTGCCGACGCGTACATGGACTCGGTGCCGATCGTGGCGATCACCGGCCAGGTGGCCAGCGCGGCCATCGGCACGGACGCGTTCCAGGAAGCCGACATCTGCGGCATCACCATGCCGATCACGAAGCACAACTTCCTGATCACGGACCCGGCGGACATCCCCCGCACGATCATGGAGGCCTTCCACATCGCCTCCACCGGCCGTCCCGGCCCGGTTCTCGTGGACATCTCCAAGGACGCGTTGCAGGCCGACACCACCTTCAGCTGGCCGCCGACCATGCAGCTCCCGGGCTACCGCCCGGTCACCAGGCCGCACTCCAAGCAGATCCGCGAGGCCGCCAAGCTGATCGCCGAGTCCAAGCGGCCGGTCCTGTACGTCGGCGGCGGCGTCCACAAGGCGCGTGCCTCCGCCGAGCTGCTGCAGCTGGCCGAGCTGACCGGCATCCCGGTCATCACCACCCTGATGGCGCGCGGCACGTTCCCCGACAGCCACCCGCAGCACATGGGCATGCCGGGCATGCACGGCAGCGTGTCGGCCGTGGGCGCGCTGCAGAAGGCCGACCTGCTCATCGGGCTGGGCGTGCGCTTCGACGACCGGGTGACCGGCGACCTGGCGTCGTTCGCCCCGTACGCCAAGGTCGTGCACGCCGACATCGACCCGGCGGAGATCTCCAAGAACCGCCACGCCGACGTGCCGATCGTGGGTGACTGCAAGGAGGTCATCGGCGACCTGGTCGCCGTGATCCAGGCGTCCGGCCAGAAGGGCGACTACACCGAGTGGTGGACGACGCTCAACGGCTACAAGCAGACGTACCCGCTGGGCTACGAGACGTACGAGGACGGCACGCTGGCGCCCCAGTACGTCATGGAGCGGCTGAGCGCGATCGCCGGGCCCGACACGTACTACGTGGCCGGGGTCGGGCAGCACCAGATGTGGGCCGCGCAGTTCATCGACTACGAGAACCCCGGCACGTTCATCAACTCCGGCGGCCTCGGCACGATGGGCTTCGCCGTCCCGGCCGCAATGGGCGCCAAGATGGGCCGCCCCGAATCCACGGTGTGGGCCATCGACGGCGACGGGTGCTTCCAGATGACCAACCAGGAGCTGGCCACCTGCGCCCTGGAGGGCGTGCCGGTCAAGATCGCCGTCATCAACAACGGCAACCTCGGCATGGTCCGCCAGTGGCAGACGCTCTTCTACGACCAGCGATACTCCAACACCGACCTGCAGACGGTCCGCCGCATCCCCGACTTCGTCAAGCTGGCCGAGGCCTATGGTTGTGTGGGCCTGCGATGCGAGCGTGCCGAGGACGTGGACGCCGTGATCAAGAAGGCCATGGAGATCAACGACGTGCCCGTCGTGGTCGACTTCGTCGTCCACCAGGACGCCATGGTCTGGCCCATGGTCCCGGCGGGCACCAGCAACGACGACATCAAGATCGCCCGTGACATGGCGCCCAAGTGGGAGAACGAGGATGAGTAGGCATACTCTGTCGGTGCTTGTCGAGAACAAGCCGGGCGTACTGGCACGCGTGTCCGCGTTGTTCAGCCGAAGGGGCTTCAACATAGACTCGCTGGCAGTGGGGCCGACCGAACACGACGACATCTCGCGCATGACCATCGTGGTCAGCGTCGAGGAGCTGCCGCTTGAGCAGGTCACCAAGCAGCTCAACAAGCTGGTGAACGTCCTGAAGATCGTCGAGCTCGACACGTCGCAGTCCGTCCAGCGCGAGCTGATGCTGATCAAGGTCAAGGCCGACGCCGACAGCCGTTCCCACGTGCTGGAGCTGGTCAACCTCTTCCGCGCGCGCTGCGTCGACGTGGCCGCCGACGCCGTGACCATAGAGGTCACCGGCACCCCCGACAAGCTCGAGGCGTTCGTCAAGGTCCTCGAGCCGTTCGGGATCAAAGAACTCGTCCAGTCGGGCATGGTGGCCATCGGCCGCGGCGCCCGTTCCATCACCGACCGGTCCCTCAGGGCACTGGACCGTACCGCCTGAAAGGTTTTAGCAAGTGACCGAGATCTACTACGACGACCAGGCCGACCTGTCGATCATCCAGGGGCGCCACGTGGCCGTGCTGGGGTACGGCAGCCAGGGCCACGCCCACGCGCTCTCCCTGCGTGACTCCGGCGTGGACGTGCGTGTCGGCCTGCCGGAGGGCTCCAAGAGCCGCGAGAAGGCGGAGAACGACGGGCTGCGGGTCGTCACCCCGGCGGAGGCGGTGGAGGAGGCCAACCTCACCATGATCCTCGCGCCGGACCACATCCAGCGCCACCTGTACGCCGACCACGTCGCCCCCAACCTGGTCGAGGGCGACGCGCTGTTCTTCGGCCACGGCCTGAACATCCGCTACGGCCTCATCGAGGCGCCCGAGGGCGTCGACGTGTGCATGGTCGCCCCCAAGGGCCCCGGCCACCTCGTCCGCCGCCAGTTCGAGGCCGGGCGCGGCGTGCCGTGTCTCGTGGCCGTCGAGAAGGACGCCTCGGGCAAGGCGCTGGACCTGGCGCTCTCGTACGCGAAGGGCATCGGCGGCACCCGCGCCGGCGCGCTGCGCACGACGTTCACCGAGGAGACGGAGACCGACCTGTTCGGCGAGCAGGCCGTGCTGTGCGGCGGCGTGTCCGAGCTGATCAAGGCCGGCTTCGAGACCCTCATCGAGGCGGGCTACCAGCCCGAGGTCGCCTACTTCGAGTGCCTGCACGAGATGAAGCTGATCGTCGACCTCATGTACGAGGGCGGCATCTCGAAGATGTACTGGTCCGTCTCCGACACGGCCGAGTACGGCGGCTACACCCGCGGCCCGCGCGTCATCACCGACGAGACCCGTCAGGAGATGCGCCGGATCCTGGCCGAGATCCAGGACGGCACCTTCGCGCGGCAGCTCGTCGAGGAGTTCGACGGCGGCCAGAAGGAGTTCCAGCGTCACCGCGACGAGCTGGCCGAGAACCCGATCGAGAAGACGGGTGCCAAGCTGCGTCCGATGATGAGCTGGCTGAAGGCGTAACACGCCGGATCATGACGGGTGGGTGGGCCTCGGGCCCGCCCACCCGTTGCTTTATCCCCGCCGGCCGCCCTGCTAGCGGCGGCCGGCGGTGTTGAGCGGGTCTTACTGGGCGGCCAGCTGAGCGATCTGCTCGGCGCTCAGCACGCCGTCGTACGTGCGGACGTCGTCCACGGTCCCCGGCCAGTAGCCGGTGAAGGCGCCTGCCGCCTTGGTCCGTCCGAGCTGGAGCGGGCCGGTGGCGTTCCACGCGCTCGCGTGGGACGTGATGGTGGTGGTGGAGAGCTGGCCGTTGATGTAGATGCGCAGTTCGCCGGCCAGGGCGTCGTAGACGCCGGCGACGTGGGTCCACTCCAGTGGGTTGGGGATGGCGTCGGAGCGGGTGCGTACGAGGGCGGCGGTGTCGGTGTCGGCGGCTCTCATGCCGAGGGTCCACCGCTGTTGCTCCTTGTCGAAGCCGAGCTGGAACCCGGCTGTCCGGCTGCCCGGCTGGGCCACGGCGGCGGTGTCGGTGGTGGGCAGGTAGTCGAGCTGGACCCAGGCGGCCACGGTGAAGCTGGATCTGGTGCCGACGGCGGGGCCGGTGGTCTGGGCGTAGCCGTTGACGCCGTCGAGCGCGAGCGCGCCGTCCAGCCAGCCGGACGTCCACGAGGCCCCGCCCGACAGGGTCGCGGGCGTCCCCCTGCCCGACGAGTCGGCGGCCGTCAGGCCGGACTCCTCATCCAACGTCCAGTGGCCGACCAGCGTGGCAGCGCTGTTGACCAGGTCGGCGAGCTCATCGGCGAACATGGCGCGGCCGTAGACGCGGACCTCGTCGAGGTCACCCGCCCAGTGGTCCGCCGCCGCGCCGTTGACCTTGCCGCGGCCGATGGTGAGGGGTCCGGCCGCGTTCCACGGCGAGGTGGCGGCGACCGTGGATTCGAGCCTGCCGTTGACGTAGAGGGAGATCTGGCGGGCGGCCGAGTCGTAGACGCCGGCCAGGTGGGTCCACTCGTTCAGCCGGGGTGCGGCCCCGGACAGGGCGCGCACGGTCGTCGCGTTGTCGGCGTCCGTGCCCGCCAGCACCAGTGCCCACCGGTCGTCGGTCTTGCTGTACTGCAGCGAGACCGCGCCGGTCCTGCCGCCTTCCTGGGTGAGCGCGGTGGCGGTGGCCGCGTTGCCGGTCAGGCGGGCCCAGGCGGTGACGGTGAAGTTGCGGCTGGTGTCGGCGACGGGGCCGGAGGTCTGGGCGTAGGCGTTGGCCAGCTTCAGCCCCGCGCCGGTCTTGCCGGTCGTCCACGACGTCCCGTACAGGGTGGCGGGGTGCGCGCCGGTGGCGTCGGCGGCCACGGTGCCCTGGCCCTCGTCCAGGGCCCAGTGGCCGTTCGGTCCCTTGCCGCTGTTGACGTTGAAGACGTAGGTGCGGATCGGGCCGAGCTGGCCGGCGCGGTCCTTGCTGCGTACCGACAGGACGTTGGGGCCGTCGTGGCGCGGGGTGAGCGCGATCGTGGCCGT
>NZ_JBIUCF010000054.1:0-98693 GCF_044593615.1 Nonomuraea sp. NPDC051941
TCGCCTGCGCCAAGTGACGGGTCGGCAGAGGCCACCACCTCACCGATGGCGGCTCCGTACATCACCTCACCGATCTCATAGCGGGGCATCGGCAGGCCAGAGATCCCCGCGATCAACATGAGCATGCCGGGCTCGAGCGACATGAACAGATTGCGGACCAGTACCTGACCCACTGCGGGATCAGGGACAGCGACCTCGGCGATCTCGAAGTCGCCGGGATCGGGCAGGCCCTCCGGGCGTGCGGCAAGCCGGATCTCCAGTCCGGTGCGGGAGAATGTCGTGCTTTTCGAAGGTGCGTCCATGCCGACGACGGTAGGGGTTGACCCATACGTGAAGGTCAACCCGTCCGCGCGGTGACGGCCCGAAGACGTACCAGAAACTCAAGCGGATCCCGGCCACTCAAGATCGCCGCGGAATGAATCCGGCAAGGCCCATCCCGACGGGTATAGCGTCTGACGCGCGAAGTTGATCACGAAGGGTGCCTGCCATTGGACCTGCAAGCCACACGGCTGGACATGTCGCAAAGTAAGCGTGTCCACAGAAGAACATAGGTCGTCTGTGGACGCTGGAAAGAGAGCGTTGCGGCCCTGATCAGGGGGTTGTTGGCTGTCTGACCTGGGAAAAGGCGGGAAGGGCGAAATCAGGGCGTCCCACAGAGTCTCACGGATGCTCACTGTCGCTGACTATTCGCGGGCCATACACGGGCCAAGCTATTCGGGTGGTGTGCAGGGGTTTTCCCGGCGACAAGGGCCCTCCTCCTAGCCTTCCCGTCTGTCGTCGCCCACCGCTAGGAAGCATGTCATGGCCATCCCGGAGTCGGAGCCCCCGCCGGAGGCGGGTCCTAATGGTCTGCATAGGGCTATGACGAGTCCAGTGGGCCAGAGGCACGCAGTGCGGCGGCCAGCCCGAGGGGGTTTCCAAAAACGCTTTTAAGTTTACGTTTGTGGGCTTAGTGCTCCAGTGACACTTCGCGATCATGGTAGGGACCGCGCTGATACTGTAGTGGCTGTGCCGTGCTATTTAATGGTCGCGGTACCAGTGTGACCCGCGTAGGACGCTGGTGATCCTGTCACTGGAGTACTAAGCTGCTCAACCGATACCGCCATCTGTTACGCGGTCATTGCGAGCAGTTCCGAAACCGTCCGAGGCTCACGTCAGCACAGGTTGCACATCGACTTTGTAGGTGATGTGGTAGGTCCACTGACGGCTCGCGAATTCCCCTCTTTCTTTATCGTGCTTCCAACTCTGATCTGCGAGCGTCCACATATATTCGTTGTCCCCATCCGGCCAGTCGGCTACGTTCACTCTCTTTTGCACCGTCCCAAAGATGGTGCCACCCTCACCGAGGGTCGGCCGAATGGCCAGCGCCGGTGGCGTGGCGGCAAGAATAGCCCCGGCAACCGCGCCGTTGGCGACGGAGGGCAGGGATTCGACCGCAGTTTCGATGTGTGCAGTAAGCGTAGAAGTCAACGACCGCAGCGTGTCTTCGTCACCAAAGTCGCTGGTGTACGTGCAGAATTGGAGGCCAAATTCGACGAAGTCATCGACATATACGTTGTCGTCGAAGATTATACAATCTCCACGTTCGAAACGGCCAGAACCCGCAGTGTCACGACCGACGTCGTCAAGCGTGACCGGATAGGTCAGAAGTGCCTTACGCTTGGAGCCGGACCGGGGGCCGGTGGCCGCTCCGCCCGCGACGTAGAACGCGCTGCCATAGTCGTCATCGGTGTCCTCGGTGGCCACGTATTCCAGCGTGATGGTGACACGTTTCTGCCTGTCGTTCGACTCTGCCATGAGTTTCTCCTATCAGGAAATCGTCTGAAGCGCGTCCTACGGCCGGCATCCAGTGGCCCATCTGGCGTTGGACCGTGCCAGACAGGTCTGACGATGCCGATGAAGCCAACCCCCAGGCTCCGCGAACGGCAAGAGCCGTTCTCTCCTATGCCCAAGGGCTTACATGATCGTGTCTGGTCTGATCGAGGATTGCAAGGAGTGCTCAATCGATGACCCAGCGACTCTTCTTGCTGAAGGTGCAACCCTCCCAAGGCGAAGGGCCGCGCTCTGCCGCTACCAGCGCAGGTCCGAGCTATGATCGCGAAGTGTCACTGGAGTAACTTAGAGGGTGACGCCGACGCGCCGGGCGAGTCCTCGCAGGCCGGATAGCTTGCTGTGGGGATCCCGGCGAAGTAGCTCGGTGATGACCTGGCGGGTACCGGAGCGTCGTACTTCAGAAGGCGCTATTTTTTGGCGATGGGCAAGGCTCGTATTGCGCGGTCGGTCTTGCCCCAGAGTGCGTATGCCTCGGCTATGCCGGTGTAGTACTGGAGCCCGGCGCGGTAGCGGTCGGCGCACTTCCCGGGGGCGCCCTCACCGACGATCTGATTGATCAGCGAAGAGCCGGCGGACGCCGCAAGATCCGCCTTATGTCGAAAGCGCCATCGGATGATCCGGGAAGGTGCACTCTTTCCCGGCCGACCCACAGGTTTCACCGTTACTCATCACCAATATCTTGGTAGATGCCATGGGCGACGTAGTATGAGTCGCCATCCTGTACGAGGATGAACGTCTGAACGAAATGCCCTATCTCGCCATTCTGCATGCAGCGTCCTCTCGCCAAAGCGAGTACAGTGCCGTCCGCCAGGAGATGCGCGTCGACGGTCATAGTGCGGGCGGAATAGCTCGAGTTAGATTCGGCGAGGCTGGCCAGGTAATCTGGGAGGGCGTCTTCGCCTACGAACGTCCCACCATCAAAGGTTATAACAGTGCTCTCCCTGAACAGTCTTCCGACGTCCGGTAAATTGTTATCAAGCGTGCGGAAATAGCGATCCTTGATGAAAAAGCGGACGGCCTGAAGAGTTTCGTAGTCCACAGTCTTCCTTTCAATTGCGCGTCGGTACGGATCCTCATACTTGAGGGCTGGAGAGTTCTGACAGTACGGACTCGGCTGGATGTCACTCCGCCCTGATCGATGGTAATGATCATCCTTCGATATCCCAACCCCTGCCGTCCTGGCACCAGCCCGGCGTCGCTGGCCCGAAACCATCTCAGCAAGGTCGGCGTCGGGAACTCGGCGACGATGATCGCTGTCTGATTGGCCTTAGCATGCGCGGCGTGCTGGCGGGTGCCGGTATGCCGTGCGAGTATCACGTCGAGTCGTGCCTGCGCACCGACGTAGCCTTCATGAACGGCCAGGAGTTGATGCACTTCGACGGCCACTTCGGCAACATCCTCACCGACGGTGAACGCCTGTACATCGCCGACCTCGGGCTGGCGACCTCCCCTCGGTTCGACCTGTCCACGCAGGAGATCGAATTCCTGGAGCGCAACCGTACCCACGACATCGGTTACGCGCTGATGCGGCTGGTCAACTGGCTCGTCACCAATATCTGCGGGGTGAAGGTGCCGCAGAACGGCATACCGGCAGAACGTAACGAATACATCCGCGCGTGCGCGGACGGCACGGACCCCGCTGGTGCCCCGCCGGCTGTAGCCGCAGCGATCCGCCGGTACGCACCCGTGGCGGCGGCCATGAACGACTTCTACTGGGACCTGTAAGGCACCCGCAGGACAACGCCGTACCCGAGCGAGAAGATCGAACGCGCCATGAGCGCAATACGCTGATCCCCATCCTGAGCATCCGTGTGGAGATGACGCGATGAGCGAAGTGATCTCTCGGGCGTCAGCCCGGGTTCTGCTGATCGATCCTGCCGGCCGGATCCTGCTCTACCGGGGCAGGTTTCTGCAGGTAGAGGGTCTGCGCTACGCCTGGTTCACGCCGGGAGGAGGCGTGGATCCTGGCGAGAGCGCGCAGCAGGCCGCCGCCCGGGAACTGCGAGAGGAACTCGGGCATGTCGTGGCCCCGGAGGCACTCGGCCCGGTGGTGGCGACGAGCGAGGGCCCGTGGTCCGAGGGCAGGCGGCGCTTCTTCTCCCGCGACTTCTACTTCGTGCTGCGTGTGAATGGGCTGGACGTGGATACCTCCGGCATGGATGAGGAGGAGCGGGCGGTGACCGACCGCTTCCACTGGTGGACCCAGGCCGAGTTGGCCGGGCCGCCCCCGGATGGCGAGGAGGTCGTGCCCCGGGATCTCGGCCCATTGGTGGCGCGGCTCGCGGTCGGGGACCTCCCGGCCTCGCCGATCGTCCTGCCGTGGCACCTGCTGGGATGATCGGTAAAGCGGGAAACGCGGACGGTGTCGCGTGTGACGCCGGGAGAGCACCTTGAGCGAGGATCGGCTACTGCTCCCTGCCGGAGTAGCGCATCCAGCGCGATTGGCGCTGCGCCCTCAGCGTCCTTCGACGAAGAGCGTGCCAACGCGGGCGTTATGGCCCACCACAACCCGAAGACCGGCTGCTTCGGGCCGTGCCGTGATCTTGATCAGGGCCTGCCGGCACCAGGCACAGAAACGGAGAAGGTCAGGATCTGTCCGGTACGAGGTCCGGTGGTCAGCCGCTGGAGGTTGTCCGTGACGCCATCGGAATGGCGCCACTCGGCGGTCAGGACGAACAATGTACGCCGGTCCGGACCGCCGAGCATCAACGCGAACGGTGCCCGCTCCTCCGGCAGTTCGATGCGCTCGAGGATGTGGCCGCCCTCGGCGACGCGGGCGATCGAGGACCCGCCGGTGGAAACCCATACCGCGCCTTCGGCGTCCAGGCAGATGCCGTCCGGGGCGACGCCGTCGGCGAAGATCCGCCGGTTGGACAGCCCTCCGTCCGCATCGATGTCGAACGCGGTGAGCCGCCCGGCGAACGACTCGGAAACGATCAGCGTCCGGTCGTCGGGCGTGATGACCATGCCGTTGGGAAACTGGATGTCGCCGGCGACCTGGCGCAGTTCGCCGTCTGGCGTGACGAGCTTGATGTAGCCGGGCTTGGGCGCGCCGCCACCGGCGAAGTCGAAGTCCGCCCCGTTGATGTAGATGTTGCCGCGCCCGTCCACGACGATCTCGTTGCCACCCTGCTCGGCGACAACGACCGTCGACCCGTCCGGCTCCTGACGGCGCAACTTGTCCCCGGTCATCAGCAGCCTGCCGTCGGGCAGCCAGTCGATGGAGTACCCCATCGGCACCGGGCCCTGCACGGATGCGACCTCTGACTTGCCGTCAAGGTCGACGACCACGACTTCCCTGTCGATCCAGTTGCAGAACCACAGCCGGTCCTCGTGCCACCGCGGCGACTCGGGAATCCCCAGGCCCGTCAGCAGAACCTTCGGCTTGGACATGACGCCTCCTCACTTCGCCCGACTGCACCGACCGCAGCCCGGCTTCCCGCCCTCTACACGAACGACCCCCTGCCCGATCGACACGACGACCTCAACCCTGCGAATGTTTCCGGCAGATGCCCGACGGGCGGGCCGTTCAGCCGCGTCGGACCCGCCGTCGCGTCGAAGCCGGCGCGGGACTGAAGCTCAGGCCGATGGCTCCAGCATGGGCACGAGGAACCGCCGGGCCACCGCGGCCAGTTGCTCGTCGTCATCCAGGTTGACGACGGCACTGGGGATCGTCAGGAAAGAGGTGGAGATCCGCACCATCATCTCGGCCACGAGGTCGACGTCGAGGCCGCTCGACACGTTACCCGCGCGTTGCTCGCTGCGGAGCTGGCCGGCGACGAAATGCCGCACGGTGGCGAGGGTCTGCCCCCCGTCGGCCGTCATGGAGGGGACGAGCAGGTCCGGTTCCGTGGCGATGAGTCCGCCGATCAGCGGGTTACCGCGAATTGCCCGCAATGAGCTCACGAAGCCCAGCACCACCCTGTCGGCAGCGGTGCCGGCTTGTTCGATGTCGATGAGGAACTGGTCGAAATAGCGGCGGAACTCCCGGCGCACCACGTGTTCGATCAGCGTGTCCTTTGTGTCGAACCGCCGGTAGACCGTGATCCGCGACACCTTCGCCAGCCGGGCGACGTCCTCCATGGTGGAGCGCCTGATGCCCATCCGGCAGAACTGCTCGTACGCCGCGTCAAGGATGCGCGTCCGTAGCTCGTCGCTGTCGTCGACGCGCTCGACGGCATCGACATAGGCGCGCTGGAGCAACGAATCCGAGTCCGACAGCGCCATGAATCCGGACAGCACCGATTCCACGATCACCTCCTGTAGGGATTCTGCCTCAAACGCGGGTCTTGTGATGCTCGTCACACTGTGCTCTGATGATGATACACAGACTCATGATTTGTTTCTCAGTATCATCCATTTCTCGCATGCCCGGAGCGGAACCCCCCACCTCGAAGGAGTGCAGAGCATGGCAGAGTTGAGCAGGCGCAAGGTGCTGATCTCGGGCACCGCCATGGGAGCGCTCGGCGCGTTAGGGATGATCTCCCCGGCCCAGGCGGACTCCCTGGCCGGCGACTGGACCTGGCCGGCCAGTGGTTCGATCGCGGGCTCCGGCAGCGGCGCCGACCCCCGATGGGTGTGGGACGACGTGGCCGATCCCCTCCTCGCCTCACTGTTCGACCGCGGCGTCATACCCGAGGTCAACCGGCTGCTGTACGACTGGAACCGCAACGACCAGCCCCTGCCCGCGGGACTGCCGGAGGATCTGCGGGCCTTCATCGAGCAGGCGCGTCAGCTGCCGTCGTGGGCCGACCCCGCCCTGCTGGATGCCGGGGCGCGGTTCCACGCGCTCAAGGGGAACTACATCGTCGTCCTCACCATCGTCGGCGCCGGGATGCTGGCCACCGCCATCCCCAAGGAGGCACGCGCCGTCTATTACTCCGCGGGTGGTGCGGATCTGAAGGACCGGATCGCCAAGACGAACATCCTGGCGTACGCGGTCAGACCCCAGAACGCCTGGGGTGCCGGCGGCACGGCCGTGGTCGAGGCCGTGAAGACCCGGCTGGTGCACGCGGCGGTGCGGCACCTGCTGAAGTCGTCTCCCCACTGGTCCGGCCCCATCCCGATCAGCCAGGAGGACATGCTCGTCACGTGGCACACCCTGGCGACCTACTCCATGCGCGGGATGCGGGAGTGGAAGGTGCGCATCTCCTCCACCGAGGCCGCGGGGTACCTGCACTCGGTGCAGATGCTGGGGCACATGCTCGGTATCAGGGACGAGTTCCTCCCCGCCACCTGGGACACCTCCTACACCCAGTCGGACCTGGTCCTGCCCAGGAACATGGGGCCGACCACCGAGGGGGTGGAACTCAACGCCATCCTGCGGGACATGCTCGCGGAGCTGACCAGCCCCGGCGGCGTCGACAAGCCTCTCGTCAACGCGTTCTCCAGGTACCTCACCGGCAACCAGGTGGCCGACTGGAACGGCATCCGACGCGAGCCGCTGTGGGACCCGGTGGTCAAGACCGCCTGGCCGCTGCTGGTGCAGTTCCGGGAGGGTCTGATCGGGCTGCCGCTGGTGCCCGCCGCCGCCTGGCTCCTCGACGAGGCGGTCAAGAAGTGGACCACGTACTACCTCACCAAGGGGGCACAGACCAAGATCGTGATTCCGACGGGCAACCGGCCCAGCTGATCACGGCCGTCGCCGCGTCCGCGCGGCCCTCGGGTCTCACACCGCCCGCAACGGCGTAGGGCATCGCAAGCGGATCGCGGGTTGCGGTGGTTCGGCGGCGTAGGCAAGACTCGGCGGCAGTCGTGAGGTGGGCGGAGGGGACGATGAGCACCGCTGACAAGGGCAACGCCTATCTGGAACGGGTCGTCGCGCAGCAAGCGGTGCTCGAGGACGACCTCAGGGCACGCCGCGCCGCCCCCGGCGAGCCGGCGCCGCCGGCGGGGCCGCTGGCCAAGCGCGAGCGGGCCATCGGCGGGGCTGCGCCCGACACGGCGGCCGCGGGCCCGGTGGACGTACGGATCACCGGGTTCTGGCGCTGGAAGAACGTGCTCGTCCCGCCCAACGCCTTCGTGGTGCACACGCGGCGTGGCCGCGAGAAGCCCCTGCACGTCGGCCTGGGCGTGTCGTTCCGCTTCAACCCGTCCACCGACTCTTTCCTGGTCGTGCCGGGGGCCACCCAGACCATCCTGATCAACGCCTACTGCGTCTGCCGCGAGCTCCAGGGTGTGCTGGTGCAGGGGTACGTGCAGTGGATCATCCAGACCTTCCCCGTCGCCTACCGCAAACTGGACTTCAGCGATCCGCAGGACCCGATGCGGCTGGTCAACCTCCAGCTACGGGAGCAGGCGGAGGCGGCCATCAAGGACAAGGTCGCGACCATGGGCGTGCGCGACGTGCTCAGCGACAAGCAGCCCATCATCGAGGAGCTGACCGCCCGCCTGCGCGCGGTGGCCGAGGGCGAGGACGACAGCGACCAGGGGCTCGGTCTGCGCATCGTCACCGTCCAGATCAAGGAGGCCGTGGTCAGCTCGTCGCGGCTCTGGGAGAACTTACAGAAGCCCTACCGGGCCGAGCAGGGGCAGCTCGCCCGCCTGGCCGAGCTGCAGTCCGAAGAGGCGATCACCCAGCGCGAGATGGCGGCCGAACGCCTCAAGGAGACCCAGCGCCTGGAGAACGAGCGGGAGCTCGCCGGGCTGCGGGCCCGTAACGAGGCGTGGCAGTTCGACACCGAGGTGGTCGAGCGGCTGCGGCGCACCCAGCGCCGGCACGACGACTCCAGGGCGGTGGCGGAGTTGGAGACCCAGACGACCCTGCACGCGCTGCGGATGGAGCGCGAACGGCACACCGAGGAGGCCGAGACCGGCAGGCTCCGGATCGAGCGGGAACAGGAGCTCAAGAGCCTGGAGCTCGCCGGCGAGCTGGAGCTGGCGCGTTCCCGGGCGCTGGCCGACCATGAGCGGGCGCTGCTGGACGTGGAGCGGCTGCGGATGCGGGCCGACATCGACAACCAGCAGTCCCCGGCCAGCCTTCAGGCCAAGCTGATCGGCTTGCTGCCCGAGATCATGGCGCAGCTCCCCAAGCCGGAGGAGCTGCGCATGGTGTCGATCAACGGCAGCGACCGGACCACCGTGTCGGGCCTGCTGGCCGAGCTCGCCGCCATGGTCGGAGTGCTGCGTTCCGCGATCGACCGGGACACTCCGGCTCCCTGATCGGCGAGGTTCCCCGCTGTTCGCTGTTGTGGCGGGCCCCGGTCCGCCGACCGCCGCACCGGCTCGGTGCCGGGAGCGGGCGCACGCCGACCAGCCAGTCACCTCAGGGCTGCGACGTGCAGTTCGCGGAGCACATCACCGAGAACGGCGGCGGCGTCGCCGAGCACTTCTTTCTCGAACGTCGAAGCGCTGTCGCTCCATGGTTGGGCGTTGACGAGCACCCGGACCGTGCCGGGTCGGCAGAACTCGATGAGCCCGGCGGCAGGGAACACCGTGCCGGAAGTGCCGATGGCGATCCACACATCGGCGTGGCGGGAAGCCTCGATCGAGGCACGCATCTTCTTGGCGGAGAGTTGCTCTCCGAAAAGGACGACATCGAGGCGCGCGATGCGTCCGCAGTGCGGGCAGGTGGGCACGGTTTCGTGGATGTCGTCGTCGAACCAGGCGCCGTTGCGAGCGTGGCATGCCTTCCGGGAGCAGCGAGTGGCGAATGCGTTGCCGTGGAGTTCGGTGACGTTCGCGGATCCGGCCCGGGTGTGGAGCCCGTCTATGTTCTGGGTGGCGATGTGCACGTCGAAATGGGCTTCGGCGGCGACCAACGCCTCATGCGCCGGGTTTGGTCGGGCGATGGATGCGGCGTGGCGTAGTTCGTTCCAGTGCTCCCATGCCTGCTGGGCCTTGCCGTGCCAGCGGGAGGCGGTCGTGAGCTTCGCGATGTCAGGGTTGCGATCCCACATGCCGTTGCCGCCTCGGTACACGGGCAGCCCCGAGGGGGCGGAGATTCCGGCTCCCGTGAGGACCGCAAGCCGAGGTTTGCGCTCAGCGATGGCAGCGTCAGGCATACGATCATTGTCGGCCTTGGCGATGTCTCATACCACCGCATTTCTATAGCGTCAGGTGACCTTGTCGTGGCGCGTCTGGCTGGAGCCGACACTTACTGCGTCATCCCGAAAGACGAAGACAAGAATTACAGAATCGTCAGCGACACTACGTTCACCCTTCAGGCGTCCCAGACCTCCGGCACGCAGGAATCCGGTTTCCGTACGGTGCGCCCGTGCGCCACCATCACCATCACCAACCCGACCCTCAGCGACCTCACCGTCGCGAACAACCTCGAAGCGAGCACCACGCACAACACGGGCAGCTTCACGACCGACAGCACGCTGACCGCCGGCGGCAGCGCTTACTTCGAAGGAGGGCTGACCGTGATAGATCAGGATGACCTGGTAATGGCAGCAATCGCGAGTGGCATCGACTTCGAAAAAGATGTCCTCACAAACTCGCTTCATACAGTGGATCTGATTGTCGGAGTCACCTCCCCTGAAAACTGGGCGATGACAGCCGACGCATACAGTGGAGTCAGCCCGTACAACGCCTCCGATCGAGATCCTCCGATCCGGCAGCGGTAGCCCGGCCCGCGCGGCGCCTGGTGGACGCGACTGCTTCGATCGTGTCGGGCTGACCCGAGCCGGTCAGGCCCGAATCGCCGGACGTCTGATCGGTGTGTTCGCCTTTCTGGGCTGCCCGTCCTGCTCGGCTGCGGCCGGTCACGCGTGCCGCACCGTGCCTGCGCGGCCCTGACTCCGGCCACCGTGGTGCTCGGATGGATCTCCGGGCACTTCGTGACAGCCGACGGCCCCCGGGCGGCGGTCGGGTTCAGCCGGGCCGCGGCTGCCATGTCCGAGCAGTAAACAATGGCAGGCTGAATGAGGAATTGAGGGGATGCACGGCTGCAATTTTAGGTCGCTCTAAATTGCCGAATATGCATGCTTACAAACCCGTGGCACATTGCGGACACCAGCCTTGTCAAGCCGGATTCACAAGCGCACAGTCGAAGCAAACAATCCGGCCCTGGAGGGTACATGAACAAAAAGGGCGCACCAAATCCCCGCGGCAGAATCGCAATAAGACGTCTCTTATCCGCTGGCCTCGCGATATTCGCCGCCGCCTTCCTCGTCGCGCCGCCCGCAGCGGCCCTGGCCCTGCCGACGCCGAAGGAATTCGTGTCGAACCTCGACCTGGAGTGCTTCAAGACCACCACGTACCAGCCGCCGGCCACCACATTGGTGCTGCGCCACCTCAACCCCGTGCTCGGCAACCTGCCGACCGTTCAGGTCACGCTGGGCCAGCGCGAGCAGCTCTGCGTCCCGGTGGCCAAGAACAACGTCATCCCACCGCCGAATGTCCTCGACTACGTCAGGTTCGTCGACCTGTCGTGCTACCGGGTGACCGGGCCCTCGATCAACCAGAATCTGGGGCTGCGCCACCTGAACCCGGTCCTGCAGAACGTACCGGGCATCAGTGTCACGCTGAACGTGCCCCAGCATCTGTGCGTGCCGGTCGCCAAGAACGGCGTGGTCCCCGCCCCGGACATCCTGCGGGTCATCTCGCACATCGACCTGCTGTGTTACGCGCACCAGCCGAACCCGTCCATGAACCTGCCCCTGACCCTCACCCAGCTCAACCCCGTGCTGGTCAACCAGATCCCCACCCAGACCGTCCAGGTCACCGCCGCCCGCCAACTCTGCGTCCCGGTGCAGAAGGCCCGTGACGACATCCCGGCGGACGTGCTCAACGTCGTACGCTGGATCGACCTGGAGAAGTTCGACATCAGCAGCCCGGCCATCTCCCCGGTGCCGCTGACCCTGAGACACCTGAACCCGGTGCTGGGGAGCCTGCCCCCCGAGGAGCTCAGGCTCACCGGCGCCACGCAACTGGGCGTCCCCGTCTCCAAGAACGGAATCGTGCCGCCCGGCTGATCTTCCTCCGCGACCGGGCCGGATGACCGGCCCGGTCGCACCCGCTGCGTAAGGCTCCGCCATGGGATTGCCTGCCAACGTACCCTCGGCGGTATGTTCGCCTCCTGCTGCGACTCCTCTTCGTCGCCTAGATGGGCCAGGAGAGCGGGTGCTTGAATCAGAGGGCCGCCGCCCGGTCATAGATCGCGCGTAACCACGGCCGGCGAACCGCCGGCAGTCGTACAAGCGTGTCGCGGAACACCTGCCAGTCGGGACTGAAACGGTCGTACGGCAACAGCGGCGGCGGATCGTCTCGGCGTACGTCGGCGGGTATCCGGTTCGCCGCGGGGAGAAGCCGCCGGTCGTCATGGAAGGCCAGGTACGTCCACACCTCGGCGGCCAGCGGCACCACCGCCTCCGCGCCGGACGGCCATACCCGGCCGGTCTGCGGATGCCGCGGCACCAGGAGAACGTCCCCGGACGCGACGGCCAGCCCCGGCCCGGCCAGGACCAGACGCCGTTCCGGCGGGCCTGCCGGAAGCATCCTGTCGAGCGCCCCGCCGAACACCTGCCCGGCAAGCCCATCGGGCACGACCACCGGCTTCCCGCCCGAGGCCGCCAGCAGGTGGGCCAGCGACACCGCGACCGCCGCACGCCACTCGAGGCTCCACCATCCGGGCTCCGCAACGGGTGGTATGCCGGGATACTCCTCCCGCAGCGACTCCCA
This sequence comes from Nonomuraea sp. NPDC051941, assembly GCF_044593615.1. NCBI lineage: Bacteria > Bacillati > Actinomycetota > Actinomycetes > Streptosporangiales > Streptosporangiaceae > Nonomuraea > Nonomuraea sp. NPDC051941. Next base: position 12,460 of record NZ_JBIUCF010000054.1, read on the forward strand.
GCCGATCACCCGGCAGGCGGGGCCCGACACGCTGACGGGGCGCACGGCGTCCGGATCCAGCCACGCCACGTACCAGCGGTAGCAGTCGTCGACGAGGGTGGCCACCGCGCGCCCGCACTCCGCGCACGCCAGGTTGGGACCGGCGCTGCCGCTCAGGCCACAACAGGCGTTGTCATCCCGCCGCAAGATGTGGACGGTTCCACGCAGATCGCCCGGCGCAACCCCGATCCGGCCCGAAGGGCCGTACGGCAGCGAATACACGGGCGCGTAAACGCCGCGGGCCTCCGCCTCCTCCGCGCCGACCTCGTCCCACAACCGGTACGGCGGAAAGGACGGCTTGGGGTCCACCGCGTACGTTCCCGGCTCCAGCAGCGAAGGGAGCTTGCGATCGCCCCACGACTGGCGTGCGTGATCGGGCAGCTCGACCCGCGACACCCGCGCGGTCAGTACGGCATCGCATCCTGCGCAGGCGAAAATGACCAAATGCCCTCCAGCGGCCTCGACGATTCGCCTCATGCTGCCGCAAACCGGGGCTTCCGGAAAGCGGTGATCGGGCCGGATACGGGCACCCGGTTCTCTGCCGCGGCGGCGGGACGACTTGCGTGTGGACCGTGCTCCGGTCGTGATCCGCTCGCGGAAGCTCCTGGGCGAGGGCGGCCTGCTCCGCGGAAAGCCGCGGTCGGCGACCCGGCCGCGCGCCCGGCTCGTGGTGGGCGGTTTCAGGTGCTGTCCAGGTAGGCGAGTACGGCGAGCACTCGGCGGTGGCCTCCTTCGGCGGGTGGGAGGCCGAGCTTGGTGAAGATGTTGCCGATGTGCTTGTGAACGGCGTTGTCGGTGATGAAAAGCCGCTTGCCGATGTCGTTGTTGCCGAGGCCCTGGGCCATCAGGGTGAGCACCTCGCGTTCCCGCTTGGTGAGCGCGTCGATGGCGCTCGTGCCGCCTCCGGCCAGCAGCTGGGCGATGACCTCGGGATCCATGACGGTGCCGCCTTCGGCCACCCGGCGCAGGCCGTCGACGAACTCGCTGACCCGGCTCACCCGGTCCTTGAGGAGGTAGCCGACACCCCCGTGGCCGTCGGAGAGCAGCTCTCGCGCGTAGACCTTCTCGACGTACTGCGACAACACGAGCACCGGCAGGCCGGGATGCGCGCGCCGGATCTCCAGCGCGGCCCTGATGCCCTCGTCGCGGAAGGACGGAGGGAGCCGGACGTCGACGATCAGCGCGTCCGGCCGGTGCCGGTCCACCGCTTCGACCAGGCCGGGATGGTCGGTGACGACGGCGGCTACCTCGATGCTCTTGGTGCCCAGGAGGAGTTCGAGACCCGCGGAGAGCAGGACGTTGTCCTCGGCGATCACGACTCGCACGGCAACCCCACTGCTATGGCGGTCGGGCCGCCTGGCGGGCTGGTGACGATCATGGTGCCGTCGAGCGCGGCGACCCGGCGACGGATGCCCGTGATGCCGGTGCCCCGGTCCTCGTCGACGCCGCCGATGCCGTTGTCGGTGACCTCGACCAGCAGCCTGCCGCCCTCCCGGGTGATCCGCACCCGCACCTGGGTGGCGCCGCTGTGCTTGGCGGCGTTGGTGAGCGACTCCGCCACGACGAAGTAGGCGGCGGCCTCAACCGCCGCAGGCAAGTGGCCGAGATCGTCGAGGTCGGTCTCGGCGGGCACGCCTGAGCGCACGGTGAGCGCCGCCAGCGCACCGAGGAGTCCTCGGTCGGCGAGGATCGGCGGATACATGGTACGGATCACGTCGCGCAACTCCGTCATGGCCTCCTCCGCTCCTTCGTGGGCCTCCCGTAGCAGGTCGGCCAGGTCGCCGGTGTCGTCGGGAAGCGACTCCCTGGCCACCCCCAGCCGCATGGCGATGGCGACCAGCCGGGCCTGCGTGCCGTCGTGCAGGTCCCGCTCGATACGGCGCAGCTCCGCGCCATGGGCATCCAGCACTCCCGCGCGGCTTTCGGCCAGTTCGCCGACCCGCCGGGCGAGCTGGTCCTCCGCCGAGGGCTCCAGCGCAGCCAGGCACCTGCTCGCGTGGAAGCCCGCCAGCCTGGGCACCGCCCAGTACGCCAGGGCTGCGAAGCCTCCGACCTGGGCGAGTCCCAGGGCCAACGCGCTGCCCCACCCGGTCACCGGGAAGACGCCCAGCAGCCGCAGCGGTAGATCCGGTGGGAACAACCACCACAGAGGAGCCGCGAACACGGTGAACACCACCGTGCCGACACAGAACAACGCCGCCATCCCCGCCGGAACACCCGTCACAATGTGCCTGAACACCCAGCGGACATCACGCCTGGTCTCCGGGTCGTCGAGCACCTGACGCCACCGCACGCGAATCCCCTCGCCCAGCGTCATAGGCCGGGCAGACACCTGCCTGTCCAAGAGCGCGGCGGCGCGACGGCGGTGCCACTCCGCCCACCGCCGCAACCTGGCCATCGCCCGTGGAAACAGTACGAGCCCGACGCCGCCCAGCCCGGTCGACAGCACCGCGGCCGCCAGAAGCGGCGGCACCATCATCGTGGCCATCGCGGTCGGCAACCCGAGCAGGAGGTATCGGCTACCCCGCCACATCTTCCGCCATCGTTCACGCACGGCATCCAGTCTGGCCACTGCAACCGGGGGACGCACTACAGCGGACTGTAATACCGGCCGGGCCGCCTGCCCCATCGTCAGCGGATCGGGGTGAGACCTACCGTCCGTGGCCATGACCACGAAAACCCTCCACCGCCCCGCCGTGCCATGGTCCAGGATCGCGGCGTTCCTCGCCGTCACCTTCAGCGGCATCTGGGCCGCCGGCGCCGCTGCCTGGTTCAACGGCGGCGACCTCCACGGGGACGCGGCCGCGCCCATCCTCATGATCGCGATGTACACGCCGACGTTGGGAGTACTCGTCACGGCGGCGCTGACAGGAGAGCTGCGCCGCCCACGCGACCTGCTGAAGCAGACGGGCGTCCTGCCATCGCGGTCGCTGCCCGGAGTGGCCGGCTACAGCGCAGTCGGCCTGCTCCTCCCGCCGCTCCTGGCACTCGCCGCCCTGGGCGTCAGCTCCGCCGCCGGCGGCTTCGCCTTCCACGATCCCCTGCCCCTCGGGGGTCTGGCGAGCATGCTGGCCTCCCAGCTCCTGATCTTTCCGCTCGGGATGGTCCTGACGTTCGGTGAGGAGTTCGGGTGGAGCTACCTGCTGCCCAAGCTGCTCCCGCTCGGGCTCTGGCGTGGCCTGCTGATCAGCGGGGTGATCTGGGGAGTGTTCCACACCCCGTTCACCTTGCAGGGGTACCACTATCCCGGCCTGCCGGGCGGCCTGGCCGTGCTTGCCTTCACCACCGCGTCGGTGCTGCTCGGCGCACTGCTGGGCTGGCTGCGCCTCGCCGCCGGGAGCATCTGGCCGGCGGTCGCCGCTCACGCGGCGGCTAACCTGATCGCCTCCGCGTTTCCTGCGATCCTGGGAAGGCCCGTCAACGTCGCCGACGCCGCCTTCCACGCATCGCTTTCCGGCTGGCCGGGCTGGCTCGTCATGGCCATCCTGCTCGCCGTACTCGTCGTGACGGGACAGTTCAGGAAGCTCGCGGTCTAAAGGCCGGTTTCCCGAGTTGTCCGCTCAGCCGTCGTGCCAGAACGCGATCGCGCCCGCCAAAAACGGCAATCGCACAGTCAACGGATGCGGTTACGACCGCCGTCGCCCGGGTGCCGGCGGTCAGCCGCCGGGCTTGGTGAACTCCACGCCGTCGAACCGGAACACCGTGGTGCGGCCGGGGTAGTCGCTGACCGCCAGAAGTCGGCCGTCGGCGGAGAAACCAACCTCCTGGTACCAGCCTGACCGCTCGCCGGGTACGGCGAAGTGCGGCTCCAGTGGTTGTCCGGTCGCAACGTCATAAACGATGACCGGGCCACTATGGAGAACGCCGGCGAGCAGGGTGCCGTTGGGTGACAGCGCGAAGTCACCCAACCGCTCGCACCCCTCCCACTCGTCCTCGATCGCCCAGCACAGGGCACCGGATTCCACCGAGACGCCAAAGCATCCTGACGTCGCGCCGCTCGCGACAAGGATCTGCTCGGTCTCGTCGAACGCCAGCTTGTCGAACCGGTGACTGATCCCCTGGAATCCCGCCGGGAAGGGGAACGGGGCGGCGAGCACTCGCTGACCTGCGTCGACATCCCAGATCTCGAAGTCGTACTCCGTATCGCGGTTGTCCGGGTCGTGGGCGAGGCCGAGGAGCCGGCCCGACGGCGACAGCGCGGCGGTGGTCTGGAAGCGCTTGCCTGCCGGAAGATCGAGGCACGAATCGCCGTCCGGGCCCAGCACTCGCAGCGCGTGATCGTTGTCGACCACCAGCATCCGCCGGCGGGCAGCGTCCCACCCTGGCCGGGTGTAGGGCAGGCGTTGGACATGACCGGTGGCGAGCGCCACCGTGTAGCTCACCTCCGCCATGGAGATCGTGTCGCGGACGGTGAACGTCAGGTTCGATCCGTCCGGTTCGAACATCACGGTATGGATCATTGAGTACTGGTACGCATCGGTGTACACAACGTGGCGCGCGCCGGTCCGTAGGTCGACTGTCTGCACATCGGAGCCGGCCGCCCCGATCCTGTCAGGGATGCCGCGGGCGACCGCGACGGTGTGGCCGTCCGGGTGCAGAGCGATCGCCACGACGCCGTTCTTCGCCTGTGTCGCGCACTGTACGACGACGTCGCCCGGTTCGCTTGCCGCGACGTCGCGGATCAGGGCGTACCCGTCACGCATCTTCTCGGTGACGGCCTTCTCCAGGGCCTCGCGCGCCGCGTCTCCGTGATCGAACGACTTCGTGCGCCCCTGAGGCTTCCCAGTACCGGCCCACCAGTTCCGGTGCAGCTCAGCCCCGTCGACCCGGAGTTCCAGGTACTTCGGCTTCGAGGCACCTGGATGGGTCAGGAGAATGCGGTCACGATCCACCTGCGGCATTGTAGAGGTCTCCAGCGCACAAGTGGGCAGCCCGGCTCAGCTGCTCCTCCTCGGCCTTGAGGTCCCTTCTCGCAGGTCAGAGCGAGATGATCTTTTCAGGTACGCAAACACGTGGACCGGCCTTCAAGGCATGTCGCGGCCGCGCGGCAACGCGCCGTACGCATCGGCGATCTGCAGCCCGAACAGCGCGGCGGCGCAACGCCTGCATCAGCTATCAGGACAGCCAGTTTCGCACGAGGGCGAGCATCGGGTTGGACAGCCAATTGACGACGAATGCGACCAGGATGCCCAAGAGGAAGAAGACGATTTGAGTGACGAACCCCTTGCGGTTCTGTCCGGTGAACTGGCGTCGTAAGACGTCGTCGAGCGCCTTGACCTGTTCGGGCGTCAGCGCCGCCAGCCGTTCGGTACTGTCCACCTGCGCGCTGAGCTGCTGAAGCGCGACCAGCCGCTCCTGCAGGTAGCGCTCGAGTTCGCGCGAGACCGCCTGCGCCTCTTTGACCATGTCCTGCAGCCTTTTGACGCGCTCGGTCAGGATAAGTTCCCGCCGCGCCACCCGTTCCCGGCGACGGGTCAGCAGCGTGGTCACCCCCCAGAAGGAACCGCCGACCGCGGCGATCGCTCCTGGCACGCCGAGCGCGACCCACCAGTAGAACCTGTCGAGCAGCGCCTGCCCCGCCGGTGCCTCCATGTCAACGCCTGCCAGCGACCCGACCAGGCTGATGACGAACGGCGTGCCCACCACCCCCCATGCGATGAGGCCGCCCACAAGCCAGAGGCCGACTTTGGTGTCGTCATCAGCCGCGGATCCATCCTGCGCTTTCTCGGCAGAAGCGCCGGGCTGGCCGCTGGACGGATTGTCGGCCGGCGGCTCGTCTTCAGAGGGCGACGTCATTGCTACAGAGTGCGATCCGGGGACAGCGCATGGCAAGCCCTCCGCCGTGATACCGCACGCCTGAGTCCGTCGCAGAGCGTCGAGTTGGAGCAGTGGGTTCTGGTCATGCGTCGAGACTCGCGCGTACGCCGTGTGACGCCCACCTGTGGTGGCCGCTATGGACCCACGGGAGGCCAGGCTCTCGAGGTGGCGTTGCGGGCTGACGAGCCCGGGTGCGCAGACGTTCACACCTTGGGGCCTTGAGGCTTACCGCCTGCCAGCAGGTCGGCCCGGCTGTTGGAGGCGGTGGAAGCGTCCTGACGGGTCGCGTGGATGATCGCGGCGCGCAGTTCGGTGAGTGCGGCGACGAGCGGGACGCAGGCCTTGATGAGGTGGGTGGCGGCGCGGGGAAGACACGCAGCAGCGGCGAGGGCGGCGGCGATGCCGCCGATCAGGTTGAGGATGGTCGTGGACACAAGGTGCTCCTGTCGGCAGGTGGGTGGTCGCGGACGTGAGTGCCAGTCACCGCCGATTGACGCACCCCACTACGTGACGGGTCATACCGGTTGAGTCACGGCGGGTGTATTGCCGCTGGCAGCGGCCTTACGGTGGTCTTCCCGGTCCGGTCCGGATATTCAATTCCTTTCCATGGAGATCGCAGATTCTGCCGTTTCTTGATCACGTCCTGGTGAACGCGGAGTCCTTCATCGGCAGATCGCACTCGAGCACCAGATACAGGCTGGTCGATCCTGTCGGTGGCAGGCTCATGCACGGTCACGAGCAGCCCGCCCAGCCGTTGAATTCGTGACCGGCTTGATCACCGCCGTCACCCTGCGCCCCGGTACCTGCGGCCGAGCACCGCGAGGCCGCCGTCGCAGCCGACCTGTTCGCTCCCATGATCGCTGTCGTGCCGCGCGGATCTGCCGAGCCGTGCCCCGGATATCAGGCGTTGAATGCGAAAATCGCAATGCCCCGGTGATTCGCGTACGTACAACCGCGTTATCCCTCTTCCTCTTACTGGCTTTGCGGAGTTGTCGGCACGTTCACCATCACCATGTCGGGTGAGTCGATGGAACCGACGATCAAGGCGGGCGCGAACCTGTCGCCACGCAGCACCGATGGACCTCGCGCCGTGTCACCATCGCAAACCACTTCATGGTGCATGAGGAGACTTTTTCGGGCTGGTGTAGGGGGCGGGGTAGCCTGGCGGACGCTGCGTCGTCATGGCCGCCGACCCGTGTCGGGGCAGTGTCCGAGGCGCCGCAGTCCGATCGCCGGTTTGGAAGGGATCTGGGTCTCGGAATTGTCGGTGGCTACCGGCATGGTGGTGCCATGACCGAGACGCCGCCCTTCACCGTCCTCGCCGATGACACGGCCTACGCCGAGGCCGTTCAGCTCGCCGTTGACTCCGCCGCCGCCTACTACGCCGACGGCACCTCCACGCTTGACGACGACGCCTACGACCGGCTGGTGCGGGGCATCCAGGCGTACGAAGAGGCCCACCCCGAGGCGGTGCTGCCGTCCTCGCCGACCGGCAAGGTGGCCGGCGGGGCCGTGGTGGGCGACGTGCCGCACACGGTGCCGATGCTGAGCCTGGACAACGTGTTCGGCGCCGAGCAGCTCGCCGACTGGGCGGCCTCGCTGGAGCGCCGGCTGGGCCGTCCGGTGACGGCGTGGAGCGTGGAGCCCAAGCTCGACGGGCTGGCGATCTCGGCCCGCTACCGGCATGGCCGCCTGGCCCAGCTGGTCACGCGGGGCGACGGCAGCGCGGGCGAGGATGTCTCGCACGCCATCGGCACCATCGTCGGACTGCCCGATCGGCTGGCCGAGCCGGTCACGGTGGAGCTGCGCGGCGAGGTCATGATGACCGCCTCCCAGTTCGAGGAGGCCTGCGCCAAGCGGCAAGCCCACGACGGCACCACGTTCGCCAACCCGCGCAGCGCGGCGGCGGGCACGCTGCGTGCCCAGGACAGGCCGTACGTCTGCGAGCTGACATTCTTCGCTTATGGGGTGTTGCCACCTTCCGACGACGGCTCTGAACTGGCGGTGCGGCTGCGGGAGCTGCCGCACAGCCAGATCATGGGCTGGGTGGCCGCGCAGGGTGTGCAGACCACCGCCGCCACGCCGGTCGCCGGGATAGTGGCCGACAGCGTTGAGCGCGTGCAGGAGCGGGTGGAGGAGATCGCGGCGGTCCGCGCCGAGCTGCCGTTCGGCATCGACGGCATCGTGATCAAGTGCGACCTGGCCGCCGACCAGGCCGAGGCCGGATTCAGCTCCCGAGCGCCCCGCTGGGCCATCGCCTACAAGCTACCCGCCACAGAGAAGATCACCAAGCTGCTCGCCGTAGAGTGGAACACCGGCCGCACCGGCATCATCGCCCCACGCGCCGTGCTGGAGCCGGTCGAGCTCGATGGCAGCGTCGTCACCTACGCCACCCTGCACAATCCCGCCGACATCGCCCGGCGTGGCCTCATGCTCGGTGACAGCGTGACCGTCTACAAGGCGGGCGACGTCATCCCGAGGGTCGAAGCGCCGGTCGTGCATCTGCGCACGGGTGAGGAGCAGCCGATCGAGATCCCGGCGGCCTGCCCGTCCTGTGGCGACGCCATCGACAACTCGCAGGAGCGGTGGCGGTGCGTGCGCGGGCGCCAGTGCCGCGCAATCGCCTCCATCGTCTACGCCGTGGGCCGCGACCAGCTCGACATCGAGGGCCTGGCCGAGAACCGCATCAAGCAGATGCTGGACGCGGGCCTCATCGCCGATTTCGCGGACCTGTTCTTCCTGACCCGCGATCAGTTACTCGGCCTGGAGCGCATGGGCGAGACCAGCACCGACAACCTGCTGGCCGCCTTCGATCGGGCCAAGGGCCAGCCGCTCAGCCGGGTGTTCTGCGCGCTCGGCGTGCGTGGCACCGGCCGGTCCATGAGCCGCCGCATCGGCAGGCACTTCGGCAGCATGCAGGCCATTCGCGCCGCCGACGCCGAGGCGATCCAGCAGGTGGACGGCATCGGCCCGGAGAAGGCCCCGGTCGTGGTGGCCGAGCTGATCGAGCTGGCCCCGCTGATCGACAAGCTGGTCAAGGCCGGCGTCTCCATGACGGAGCCGGGCTGGACACCACCCGCCGAGCCTGGTGACGCGGAGGCCGACGGCGCGTCCGAGCTGCCGCTGGCTGGGATGTCCGTCGTGGTGACCGGCGCGATGAGCGGAGCGCTGGAGGCGCTGAGCCGCAACCAGATGAACGAGCTGATCGAGCGCGCGGGCGGCAAGGCGTCCTCCAGCGTGTCGGCCAAGACATCACTGCTGGTGGCGGGCGACAAGGCCGGGTCCAAGCGGGCCAAGGCCGAGAGCCTGGGCGTGCGGATCGTCGATCCGGAGGAGTTCGCCACCCAGGTCAGCGCCTTCCTGTGAGCACCCTGGCGCCACGCCGGGACGCGGTGTCCCGGCTGGCCGGCTCCAGGGCCGTGCGGCTCTTCGCGCCGCGGCTACAACTGACTGGATGAGCACCCAGCGCAGCCCGGTCCTCGGCGGGGCGAGCTGGAGCGTCGGCGTCGCCCTCACCGAGGGCACACCCCCGTGGACCTCACCTGGGCCGCCCCGAACCCGGCTGCCCATCTTGTGCCCGTCAACGCAGAAGTGCCCGAATACGGATATGAACTTTGGTGATCTCCACCAGCCGCCGTGCCAGGCTGATGCGCTACTGGCACCTCCTTGGCTGGAGCGCTCGGGGCGGCGTGGGGGTGCTGGGCACGGTGGCGGGCGGCAGCCGGAAAGTCGCACGCTCAGCGGTGATGGGCTGCGCAGGTGTCCTGGAAGCCGTCTCACCGGGCCGTACTGATCAGCCTCGCAGGCCACAGCGTGCCGCCGCGCCACATGAACGTGACGCACTGAGTAGCGCCGCCCGCAACGGGGAGTTAGCGGGTATGGATGGAACCATGATCCTTTTGAGGCGGACAATCCACGTGACCGTGCTCGCTGCCCTCTTGGTCCTCCCGATCATCGCCATCCCGCCGGCTTCGGCCGACACCCGCAAGCGGCCGCAGGCCGAAGCCGGCGCCGCGCTCGCCCGCCGCATGTTGTCCCAGTTGAAGGTCTCCAGGGCGTTATCGATCCGCGGCTATGCACACCGGCGTTTCCTGCCCCGATGGGCGCACCACAGGGGTAAGTGCGACACCCGGGAGACGGTGCTGGCCCGCGACGGGCGACGCGTGCGCAAGAACGCCACGTGCTACCCCGTCAAGGGCCTCTGGTACAGCCCGTACGACGGCAAGTGGCTGAAGAGCGAGAAGCATGTGGACGTCGACCACGTCGTGCCGCTGTCGTACGCCTGGCGTTCCGGCGCCAGCAGGTGGAGCCAGGCACGCAGGCGCGCTTTCGCCAACGACCTCACCCGACCAGAACTGGTCGTCGTCAGCCACTCCGCCAACATCGCCAAGGGTGGCCAGGGGCCGCAGAGCTGGCGTCCGGCGCGCCGCGCCTACTGGTGCCGCTACGCGACCTCATGGATCACCGTGAAGCACCACTACCGGCTCTTCGTGACAAGAAAGGAGAAGAAGGCTCTGCTCAACATGCTCCGCACCTGCCGGGGACGTTGACACATCGCCTGTGACCTGGCTCGGGATCGAGGAGGAACCGCGCAGGAACTGGCGGTACGGCCCGAAGGGCTGTTGTTGCCCGAGATGCGGTCGGCGACGGTGGCCTGTTCGGCGGTACCGGCGCGGAAGTACGGGGCGGTGGTGTCCAGGGAAGCAGGCCCGAGGAAGGCCTCTATCAGGCGCTCGGCGGGAAGCTCCCCTTGGCAGGGGGACGTCCGGGGTTCGGGTGCCCTTGTCGCATGCGTCTGCGGGGCCTGTTCAGGGGAAACGAGGGTCGTCGGGACGGTAGCGGGCACAATGCGCGAGCACCCCCGACGTCCCTCGCAAGGTCCACGCGGCACGGACGCCCAGCAGTCGGACACGATGCACCGCAGCCGTGACCAGGTGCTCAGTGCCAACCCAACGGCGTGCTCGTAGCCGGGGCCGAGGATCTCCTGCCGGGCCAGGCACTCGACGTGGGATGCGGCGAGGGCGTCGACGCGCTCCGGCGGCCCACCGCAGCCAACCCACCGCACCCAACCCACTGGAGCCGGCCCACCGTGGCCGCCTCACCGCAGCCTGCCCACCACAGCCTGCCCGCCGTGGCTGGCCCACCGTGGCTGGCAGGTCATCGCGGTCGGCATCTTCGAGGTCGCCCTGCGCCGCGCCGCCGCTACCGCCACAGATGTCCAGCGCCGCGTGTCCTGGCCGCATGCGGACACGCATCACGTATCAGCCGTCGTGGGCGTCCCTCCTAAGGAGCGGAAAGGAGCGAGACGATGGCCACTTACACGATCGACAGCTACAGCGTGCGAGCCTGGTCCTCCAGGCCGACCACGAACCTCAGCCCCGGCGTCGCCGTCACCGGGATCTACCTGTACGAGGGCGGCGCCTACCGGGGTTACGCCTACTTCTACCCCGACGGCACCCCGCTGGCGCCGCCGGTGATCGACGCGGCCGCGGGCCAGATCTTCATCCATCTCAACCTGTCGCAGCTCACCGGGATCCTGCAGTTGCTGCGCGAGGAGAAGCCGGTCTATCTGTACGAGTTCGGCACCACGAACGCCGGGCTCATGACGGGCACCGAGCCCACGGGTGAGGAGGAGGGCATAGCGGGCTGACCCTCACTCTCGGGGCAGCCTTCACCCGGCATCGGTCGGCGCGTCAGCGCGAGATGATTTCGTCGCGACATTGCTGCCCCTTGCAGGCGCAGGTCTTGATCGCGATGGTGATCGTCTCCCTGAGGTTCTCCGGCACCGCCGTACAGCGGGTGTCGCGGCTTGGGTCGGCGGCCTTGATGAGGACACGACCTCCTTGCAGGTCAAAGCGAGACGATCTTTTCTGGCGCGTAAGGTGCGCTGACCGGCTCGCACAGCACGGGCGCAGGGGGTCTTGACGGTGTAAGCGCGCCACGGGCAAGGCGAGGGATCGTGATTCGGCTGCGCGCGGTGCCGGGCGAGTCGATCGTCGAGGTCGTGGACGAGGGGTGGTCGCCGCATCCGGGCACCAGCGGCGCGGGCCGGTGTTAGCCTGCTCGTCGTGTCTACTGGCGATCATGACTTACCCGGCCCCGGCCAGGCACATGCCTCGGGCCAGGCGTCGGCCGACGAGACGCTGGACGATCCGCGTTTCCTGATCCACGCCGACCCCGACGAGGTGATGGCGCTCGCGTCGCGAGCAGACGGCGCCGAGGCGCGGCTGGCCGCGGCGGTCTACCGCACGTCCGCCGGCCGGCATCGTGACCTGCCTCCCGCCGCGCGCCGTCAGGTCCTGACCGTGGACGCCGCCCGGTGGCAAGCCGGTGATCTGGGGCGGCGGCTCGCCGAGGCGCCGGACGAGCACGGCGCGGCCGCTCCGTACCGGGTGGAGTGGGCGACTGGCACGTCACTGAAGGGCGCGCTGCTGTGGTCGGCCGATCTGCCGGACCACGAAAGACTCGGGCCGGCCGCAGTCTGGGCGATGGCGGCCGACGGGTCGCCGGGCCAGGCCGTGGTGACGGTCGCGGCCTTCGGCCGTGACGGCTGGACCTGGGACCTGGCGTCGGGCAGCTGCGTCGGCAGGCCCGTGTTCGACGACGGAGGAGTCGAAGCCCTGGAGAGCGTGGTGCTCGACGGTCGTCGATCGCTGGTCGTCAGCGGGTACAGCATCGTCGACGACCTCGTACGGGCGAGCGTGTGGGTGATGGACGTCGGCTCCGGGGAGCGCGTCGGTTCGCCGTTCGTCACCGAAGGTCACGTAAGCGATCCGCTGGCCGTCACCACGGTGGCGGGCCGTCCGGTGGCGATCTCCGGCGGATCGGCGGTGAAAGTCTGGGACCTGCTCGCGCAGCGCCCTCTCGGCACGCCGTACAAGGCGCACGGCGACACGAGGGTGGTCTCGATCGCCACGACGACCCTGGACGGCCGCGCGGTCGCGGTCACCGGTGATTACGACGGCTTCGTGCGTGTGTGGGATCCCCTCGACGGGACGGAGGTTGCAGCGCCGACAGAGACTTCCGGCCGGCCGGAAAGCCTGCTCGCCTTGTCTCTCGACGGCCGCCCCGTCGTGGTCACCGGCGGCTACGACGGCCCGGTCGAAGTGCGGGATCTGCGCGAGGGGACTCTCGTTCGCGAACTGCTGCCCGAGGACGTGCTGGCGCGTGGCAGCAGTTCGCTCGCCGCCGCCGAACTCGACGGCCGCTCGATCGTGGTCGCCCTCGACCGCGACGGGCGCGTACGAATGCTGGACCTCGCCACAGGCGAGCCACTGTGCGCTCCCCTGCCTCCAGGGCGCGGAAAACCTGATGCGATCCGCGTGGCCGAGGCCGGCGGCCGTCCGATCGCCGTCACCAGCGGCATGCTCTCGTCCGTGGTGCAGGCGTGGGACCTGACCGCCGCGTGCTCCGCACCAGCCGCCGGAGCGCCGCGCGGCCTGCCGGGCGACATCACCGCCCTGACGGTCTGCGAGGTCGACGGCCGCGAGGTCATCGTCACGGCCCACCACGACGGCCCCGCCGACGACCCCAGGTGGGGCGAGGGGTACGTGTGCGTCACCGACCTGGCCGACGGCACTGCGGTGACCCCCGCCATCCCCACCGGAGAAGGACGGACACAGCTCGCCCTGGCCGACTTCCACGGGGGCCCCGTAGCGGTGATCACCTGTAATCAGCGGTTCGTGCCGCGGCTGCTGCGATTGCCTGCGGGTCAGGAGCTGGACATCACGTTCACCACCTCGGACTACCGACAGGACCACAACGGCCGGATCACCGCGCTCGCCACCGGCCGGCTGACCGACCGCCCCGTGGTGGTGACCGGCGGACGGCACAACCAGGCGCGCGTGTGGTACCTGGACAGCGGCTCCATGTGTACGGCCGTCGCCGGACGCGGCGGCGGGTACACCCATGTCACCGCCGCAGCCGTCGGCTCGCTTCGAGGCCGCGCCGTGGCGGTCACCGCCGGACACGGATCCGACACACCCGAGATCCGGGTGTGGTGGCTGTCCAGCGGCCGCCCGGTCTGTCAGCCGGAGGCAGGTCACAGTGGAACCGTGAACGCCGTCGCGATCAGTGACCTGGACGGCGCCCCGGTCGCGGTGACCGCCGGTGCGGATCAGACAGTCCGGGTGTGGGACCTGAACAGCGGAAAACTGGTCAGAGACCCCCTGACCGGGCACACGGCACCGGTCCTGGCCGTGGCCGTGACCGAACTGGACGGCCGCCCCGCCGTGGTGACCGGCGGCGCGGATCGAACCGTCCGGATGTGGGATCTGGGCAGCGGGCGCCGGCTGCGACAGGCGGATCTGCCCGGCGCGGTGTCGCATGTCGCCGTCGCGTCGGGCGGCCGGCTGGTCGTCTCGTTCGGTGACGACATCGCCGTCATGTCCCCCCCAGCACCTGGCGGCGGAGCGGTGAGATGGCCGGGTTCATCAAGCTCTATCCGCTGAGCGCCGATCTTCAGCCGAGATGTGGACTCTCCGTGCTGAGACGGGCGGGGCTGGTGGGGGCTTCTGGCCGTCTTCACAGCGACTGTCAGCCACTCCGGCAAGGTAACCCTTCATCCGAAGCCCGGACCCGCGAGGAGGGCGACGCCGAGCACCATGGCGGAGGAGGTCACGGCGCCTGGATGATCTTTCCTGCTGGGTTCTTTCGGAGGTCGGGGTCGCCCTCAGACGCAAATCGAGGTCACACCGTCTCTCCGGCCCCGGCGAGGCCATAGGGCGGGATACCCTGCCTGCGGTGCCTCGAACCACGTGACCGGAGGAGTCGATGCTGGGATGACGGCAGAGCGACCGATGCCCACACAGGACGACGTGCTCGGATACTTCGACACGCTGTCGAACTGGGGACGGTGGGGCGACGACGACGAGCTCGGCACTCTGAACCACATCACCGACGACGTCCGCCTGGCGGCGGCACGGGCCGTACGCCACGGCAGGAGCGTGTCGTGCGCATGGGAGGTCGCCGTACCGCAAGACATGGAGCGGTCGACGACGACGTGCCCGTGCGCCGCCGACATGCCGGGTGCCGAGAACATGCCGGTGGCCGCATTCCACAACGACCGGCGCTGGGGCTTTTCCTCCGAGCGGCTCGGCATCACCTTCCACGGCAACACCCTCACCCACATCGACTCGCCGTGCCACATCTTCTGGGACGGCACGATGTACAACGGGCGGTCACACGCGCTGGTCGACACCGCAACCGGATCGGCGTGGGCGTCCGTCACGGCGGCGGCGAACGGGATCATCACGCGTGGTGTCCTGCTGGACATCGCGAGCGTGCGGGATGTGCCGTGGCTGGAACCCGGGCAGGGTGTGTTTCCCGACGATCTCGAGGAGGCCGAGCGTCGCCAGGGCGTGCGGGTGCGACCCGGCGACGCGGTACTCCTGCGGACCGGCCATGGCCGCGCCCGGCACGAGAGCGGTGCCCTCAGCGGTTTCACGCAGGCCGGGTGGCACGCGTCCTGCCTGCCGTGGCTGCATGAACGGCAGGTCGCGCTGATCGGCGCCGACACCCCCCAGGACGTCCAGCCGTCGGGGTACGAAGACGTGTTGATGCCGGTCCACGCCGTGAGCCTCGTCGCCATGGGTCTGTGGATGCTCGACAACTGCGACCTGGAGGCGTGCGCGACGACGGCCGCCGAGCTCGGCCAGTGGGACTTCCACCTCGCAGTCGCGCCGGTCCGCTTCGCCGGCACGTCCGGCAGTCCGGTCAACCCGATCGCCACCTTCTGACCGCAGTTCACGAGGAGGTGCGACGCCATGACACGCCGTGCCGGCCGGGAACCAGGCGGCACGAGCGCCCCAAGGCAGGGTGTTGCGATAGCTGACGTCGGCCCGCCGTACTTCCCGACGCGCCATGAGGTTTTGGTGCCCCAGCCAGCTCCCCGGGCTGGGGCATGTCGAGATTATGGCCTTTAGTCCGATTTGTATAGCTTTGGCGAGTAATTTTCCTTGACCGCCCTTGCAAGGACGCCCCTGATGCCCCGCCACGGCAGGTATGAATAGATCATGACCGCGCGTTATGACGGCCAGGCCGACTGGTACGACGAGTACATCGGCTCCAGTGCCCACGTCACCACGCAGGACATCGTCGACCTCCTCGGCCCCGGCGAGGGGCCGTGCCTGGACGTCGGCTGCGGCACCGGCCTCTATCTCGACGCCATCCGCTCCACCGGCCGGACCGTCATCGGCCTCGACCGCTCCGCCGACCAGCTGCGCCTGGCCCGCCGCCGGGACCCCGCACCCCTCCTCCAGGGCGACGCCACGGCCCTGCCGTTCGCCACGGGCACGTTCGGCACCGTCACCGCGATCTGGGTCTCGACCGACATCCCCGACTTCGCCGGGCTGCTGCGGGAGGCGGCCAGGGTCCTGCGCCCGGGCGGCCAGTTGCTGTTCTACGGGGTGCACCCGTGCTTCAACGGCCCCCACATCGAATCCCGCGAGGACGGCGCGGTGATCATCCATCCCACGTACCGGATCAAGGGGTGGCACAAGCGCTCGCCGTGGTGGCGCAAGGGCGGGGTCCGGGACCGGGTCGGGATGAGCCACGTGCCGCTGTCCGACCTGATGAACGCCTTCGTCGACGCCGGGCTGGCCGTCGGGCGCGTGTACGAGCCGCAGGAGCGCCCCGTACCGTCCGTCCTGGCCGTCAGGGCGTTCCGGCCGGGCTGACGCTCAGCAGCCGGGCACCGGCAGCAGGGCCAGGTGCTCGCTGGTCACGAGGTCGAACCTCAGCGCCAGCGACACCAGCGCGTGACGCTGCCAGTCGGCCTTGCCCTCACCGCCCTGCGGGCTTTTCACGTGCAGCTTCTTCTCGGCCAGGTAGCCGATGTGGAAGCCGATGGCGGTGCGGCTCAGCTCCAGGTCGGGGAGCCTCTCGGCGATCTCGGGGATCGTCGGTATGCGCGACGTCGAGGGGTCGCGCAGGCGCGGCTCGCACAACGCCACCAGGATGCGGAAGTACTTGGCGTTCTGGTCGAGCGGGTAGGCGACCTGCGTGGCCGCGCCCTCGTCGGCGCGGTGCGGCGGCACATGTACGTGCTGCGGCGCGAACACCAGGAACGAGACCGTGCCGTCGACCGCCGGCAGGCTCACCCTGGAGAACTCGAACGGGATCGGCGCCCCCATCCGCCCCGGCGGCACCTTGACGAACTCCCCGCCCCCTTCCGGGTTCTCCACGACGTACGTCTTCGACGTGCTGAGGTTGGACAGCAACCAGTAGTCCCCCACCGCGACGATCTCGCCGGCGCGCCGGGAGACCGCGGCGTCGTCCAGCCGGAGATCCACGGGAGAGCCGGGAGCCCCGCGCCCGAAGAGCGCCTGCTCCCCGGGCGCGAGCTCCAGCGAGTACGGCCGGTCGTCGGTAGGCGCCGCCGCCATCTGGATCAAGATGGTGCTGTGCATCCGCGGGACCCTACTCGCGTGCCGGTGAAGGTGTCCAGGTCATACGGGCAACGGCTTGCCACCCGGGCGCCTGCACTCCCGCAGGCCGCCGTCGGACTCGTCGTTGCCGCCCCCGCGGAAGTAGACCTCGCTGACGTACCCCCACCTGTCGTTGTCGGCCATGGTGGCCGCCCACCAGTAGTTCCGGTACGAGCCCAGCGTGTAGCTCGCCCCGGCCTTCTCGCACAGGTACCAGTCGTCCCCCGCCGGATCGATGTAGCCGACGATCTTGCCCTTGGCCGGCGACTCGTAGACCGGGATGCTCCCGCTCGGCGACCAGTCGGGGCAGTTCTGGACCGTGTCGTTACCATGCCGGAACGGCTTCCCGCACGGGCTGGCGTCGCCCGCGGCGGCCGTGGCGGTCCCCGCAGCCGGGCCGGCGACCCCCGCGATCGCCAGCCCGAAGGCCGCGGCGAGCGCGGCCCGTCGGATACTCATCATGCTTTTCCTCCCGATGTCGGTATCCGCGTCGATCCTGCGGGGCGCGGGGCCATTTCCGTAACCTGGTAGCTACCAGGGCGCGTGGACGGATCCACGATGATCGGCGATGATGAGCTGAATGACGGCTCCGTCCCAAGCAGGTCGCTACCGGATCGAGCAGCTCATCGGTGTCGGGGGGTTCGCCTCCGTCTATCTGGCCCATGACGACGAGTTGCGCTCGCCGGTGGCCGTCAAGATCCTCGCCGACAACTGGGCCCGCCAGCCCGACGTGCGCGGGCGTTTCCTCCAGGAGGCGCGGCTGCTGCGCAGGGCCGACTCCCACCTGCTCGTACAGGTCTTCGACGTGGGCGAGCTCGACGACGGCCGCCCGTACTTCGTGATGACCTACGCCGACCGCGGCACGCTGGAGGACCGCCTGTCCGGCGGGGCGCTCACCGTCGACGAGGCGCTCGGCCTGATGCGCGACATCTGCCAGGGCGTGTCCGTGTTGCACAGCATCGGGGTCGTCCACCGCGACCTGAAGCCGTCGAACGTGCTGTTCTGCTCGCGTCCCGAGGGCGGTGAGCGGGTGATGGTGGCCGACCTCGGCATCGCGCGGTCCACCGACCACCTGAGCGGGCTGACGCTGCCCGCGGGTTCGCCCGGCTACCAGGCTCCGGAGCAGCTCTACTTCGACGGCGCGCCGGACGCGCGCGCCGACGTCCACGGCCTGGGCGCGCTGACCTACCACATGCTCACCGGCAGGGTGCCCGCCAAGCCGGAGCAGCGGGTGCCGCCGAGCGCGCTGCGTCCCGAGGTGCCGGAGGCGGTCGACGCCGCCGTGATGCGCGCCCTGGATCCCGGCAGGGAGGCCCGCTGGCCCGACGCCGCCGCCTACGCCGCGGCCCTGTCGTCGTCCACCGCCGTGCCGTCGGCGAGCTGGAAACCGCAGGTGCAGCTGTCGGGCGGGGAAGCGCAGGGGCTTTCGTCGGGCGGGGAAGCGCATATGCGGCCGTCCGAAAAGGGCCGGCGCAGGGTGATCGCCGGGGGTGCGGCGGCCGTCGTGGCCGCGGCGGCCGTCACCGTCGTGGCCGTCAACCTCGCTCAGAGCCCGGACCAGCCCGGCGGCACCCGCGCGGCCGCGAGCACGCCGCCCGCGAGCGGCTCGACCAGCCGGTGGCTGCGGAATGGCTCCGACATCCCCGGCCAGTACCGCGAGCTGATCGTGCAGGCGGGCACGTACTGCCAGGAGCCCGGACTCAGCCCGGCCCTGATCGCCGCGATGCTCAAGGCGGAATCCGGCTACGACCCCGGCCTGTCAGATCCGGTGAAGGACGAGTACGGCATCTCCAGGTGGACCCCCTCGGTGCTCTGGTACTGGCAGCCGGGCGGCCTGCAGAGTCCGAAGCCCGTGCCGCCGTTCAGCCCGGAGCTGTCGATCCTGTCGATGGGCCGGTTCCTGTGCACGCTGGGCCCCAGGGTCGCGGACCTGCCCGGCGACCCGGCGCTGAAGCTCGCCGCCCTCTACCGCAGCGGCGTCGACCCGCTGAAGCGGGCGGGCGGCATCCCCGAACGGTGGCGCGACTACACCGAGAAGGTCTCCCGCTACATGCGCGACTACCGGCCGGACTGAGGGCGCTCGACGCATGCTCAACGCGGGCTCAACATTCCTTGATCGACTCTTTCACCCGTGACCGACCATGCCGCCGCCATCCCGTCCATCGGATTACGCACGCCCGCCGAGTTCGTCGCGGGGCTGCGCAGCCTCAAGGCGTGGTCGGGGCTGACGTACCGGCAGCTCGAAGCCCGTGCGGCGGCTGCCGGGGACTTCCTGCCGTACAGCACGCTGGCCTCGGCGTTCGGCCGTAACCGGCTGCCCCGCCGGGAGCTGGTCGTGGCCTTCACCAGGGCCTGCGGCTGCCGTGCGGAGGAGACGGCGGCCTGGCTGGACGCGCACCGCCGCGTCGCCGCCCGGTCCGTACGCACCCCGGCCGCCTCACGGCCCGACGACCCGGTCTGGCCGCTGGGAGAGGAGCTGGCCGTCCTCGGCTACCGGCTCATCGTGGCGGCGGCGAGCCGGACCCCCGACCCGATCACCGAGGCCGCGGCCCGCCAGGTCATCGCCGAGCTCGCCGACCTGGCCCGCGCAGGCGGCGACCCGCGCGGGCAGTGACCGGCGCAAAGGCGACCCGCGTGGCTAAGGTGGTCCGAGGCGGCGCACCACGACGCCCACCACCCGCTCTGGTGGGACATATCCGAAATCTCGGGAGTCGAAGGATTCGTCAACGTTGTCGCCCCGCACGGCCAGATGCCCCTCCGGCACGACCGGCCCCGCCCCGGGAACGGGAAAGTCCACGCGATCGCCGCCCGTGGCCACCACCCGCTTGATCAGCAGACCCACGTCCACGACAAAGGAGCCAGGCGGCGGCGCGGCCTCCGCCACCGCCCCCTCCCCCGTACGGCCCGGCGCCTCGAAGACGACGGTCTGGCCGCGCCGGACCTTCGCCGCGGCGGTCCGCCGTACCAGCACCTTCTCCCCGGGCAGGTAGGAGGGCCGCATGCTGTACCCCCGCACCGTCACCACCAGGTACCGCTTCCTGAGCACCCAGAGCACGGCCGCGAGGGCCGCGACGACAATGAAGATCATGGGATGCGCTGCTCCTCCGCGTCGATGTATCCCGAGGCCTGCTTCGCCCACAAGCTCGCGTACAGACCTCCACGGGCGAGCAGCTCGTCGTGCCGCCCCAGCTCCCCCACCCGCCCCTCGACCAGCACCGCGATCAGGTCCGCGTCCCGGATCGAGCCGAGCCGGTGCGAGACGAGCACGCTGGTGCGGCCCGCCCTGATCTCCCGCAGCCGGCTGTGCACCTCGTACTCGGCCTCGGCGTCCAGCCCGGCGCTCGGCTCGTCCAGGATCATCAGGTCCCGGTCGCCGCGCAGGAAGGCGCGGGCCAGGGCCACCCGCTGCCACTGCCCGCCCGACAGCAGCACGCCCGTCTCCTGCTCGCCGTCCTCGCTCTCGCCGAAGAACATGCGGGTCAGGGCCGTGTCGTAGCCACGGGGCAGCCGGGCCAGGACGTCATGGACCCCGGCCCGCCGCGCCGCCTCCTCGACCGGGGCCGCCCGGCCCAGCACCGCCAGGTCGCCCACGGCGATGTTGTCGGCGGCGCTGAAGTCGTACGCCATGAAGTCCTGGAAGACCGCGCCGGTCCGGGCGCGCAGCTCCTCGACGGGGAGGTCGCGCAGGTCCACGCCGTCCCACAGGATCGCGCCCCGCTGCGGGTCGTAGAACCGGCACAGCAGCTTGACCAGTGTGCTCTTGCCGGCGCCGTTCCGGCCGACCAGCGCGACGGACCGGCCGTACGGGATGAACAGGCTGACCCCGCTCAGCACCCACGGATGCTCCTCGCTGTAGCGGAACCACACGTCACGCAGCTCGATGCCGCGCCGCAGCGGCGACGGCCCGCCCGCCTCCGGCGAAGGTGAGGGCAGGTCGGGCTCGGCGCGCAGCACGGCGGCGTGGTGCCCGAACATCAGCAGCTGGTGGTGCGCCTGGCCGGTGGAGCCGACGAGCCCCTCGATCGCGCCCTGGATCCCGGCCACCGCGGCGATGAACATCGACACGTCGCCGACCGACATCCCGCTCCCGACGGCCCAGATCAGCCCTCCTCCGGCGGTGAGCGTGGACAGCGCCGCGAGCGCGCTCTGCACGGCCAGCTCCCGCCGGTCCAGGCCGCGTTTGACGGCGTCCACCGACCGCCGCTCCGCGATCATCCGGCCGCGCAGGAAGCCACCGAGGCCGAACAGGCGGATCTCCTTGGCGGCGTCCACGCTGCCGAGCAGGGTGCCGTAGAACAGCTCGCGGCGTTCGGCCGGGCCGATCTCCCACTGCACCCGCGCCCTCCCCCGCGCCAGGCGCAGCTCCGCGACGAGCGCGGGCAGCGCCGAGCCGATCACGACGGCGGTGAACGCGGGACTGATCACCAGGAGCGAGCCGACGAACCCGGCCAGCGTCACAGCCCCGCGTCCGAGGCCGAACAGCGCGTCCACCACGCGGCCCGGCGCGGCGGCGCTCTGCTCGGCCAGCCGCAGCCGGTCGAGCATGGCCGGGTCCTCGAACCTGGCCAACCCCCGCCAGCGCTCGACCGCCGCGAACAGCCCGGCCCGCGCGCTCAGCCCGGCCCGCCGGTCCAGCTCGGCCCGCAGATACTGCCCCGCCTGCAGGGCGAGCGCCCCCGCCAGCCCGCTCGCGGCCAGGCCCGCCGCGAGCGGCAGGAGTACGCCGCCCGTGACGAGGCCGTCCAGGATCAGCTTGGTCAGCCATGCCATGACCACGGGCACAGCCGAGGCGAGCAGCACGCTCGCCAGGTAGGCGAGGAGGGTGCCGGAGGCGGCCCGCCACACCAGCGCCAGGGCCTGTCCGGCGGTCGACCTCACCCGATCGCCACGACCGGCGACCGCATGATGTCGGGCCCGGTCGCGATCACGTACCCCTCGGCGTCCACGACGCAGTACCCGGGGAAGGCGTTGGCCTCGAACGCCCGGCTGACCGGCCCGCCCATCTCCTCCACCACCACCAGCGACACGGGCGCCAGCCGCTCGACCATCTCGGTCGCGCGCTCCGCGTCACCGGCGACGACGGCGAGGACCTGCCCCGGCGTCTCCCGCGCCGCCTCCACGAAGCCCGGCAGCGCCTCCTTGCACGGCCCGCACTCCGTCGAGAAGAACGCCACCACGGTGTTGCCGGTCAGCGTGCCGCCGGACACGATCCGCCCGTCGGCCGTCACCGCCTCGAACTCACCGATCCGCGAGCCGACCGGCAGCATGTCCTGGCCGAGGTAGCGGCGCTGCAGCAGGTCCTCGAGGTGAACGGTGTGCTGTTTGAGCCGCCTGATCACCCCGAACGTCAGCAGCAGATCCAGCAGGCAGAGCGCTGCCACGAGGACCACGGCGACGACGAGCACGGTCATGCTGTTCCCCTTCGTTGCGGGTGGGCGAGAAGAGCTCCACGAGCTCGTCGAGACGGGAGACGATCATGGCGAGCCGGCGTGCCCGGGGCTCACCCGGCCGTCACCGCGTGCCGGGCACGGGTGACGGCAGGCGCCCTCGTCGGTCAGCAGTCGCCTCGGGAGTAGCAGTTGCAGCCGGTGCTGCCGATCCTCGGGCAGCACGTGATGTACATGACGCGCGCCCCCGTGGTGCAGCAGCGGGTCTGGCAGTCGGAGCCGCACCCGGGGCAGGCCGCCGCGGCCTCGGCGCGCGGGACCAGGCGCTGGAGCAGGTTGTCGGCGAGTCTTGCGATCGTCGCGGTCATCGGGGTGATTCCTTCCCTGTGCTCTGCACGGATGGCTGGAGGTACGGGAACCTGGATGACCTTCACCTTGGCCCGGGTGCCCGGGCCCAACAAGGAATACGCCATGTTCCGAAAAGTTCCGAACAGCGATGTCAGGAGCGCTTGGGCACCGGGAAGACGGCCACGAAGCGGGCGCCGGGTGAGTGGTCGGCGAGGCTGAGCGTGCCGTCGTGGGCCGCGGCGATGTCGCGGCACAGGGCCAGGCCGAGGCCGCTGCCGCCCTTGTCCTTGGCCCTGGCGGGGGCCAGGCGGGTGAAGCGTTCGAAGACCCGCTCCCGGTCCTGTGGCGGGATGCCGTCACCGTCGTCGGTCACCGTGACGGTTACCTTGTCGCCGTCCACGGCCACCTCCAGGTCGATCCGGGTGGCGGCGTGGCGGGTGGCGTTGTCGAGCAGGTTGGTCAGCAGGCGGTCGAGCTGCAGGGGCGAGCCGTAGACCGGCGCCGAGACGCACAGGTCGGCGACGATCGGCACCCGGCCGCCCGCGCGGCGGTTGACCTGCTCCTCAGCCACGCGGACCAGGTCCACCACGCGGCGCTCGCCGACCGCGCCGGCGTCCAGCCGGGCCAGCATCAGCAGCTCGTCGATGATGCCGGTCAGGCGGTCGGCGGCGGCCAGCGCCTGCTCGCCGGTGGCCCTCCAGTCCGTCTCGTCGGGATAGGCGCCGGCCACCTCCAGCTGGGCTCGCAGGGCCGAGATGGGGCTGCGGAGCTCGTGGGAGGCGTCGGCGACGAAGCGGCGCTGGGTCTCGACCGTGCGTTCGAGGCGGTCGAGGGTGTGATTGGTGGTGGTGGCCAGGTCGGTGATCTCATCGCCGGTGTCGGGCACGGGCACGCGCCTGCTGAGGTCCTGGCCGGTGATCTCGGCCATCTCGGCCCGTACGCGTTCGACCGGGCGCAGGGCGGCCCCGACCACGGCCCACGCGATGCCGGCCACGCTCAGCAGGATGAGCGGGATGCCGAGGAACATCAGGACTTCCACCCACTTGATGGCCTTGTCCACGTCGGTCAGCGAGGCCGCCCCGTACACCGTGGTGACGCCGATCGGCGAGCTCACCTTCAGGGCCATGACCAGGTAGTGAGCCTCGGGCTCGGTGAGATGGGGGGACAGCGTGAGCTCGGTCATGTAGATCTTTTTGGGCTGGTCCGCCCGGAACCTCATCAGGGTCGGGATGTTGCTCACGCCGGGACTGGTCGCGATCACGTTGCCGCGGGCCGAGACCACCTGCAGGAGCTGGACCCGCGACGGGGTCTGCAGCACCGTGTGGAACTCTCCCGACTCCAGCTCGCCGGCCACCCGGCGGACGGCCAGCTCCAGTCTGGTCTGCACGGCCCCGCGCAGATTGGCGGGCGCGGTGGCGAGCGTGATGGCGGCCGTGATGGTGAAGACGACCGCCGCCGCCAGTGTCGCGACCGTGGTCAGCCG
The DNA here is from genome assembly GCF_044593615.1 of Nonomuraea sp. NPDC051941. Lineage (NCBI taxonomy): Bacteria > Bacillati > Actinomycetota > Actinomycetes > Streptosporangiales > Streptosporangiaceae > Nonomuraea > Nonomuraea sp. NPDC051941. Next base: position 36,960 of record NZ_JBIUCF010000054.1, read on the forward strand.
CGCCCGGATCGAGCGTGGAAACAGCCGTTTCACCATCTCATTCCGGCCTCCCCGTATCACCACGGGTGACGCTCACCCGTGTACCCCCTTCCCAACATGATGGCTGATCTGCGGATATACGGGTACCGGGTCGGTGGCGAATACTCTCCGTGTTCAGCGGTGACCGGCCATCGCGCGCCGCGTCCGGGACAGACCATGATCAGCAGGTGCTGGAGGGTACCGGCTCGGCCGTAGCAGCCATCCGAGCCGCGCTCGTCCGCGTGCGGTACGCACCTCGAAGTGCGTACTTCCCGATGGAGAGCAGCTCTCCGTAGGTTTGTCGCAGCGAAACCTGATGAGGGAGTTATCGATGCGAGCAGTCGTCATTCACGCTTTCGGCGGGCCCGAGGTGCTGGAGATCGCGGACGTGCCGGTGCCCGCGGTCCGGGAGCGGCAGGTCCGCGTCCGGGTCGAGGCGGCGACGGTCAATCCCGTCGACCTGGCCACCCGGTCCGGGGCTCTCAGCGAGGCGGGCCTGCTGCCGGCCCGGGACGTGATCGGCATCGGCTGGGACGTGGCCGGAATCGTGGACGCGGTGGGCCCCGGCGTGACCGGTGTCGTGCCGGGCGAGCGGGTGATCGGCCTGTCGGACCGCCTCGACGTGCCGCTCGGCGCCCAGGCCGAGTACGTGGTCCTCGACGCGGACGCGGTCACCCGCGCGCCGTCGGGACATTCGGCGGTGGAGGCCGCGACGTTGCCGCTCAACGGGCTCACCGCGGTGCAGGCGCTCGACCGGCTGGAGCCGGCCGCCGGGCGGACGCTGCTAGTCACCGGCGCGGCCGGGGCCGTGGGCGGGTTCGCCGTGCAGCTGGCCGCCGCGCGCGGGCTGCGGGTGGTCGCGGTGGCCGGCGCCGAGGACGAGCCGCTGGTGCGCGGGCTCGGCGCCGAGTGGTTCGTGCCGCGTACGGCGCGGCTGGGCGAGGCCGTACGCGCTCTCGTGCCGGGCGGCGTGGACGGGGCGCTCGACGCCGCGGTGACCGGGGCGGCGGCCCTGGACGCCGTCCGCTCGGGCGGCCTCTTCGCCGCGCTGGTCGCGGGCGGGGCGCCGCTGCCGTTGCGCGGCACCCAGGTGTTCGACCACTGGATCCGCGCCGACGGCGCCCGCCTCGCGGACCTGGTCGCGCTGGTCGAGGCCGGCTCCCTCACCCTCCGCGTGGCCGAGGCGCTGCCCTTGGACCAGGTCGCCGCCGCCCACCGCCGCCTGGCCAAGGGCGGCCTGCGCGGCCGCCTGGTCCTCGTCCCCTGAGCCCGCCACGATCCGACGGCGCGACCTCCCCTGAGCCCACCACGGTCTGACGGCGCGACGCGCTCATGTGCGGGAGCGGCCGAGGGTGAGGGCGGCGGCGAGGGCGGCGATGGCGGCGTAGGCGATCGTGGTGACGTCGGTGCCGTGCTGCCAGCCGAGCGAGCCGATCGTGGTGGCCATGGCGGCCACGCCCAGGGAGGAGCCGACGTACCGGGCGGTGTTGTTGGCGCCCGACCCCATGCTCGCCCGGGCGAGCGGAACGCTCTCGATGGCCAGATGGGTCAGCGAGGCGTTGATGAGCCCGCTGCCGACGCCGCCCACCACCAGGCCGGCGACGACCCGCGTCCAGGGGGCGGCGTCCGCGACCCCGAGCGTGAGCAGGGCTCCGGCGGCGGACAGGAGCAGGCCGAGCGCGAGGCGGACGCCCGAGTGGACGCGCAGGTGCCGGGCCAGCAGGGAGGCCAGGAACGACATGCCCGACCACAGCGAGAACAGCACGGCGCTGGTGAGCGGGGTGAGCGAGCGGGTCACCTGGAGCACGGTCGGCAGGTAGCTCATCATCCCGATGACGGCGATCCCGGTGACGAACGCGCCCGAGGTGGCCACCAGGAAGAGCGGGCGGCGCAGCAGGCCGAGCTCGATGAGGGGCTCGCGGCGGCGGTTCTCGATCAGTGTGAACGCGGCCAGCAGCACGACCGCCGCGGCGAACGACGCGTACACGACGGGCCGGTTCCAGCCCAGCCGGCCCTCGGTGACCCCGGCGAGCAGCGCGGCGGTGCCGAGCGCCAGGGTGATCGCGCCGGGCAGGTCGTGCGGGCGGCGGCGATCGCTGCGCGACTCCGGCAGCACCCGGCCGGCCGCCACGGCCAGGACCGCGCCGGCGACGGCGATCAGGACGTGCACGCCGCGCCAGCTCCAGGCGGCGGCGATCGAGCCGGACAGCAGCGGCCCCAGGGCGATGCCCAGCCCCAGCATCGCGCCGTAGCGGCCGGTCACCCGGACGCGGTCCGGGCCGCCCGGGTAGGCGTGGCCGAGCATGCCCAGGCTGCCCGCCAGCATGGCCGCGCTCGCTCCGCCCTGCACCAGCCTGGCCACGACGAACATCGCGGTGTTCACGGAGAGCGCCGAAAGCAGGGCTCCGGCGGCCAGCGCCCAGGTGCCGGCGACGTAGGCGCGCCTGCGCCCGTGGTCGTCGGCGAGCCCGCCCGCGACCAGCAGGAGCGCGGACAGGCCGAGCGAGATCGAGTTCAGCATCCAGGCGGGACCGGTGGGGCCCGAGCCGAGGTCGGCGGCGGCCTGGGACAGCGTGACCATCGGCACCGTGTAGTTGACCAATGCGAGCAGCGCGGCGGCGCAGGCCGCCACGGCCACCGTGCCCGCCGCGTGCGGGGTCGTCGGGGCGGGAGCCGATCGGGTGAGTGTCACGGCGTCTCCTTGGTTCATTCATTGAACTATGGAGGCACACGCTAACACGCCAAGGTTCAATGAATGAATTACCCTGGGGGTCATGGCGCTCGGCAAGAACTACGACGGCCAGGACTGCTCGCTCGCCCGCTCCCTGGAGCTGGTCGGCGAGCGCTGGACGATGCTCGTCGTCCGCGACGCCCTGTACGGCGTGCGCCGCTACGGCGACTTCCTGGCCCACCTGGACATCCCGCGGGCCGTGCTGTCCCAGCGCCTCACCACGCTCGTGGACGCCGGGGTCCTGCGCCGCCACCGCTACCAGGAGTCGCCGCCGCGCGAGGAGTACGTCCTGACCGAGATGGGGCAGGAGCTCTGGCCGGCCGCCCTCGCCCTGAGCAGCTGGGGCGAACGCCACCTGTCGGGCAAGCCGCGGCGGATCTTCTGCCACGTGCCCTGCGACACCAGGATCGACGGCTACGGCATGTGCCCGGCCTGCGGCGTCCGTCCCGAGCTGACCGAGATCGAGGTACGCCCCGGCCCCGACGCCGACCTCCTCCGGGACGACCCCGTCAGCCGCGCCCTACGGCGCCCGCACCGCATGCTCGAACCCCTGCCGCACACCGCCTGACGTGTCTCACCTCGCGTCCGCGAACCGCTCGGCGCCGTCGATCCCGTGCGGGGCGGGCGCCGCGGGCCCGGAGTCGCTGAACGTGCCCTCCCGCCGTACGGTGTGCCAGCGCAGCCGCACGCCCAGCAGGGCCGTCGCCAGGGACTGGATGACCACGAGGTACATGAGCTGGCGGTAGACGAACTGCTGGAGCGGCAGCACCCAGAGCGCGGAGGCGCGTTCTCCGTCCAGGCGGAGCGCGTACCAGCCAGTCAGCGCCTGCACCACCACGAAACCGGCCCATACCGCGACGACCGGGAGCGGATCGCCCAGAACCGTGTTGTAGATCGCCATGAGGTCGACGACGGGGGCCAGCAAGGGCAGCAGCACCTGGAACAGCGTCAGGTAGCCGAGGCAGCGGCGGCCGAACGGGCCTGGTTCGAGGACGGCTCGCCGATGCTTCCACATCGCCTGCACGGTGCCGTAGCACCAGCGGTAGCGCTGCTTCCACAGCTGGCCGAGCGAGGTCGGGGCCTCGGTCCAGGCCAGGGCCTTCTCCTCGTAGACCACGCGCCATCCGGCCCGGCACAGTGCCATGGTGAGGTCGGTGTCCTCCGCCAGCGTCTCCGTGCTCACCCCGCCCAGGGCCACGAGCGCCGAACGCCGGAACGCCCCGATCGCGCCGGGCACGGTGGCCATGCAGTCGAGCAGCTCGAAGGCGCGCCGATCGAGGTTGAAGCCGATGACGTACTCGATGTGCTGCCAGCGCCCGATCATGCCGCGCCGGTTGCCGACCTTGGTGTTGCCGCTCACCGCGCCGACCGCGGGGTCGGCGAGCTGGCGGACCAGGTGGCCGATCGTGGCGGGTTCGAAGACGGTGTCGCCGTCCACCATGACGAGCAGCTCATGGGCGGCCTGGGCGATGCCGGTGTTGAGCGCGGCCGGCTTGCCGCCGTTGGGCCGGCGGATCACCCGTACGCCGGGCAGCCCCAGCGCCTGCGCCAGCTCGGCGGTGCCGTCGGTCGAGCCGTCGTCGACGACGAGGATCTCGAGCGGGCCCTGGTAGGTGGTCTCGACCAGCGACCGCACCGTCGCCTGGATCCCGGCCGCCTCGTTGTAGGCGGGCACGATCACGGTCACCGGCGGGGGCGCGGACCACACGGGCGCGCGGCCCTTGCGCCGCCTGCCGCCCCTGTTGCGGGCCGCGTGCACCCAGGCGAGCACGGCGAAGAAGCCGAGCCGCCCCACCGTGAGCGCTCCCGCGGCCAGCAGCACCCATGCCAGCACGCCGGCGAACGTCCCCGAAGCCCGCTGGGCCAGGTTGAGCGCGGAGCCGGCGAACCGTTCCGCGCCGCCGGCCGGCTGGTGCGCCGAGGGCATGCCGAGCGCCTTGGTCACCGTGACGGCGCGGTAGCCCTTGCCGGTCAGCTCCCGCAGGACGGCCCCGACGGCCTCGACGGTCTGCCGCCGGTCGCCACCCGAGTCGTGCATCATGACGACGGCGCCCCGGCCTCTGGCCGGCAGCGAGGACGCCACGATGTTCGCCGTCCCGGGGCGGCTCCAGTCCTTGGTGTCGAGGTCCGTCAGCGTGACGAGGTAGCCCTCGGCCGCCAGGGCCTTCATGCCGGCCCACTGCGGCCCGGAGATCGCCGCGGGGGTCGAGGAGTACGGCGGGCGGGCCAGCGTCGTGTGCAGCCCGGTCGCCCCGGCCAGCGCCCGCTGCGTCAGCGACAGCTCCAGCTTGAGCCGCCAGGCGGGCAGCGCCGCGAGGTCGGCGTGCGAGTAGGTGTGGTTGCCCAGCTCGTGCCCCTCGGCGACGATGCGCCGCGCCAGCTCGGGGTATTGCGCCACCTTAGAGCCGACGGTGAAGAAGGTGGCCTTGGCACCGTACTTCTTCAGCATGTCGAGCACCTGCGGGGTCCACGCCGGGTCGGGGCCGTCGTCGAACGTCAGCGCGATGGTCCTGGCCGGCAGGCGGGCGCTGGCGGGCCCGTTCGCCGTGATGTTGAGGACGGGGCCGCCGCGCCGGACCTTCTCCAGCTCCGGAGTCGGGGAGTCCGTGGAGGGCGGGGGCGCCTGCGTCTCGCCGCCGACGTTGGTCACGTACCCGTTGAGCACCAGCGCTGCGGCGGCCAGCAGCATGCAGACGGCGAGCGGGAACCAGTGGCCCTTGGGGTCGGCCGGGGGTCTCGCGGTCGGCGCGGGCGGGTCGTGCGGCCGATCGTCGCCTTGCCGGGCGGTGTGGTCCTGCCAGGCGGGGAGCGGCGCGGCCGGCCAGACCAGCTTGTCGTGCTCCTGTGGGCCGTTCACTTCTTCGGGCCCTTCGTCCGGTCCGGATCGAGTCCCGGCGGCATCCTGGTCTGGCCGGGCGCCTCGTTGTCCGTGGGTACGGCGGTGGGATCGGCCGCGGGATCCGTGGTGGGGTCGCCGCTCGGCGCCGGATCCGTGCTGGGCCGTGGCGTGGGCCGTGCCTGCTGCGACGAGGTCTGCCCGGACGTCGCCGACGGCCGGACCTGGCCGGTGGCTCTGGGGGTCGGCCGGCGCGACGGCGGGCGTGTCGTCTCCGGGCGGGTCGCGGAGGAGGTCGGCTGCTCGGACCGCTTCGGCGAAGGCGTCGGCGTGCGGTCCGGCGAAGCCGTGCCGTCCGCGGCTCCTGAGCGGTCGCCCGGCCAGCCGTTCACCGAGAGGGTGGTGCTGGAGAACATTCCGGCGAGCACGACAGCGAGCAGCGCGAGAGCCAGGACGCTCGCGGCGATCGAGCCGATCATGATCAGCCTTCGACGCCGTCCACTCTGGTTGACGAAGACGGCTGTCGTGTTCTGTTGCTCAGGAGGCACGCGGAAATCGTAGTGACAGGGAGCGAACTAGAGAAACTAGGGCATTCTTGACATTGATCCCAAAACCGCCAGACAAGCCCAGTCAAGGCCGCGGTGGCGGTCAGGGCCTCAGCCACGTGCCGAGGGCGGCCGTCAGCGTGACCGTGTCGGCGGGACCGGGGCCGGACGCCCACGCGACCGCTCCGTCCGGCCGGACGAGCGCCGCCGCCAGATCGTCGCGATCCTTCACGGTCGCCTCGACCACGTCCAGCGCCCCGCGCCACGGCCCCGCCGCCCGCTCGACCTCCGGCTGCGACGGCGCGTGGACGAGCAGCGCCCGCCCGCCCCCGCACAGCTCCGAGATCGTGCGGGTCTCCCCCGGAGTCGTCACCAGCCGCAGGTCCGGGCAGGCGCGGCCGGTCAGCGGGTGCGTGGCCGGGTACGGGAACGCGTACCGGGTGCCGAGCCCGTTCAGCATCCGGCCGAAGTAGCGGTTGACGTCCGGGAGGTCGAGCAGGTCCGACACGATGTCGCGCATGGCCGCCACGTGCTCTCCCGGCAACGACAGAGCGGACTGGGCGCGCGTGTTGTGCAGGACGGCGGCTCCGACGGGGTGGCGTTCCGCCGTGTAGGTGTCGAGCAGCCCCTCGGGGGCGCGCCCGGCGACGGTGGCGGCGAGCTTCCAGCCCAGGTTGACGGCGTCCATGAGGCCGAGGTTGAGCCCCTGGCCGCCGTTCGGCGAGTGGACGTGGGCGGCGTCGCCGGCCAGCAGGACCCGGCCGATCCGGTACGTGGCCGCCTGGCGCGCGCCGTCGGTGAACCGCAGCGGACCGCGCACCCGCGCGAGCTCGACGTCCACTCCCGTCACCCTGAGCAGGCTCTGGCGCATCTCCTCGGCGGTCAGCGGCAGCCCGCGATCCTCGGGGAACCCGTCGAACTCGATCGTGGCCACCATCCCGGGCGCCCGCATCAGCCTGCCCGTGGAGGTCCAGCCCGACGCGGGGAGCCGGTCGAGGCCGGGGGCGTCGGTCAGGACCCGCCGTACGACGCTCGTGGGCTCGGTGCCGGGGAAATCGAACCCGGCCCGCTTGCGCACCGTCGAGCGTCCCCCGTCGCAGCCGACCAGGTACGGCGCGGAGAACCGCCGCTCCCCGGCCGGGGTGGCGACGGTGACGGTGACGCCGGAGTCGTCCTGCGCCAGGGCGATGACCTCGCACTCACGCATCACGACACCCTCGTCTCCAACGAGCGAAGCGAGGACCCGTTCGAGGTCCCGTTGCCAGATCGGCGCGCCGACCCGGTCCGGCTCCTCCTGCAACGCGGGGTCGATCTTGAAGATCTGCGCGAAGTGCCCCTTCTCGCTGCCGTGGTCGCGCGCCTTGTCGGCGAGCCCCTGCTCCCGGTACGCCTCCAGGGCCCCGCCCAGCCCCCGGCGGCGCAGCGCCTCGGCGGCCAGCGGGCCGATCCCCCGCGCCTTGGGCTCGGCGCTCGGCTCGGCGAGCCGTTCCAGCACCAGCGGCCTGGCTCCGGCGAGCCGTAACTCGGCGGCGAGCAGCAGCCCCACGGGCCCGGCTCCGACCACGATGACATCGGCGTCCATCGTCGCTCCCTAAACTAGACTAGACCGTCTCGTCTCGTAGACTAGCCCCCATCCGGAGAAAGTGGGTACAGACCATGGCCGAGCACGGCCCGCGACGCTCCCCGGCCAAGCGCCGGGCCATCCTCGACGCCGCGATCAAGGTGTTCACCGACCAGGGGTACGCCCGGACGAGCGTGGACGCCATTGCCGCGGTGGCGGGGGTGGGCAAGCAGACGGTGTACGGCCATTTCGGGGACAAGGAGCAGCTGTTCCTGGCCGCGATCCAGGAGGCCAGGTCGGCGGTGAGCGCAGGCGACGCGGACGGCACGGCGGACATCGTCCTGAGCGGGGATCCGCGCGAGGGCCTCACCGCGCTCGGCGGGCGGATCCTCGACATCGCGCTCTCACCCCGCGTGTCCGCGCTGCACCGGCTGACCATCGCGGAGGTGGCGCACCATCCGGAGCTCCAGCGCACCTGGCGAGGCAGCTCGGCGTCGGCGGACCGCACGGTGGTCGACTACCTGCGCGACTGCGACGCCGACGGCCGGCTGCGGGTCCCGGACCCGGCCAGGGCGGCACGCCAGTTCTCGTACCTGGTGATCACCGAGGGGCGGGTCGAGACGGCGTACGGGATGCTGCCGCTGCGGCCCGAACGGCGGCACGCCATCGCCGCCGACGCCGCCGACCTCATCATCCGCGCCCACCGCCCCTGACAGGAAATGCCCCTTATGTCGGCTTTGTGAGTCAAGTGACCAATGTGGCTAATGTGACCAGCGGATTCACAGATCGCTCATCTGCCGCCTGACCCGCCATTTCTCCCCTTAGGATTGCCATATGTCTGCGTCGAGGCTAAATTTCGGACCCCATTAATCAGACTTCCATTGCGTCCATAACTGCGGCAGAAACTTCTGGTGGCCTCTCTCCGTTCTGCGGATAGGTAAAACGGCAACTGTGAGGAAATGTGCGCGTCACTTCATCCCTCAGGTCCCTTCTCGCCCTGGCCGTGACCGCTGCTGTGGCGCTCTTACCTACGGCCGCGAGCGCTTCGCAGCCCTCCGACGTCAAACCCGTCCGCGTGGTCGTCCTGGTCGACGAGTCGGGCAGCCTGTCCGGCCAGGACGTCGCCCGTGAACGGGCCGCCTCCCAGCTCATCGCCCTCAGCGAGCTCTCGCCCCAGTCGCAGGTGGCCGTGGTCGGCTTCGGCAGCTCCAACGGCCCGGGCCAGGCGGCCGTGGACATCGCCTGCCCCCTGACCGGAGTGGAGACGGCCCAGGACCGCGAGTCGCTGAGCCGGTGCGTGGAGAAGCTGCGCCGCCGTAACAGCGACGAGGGCGGCGACACCGACCACGCCGCCGCCCTGGAGCAGGCCCTCGACATCATGAACGCGCCCGACGACCAGCAGCGGGCGAAGATCGTCTTCTTGCTGACCGACGGCGTCCTCGACGTCAGGAACAGCCCGCAGTACGGCGCCGACGCCCAGGCGCGCAACCGCAACGCCCGGGCACAGATCGACCGGAGCCTGCGGGACGCCGAGAAGGCGCGCGTGCAGATCTGGCCGCTGGGCTTCGGCTCGGCCGACAAGACGAGCCTCGACGCCTTCGCCGCGGGCGGCTGGCGGCAGCCCTGCGGCGACCAGGGGACGGCCACGCCCCGCGCGAGGGTGGTCGCTACCTCGGCGGACGTGGAGCGATCGCTGCTGGAGGCGTTCGCCTACGCCCGGTGCGCGGGCATCGAGCAGTCGGTCACCGACTCCCTCGAGCCGAACGCCACCGTCGACCTCCAGGTCAACATCCCGATCATCGCGACCGACGGCTCGATCGTGGTGGTCAAGCGCGACCGGCGCATCCGGGTGACCTACTTCGACCCCGACGGCAACCAGGTGCCCAAACAGGGCGAGCAGAACGACTCGACCTTCCAGGTCGCCGGCGAGGCCGGCCCGGTCGAGTCGCTGCGCATCCGCAACCCGCTGCCCGGCAAGTGGCGGGTCCAGCTGACGTCCCCGCCGGGCGTCAGCCGCCAGGACGTCAGCGCGACCGTCGTCTGGCAGGGCGCGCTGCGCGCCTCGATCTCCCTGAGCAACCCCCGGCCGCGTCCGGGCGAGCAGGTGGCCGTCCGGCTGCGCCTGCAGACCAGGACCGGCACGATCACCGACCCGGCGGCGCTGGAGGGCCTGCGCTTCACCGCCCGGATGTCCGGCGACGGCTTCCAGGAGCTCCCCGTCGACCTGCGCGACACGGGCGACGGCCCGGACCGCGCCCAGAGCGACGGCGAATACTCCGGCCAGGTCACCATCCCGGCCACGGCCACCGGCGCCCTGTCCTTCCTGGGCAAGGTCACCGGCCCGGGCGTCGCCGGCGACGAGCGCCCCTACGCGACCCGCGTCGCCGGGCCCGCCGACCGGCTCCGCGCCCAGGTGCAGCTCGACGCGGCCACCGTCGAGCCGGGCGGGGAGGTCTCCGGCACCGTACGCGTGACCAACGACGCCGAACCCGCCCAGCTCGCCCTGCGGCTCGTCGACGTCCCGGGCACGGTGAGCCTGTCCGTCCAGCGGCTCCAAGCGCCGGCGGGCGCCTCCGAACACGCCCTCAAGCTGCGGATCGGCGCGGAGGCGCCCAAGGGCCCGGTCGGCGGCTCGGTCCAGGTCGTCGACGCGTCCGGGCAGGTGGTGGCCGAGGAGTTCGTCGACGTGGACGTGCAGCCGCCCACGCCGCTGTGGCAGCGGCTGCTCCAGGCCCTCCTGGTCCTCCTGCTGATCCTGGCGGTGGCCCTGCCGCTGCTGCTCCTCAGGAGGCGCGCGCGGATGCGGGCGGCCGATCCGAGCGAGCTGACCTTCTACCTCTTCGACCGGCCGGGCGAGCCGTACGTCAGCAAGATGCAGGCGCCGCTCGGCGAGGGGCCCGAGTTCACCTTCGAGATCTCCGCCGGCCGCCTGGTGCGCACGTTCGGCACCGGCTACACGGCCCGCCGGGGCGGCGGCCAGACCGTCCTGGTCCGCGACCCGTCCGGACAGGAGCTGGAGCCGCTACGCCCGGGACGCCCGATCCCGCTGACCGGCGGCATGTTCCTCGGCGTCGACGACGACCGGGGCAAGGGCGCGGAACAACCCGTGTACGGCTCGCGGGAGCCGTCCCAGAGCAGGACCCACAGACCGATGCCAGGCGACGACCTGATGTGAGGGGCGCATGAGGATCTTCGATCCGATGATGTTCGTGGGGCTCGGCGGCACCGGCTGCCGGGTCGGAGTGGAACTGGAACGGCGGCTGCGGGACGAGCTGTGCGGTCCGGACGGCATGGACCTGATCAGAAACTTCAGCTGGCAGAACTACCAACCCTACGAATTGCCCTCCTGCCTGCAGTTCGTCTACGTGGACCTCAACGAGGCCGAGCTGACCCGCACCCGGCGCCGGGTGGTGCCGACCGAGCGGGAGTTCCCGGCGGCCGCCCGGACCGCCCACCTGATCCACGACGTGGTGCCGAAGTTCGACTCCTACCCGGAGGTGGCCCGCAGCCTGCGGGCGACGTTGAGCGACCATGTCAAGGACTGGCTGCCGCCGCGTGAGCAGGAGCCGCTGGTCGCCCCGCTGATGCGCGGCGCCGGGCAGCTGCCCACCGTGGCCAGGGCGGCGCTGTTCGAGCGGATGCGGCACGGCCCCGGGCCGGTGGTGCAGGGCATCGACGACGCCATCGGCGCGATCAGCAACTCGGGCGGCGAACTCGCCGGGCTGGGCGGCCGGCTCAGACGCACCTGCGACGTCTTCGTGGCCTACTCGGTGGCGGGCGGCACCGGCAGCGGCATCTTCTACGACTATCTGCACCTGATCGGCGACGCCTTCGCCCGCAACCAGATCAGGGCGCGGATCTACCCGCTGGTCGTCATGCCGTCGGCCTTCGCCGAGGGCAAGGGCGGCGGCCGCCGGGCCCGCCTGAACGCCGGCGCCGGCCTGCTGGACCTGTTCCGGCTGGTCGACGACCAGAACGCGCCGCACGCCGGCACGCAGATCGACGAGCAGGGCATCGCCGGCGAGCTCGGCGTGCGCTACCCGGGCAGGGGCGAGGTGCGGCTGGCCACCGGCACCGTGCAGACGGCGTTCCTGTTCACCATGCCGCCCGGCGTCGAGCGGGACGACCTGCACCGCTCGATCGCCTCCCTGATCGTCTCGCTGGCCGGCACCCAGCCGCACACCACGGGCGACGGCGGCGGCATGGAGGACCGCGGCGAGTCCTCCTTCGCCGACGACTTCATCAACCGGGCCGTGGAACGCGAGGTGGCGGCGGCCTCCGGCATCGGCAACCGGGGCGTCTCGACGGCCTTCGTCTCCTCCATGACCGTCCCCGTGGAGGAGCTGGCCGACCTCGTCAGCTCCCGGCTGCTGGCCCGCGCGGTGACGCAGCTCGAAGCCGTGCCGCCGGGCGCCGCCGAGAGCAACATCGACGAGATCCGGCGCATGTTCACCACCACCAACCTCGAGCCGCTCAACACCCGCGAGCCGCTGCCGCTGCCGGACGTCCGCCCCGCCACCGGCGCGGCCGAGATCCAGAAGTCGCTGGCCAACCGGATGCGGGCGATGGAGGACAACCTGGCCTCGCTCGAACGGCAGCTCAACCGCGTCGTGCCGACCCTGGCCCAGGAGCTGGACGTGCGCCGCGGCGCGCTCGAGGCGCTCGGCCAGGTCGACCCGTTCCGGCTGCGGCGGGTGGTGGTCGGCCTGCCCGGCGACGTGCACGAGGCCGACCGGCTGGGCTTCGCCGGGCTCCTGGACCACCGCAGGGCGCAGCCGCGCAAGCCGTACGACAACATGACCGAGGCCCCGCCGCAGCCCCGGCCGATGCGCGACCGGCTGCTGCGCAAGGTGCAGTGGACCGACCCCGAGGTCCAGGCCTCGATCGCCGACCAGGACACCTGGTACCTGTGGCGCAGCCAGGGGCTCTGGCACCGGGCGTGGGCCGACCAGATGCCCCGCTGGGAGCCGCGCCGCAAGCAGCTCATCCGCGAGGTGCGCGAGTTCACGCAGGTCTTCGTCGAGCACGCCGAGGCCGACGCCGAGCGCTTCGCGCGCCGGGCCGGCGAGCTCTACGAGACCCGCGTGGGCGTCTACCACCTGCTGCCGCCCGCGGGCGCGGAGTCCTTCTACGACGCGGTCGTCCGCCGCTTCGTCGACGTCTTCGTCTCCCGGCAGCTGCTGCGGCCCACCGACGGGGAGGCCGCCGTGGCCAACGCGCTGATCGGCCCGGACGGCTGGCGGCACGCCTACGACCTGGCCTGGCGCACGGGCAAGCCGGCCGACGCGCTCACCTGGGTGCGCGACCGGATCAAGCTGGAGGTGAAGAAGCTCTTCAAGGACCAGGACGAGGCCGCCGCGCTGGGCGAACAGCCGCTGCTGCCCTCGCTGGCCGACATCCTCGCCCAGGCCGCCTCGGGCGGCGGCGACGACCCGCACGTGCGGCAGTTCCAGCTCAAGCTGGCCGACCTGGTGCCGGGCGGCTTCACCCCCGACGGCACCGGCGACCTGAAGGTGCTGGTCTCCTATCCGGCGCCGGCCAAGGACCCGGCCCTCGAACGGTTCCTCAAGGACCGGATCGACCTGCCGGGCGTGCCCGACTACCGCAACATCGACGCCGACTCTGTGACCGTGGTGCAACTGCGTACCTCGATGAGCGTCACCCAGGTCCGCGAGCTGCGCGAAGTGCTGCACAGCTGGGCCGACGCGCTGCGCGACGAAAGGCCGCAGGACCACCTGAAGTGGCGCCAGCGGCTCGGCTACGACTTCGGCTACCTGGCCACGACCGAGGAGCACCGGGTCCGGATCCTGCACCGGCTGCTCTGCCTGCTCTGGAACGGCCGGGTCAGCGTGGTGGAGGGCGAGCTGAGCTCGCCGGCGCGGATCCGGATCGACGTCGAGGGCGGCTCGATGACGCTCCCGCTGACCGGGTACGGCAAGGCCTCCTCCTGGCCGAGCATGCTGCGCGCCTACGAGCAGTGGGTGATCGGCGGCGACGAGGAGTTCCGCAGCCTGGTCAGCGAGCAGCTCATGAACGCCACCCCGAAAGGCCTGGCGGGCGCCCCCACCGTGCCGGACCCGCTCTACCACCTCGTCACCGGCATGTCCGCCGACCAGCTCGGCCTGCTGGAGATCATGGTGCCCAAGCTGCCGTCGGGCGCGCGCAACCGGGCCGACCAGCTGATCGCCTTCTGGGCGCACACCCTGCCCGCCGCCCTGGACCTGCCGTTCGAGCGGGTCGCCGAGGCGGTCGCCTACAACCTGCGCGACCTGGACGCGCTCCTCGGGGAGTGAGCATGGTCGTCGTGCTCGACCTGCGCGAGGGTGAGCTGGAGCGGCTCGGCGCCCAGGTCCTGGTGGTGGCCGACACCGAACGCCTGGCCGGCGCCCAGCGGGTGCTCCAGGACGTCTTCAGCTCGCGCCTGGTCAGGTCGGTGCTCGTCCTGGCGGTGGGACCCGACCTGCGCCTGCCCCCCGTCCTGGACGGGGAGAGCCGCAGGGTGCTCTGGGTGAGCGACCCCTGCGGCATCCTGTGGAACGCCGACACCGGCGAGGCGGCCCACGGGCCCGGGGTGAGCGCGGAGGCCATCCTGATCGACCTGCTCACCCAGCCGGAGGTCTTCGACGAGGTGGTCAACAGCCTGGGCGACATCCCGTACGGCACCGCCTCGCCCGGCTGGCGCATCGTGGCCGGCCGGATCGATCCCGAGGTGCTCGGCCAGGCCTTCCGCGAGGTGGCCGAACGCTTCGACGGGCCCGTCCAGCAGGACACGGCCACCTTCAGCTCGCCGCTGGCCACCGCGCTGCCCGTGCTCAGCGGCACCGTCGACCTGCCCTCCGACCTCCTCGACGCGCTCGTCCCGGAGGGCCCGCTGCACCGGCTCCACCGGAGCGCCGCCGAACGGATCGACCAGGCGGTCCGCGCCCTGGACGACCTCGGCTACGTCCACAACGCCCGCGCCCGGGCCGCGGTCGTCGACAAGGTGATCGCCGCGGGGCGGGCGCTCGCCGAGTTCCGCGACACCGTCGCGCGGCTCTTCGAGGAGATCGACCACACCGACGACAACGCCGCCGAACGGCTGGCCGCGCACGGGATCAGGTTCGCCGTCCCCGCCGACATGGGCCACGCCCAGATCGTCGGCGAGCTGCGCGCCGACCTGGAGGCGGCCCTGGCCGAGCGCAAGAGCGTGCAGCGGATGGTCTCGCGCTACCGCCTGCTGGCCGACCACAGCGCGCCTATCGGCAGCCGCGCCTTCGTCGGCGACCTCTGGCGGGCCTGCCCGGACGAGCTGCTCAACGCGCTGCACGCGCCCGCCGAGTTCCCCGCCACGTTCCTGCCCCGCTTCGTCTTCTGGCGGCGCTCGCGGGCGTGGTGGCGCGAGCAGCTCTCGCTCGGACCGGCCAGGACCGCCCTCGACGACCTGCGCTCGATGCTCGAACGGGTCGCGGCCAGCGAGTGGATGCTCGGTCAGGCCCGCATGCACACCTCCGACGCGTCCCGCACGCTGGCGGCGGCGCTGAACGAGATCTGCGCGCAGGTGTCCTGGACGCTGACCGACTGGAGCAAGGCCGAGACCGGCCAGGCCGCCGCGAGCCCGGCGCTCGACGAGGAGGTCACCGTGCGGCTGCGCGACCGCGGCGGCCAGCTGCGCGAGGTCATCACCGGCGACCTCGTCGACGCGGTCACGAGCTGGCTGGAGCCCGCCTGGACCTCCCTCGAACAGGGCGCCTACCGGGACGCGCAGGTGGGGCTGGAACGCCGGGTCGACGAGACGCTGCGGCAGTACCGCTACCACCTGACCCACCGGGGCGTCCAGGAACGCCCCGACTTCGGCACCGGCGACACGGGCCGCCAGGAGCTCGTCGACGCGGTCTGGCGGCAGTCCCAGCAGGTCGTGCGCGCGCTGCGGGCCCAGGCGAACGGCCAGATGCTGCAACTGTGCGGCGACCGTGACCTGGCGATGCTGCTGCGGCAGGCGTACGCGGTGCGCTTCGCGCCCAGGGCCGTGCGGGGGCAGGGCAACCCGCCCGACGTCGTGTGGACCCGGTCAGGACAGTACGCCGGCACCCTGCGCCTGGTGCCGCTGCGCCCCGGGACGGTCGAGGAGAACTGGAGCGAGGATGGAACCTGAGCCGCTGACCTTCTTCACTCCCGACGGCGACCTCGTGACCTGGGAGGTGGAGGCGGAGCCGGACCACGACCCCTTCGAGCGCCGGCTGACCCTCGTCGTCCCGGGCACCACGATCGTGCAGCGGCGGGTGCCCCGAGCGGAGGGGCGCGACCGCGACCACCTCTACGACCTGCTGGAGAACGAGGCCCGGATGGGCGCCCGGCTGCTCACCCGGCTGCGGCGGGCCTACCCCGTCGAGCTGCCCCGGCTGATGGGCTACAGCCTGGACGAGGAGGAGCCGTTCGTGCTGCTCTCCGACCACCGGGGCGAGCCGGTCACCCGCTTCGCCGGCTCGCTCCTGATCGCCGAGCAGCGGGCCCTGCAGGCGAGCCTCTTCCGCGCCGTACGCATCCTGTCGGCCTGCGACATCGTCCACCGGCGCATCGACCCGGGCACCGTGCGCTGGGACGGGACCGCCGTACAGCTCACCGACCTCAGCCACGCCACGCTGGCCGGCAGCCGCCGGCTGCGGCTGGGTGAGGCCCCCTACGCCGCCCCGGATCAGCGCGCGGGCACCGGCCGCGCCTCCACCGCCGACGACCTCTGGAGCGCCGGAATGGTGATCTACCGCACGGTCACCGCCCGCGAGGTCGCCGACCGCCCCGACCTCACCGCCGCCCCGGCGCTGCAGCCGATCCACGACGTCTTCTCCGGTCAGCCGCCGTCGGCGCTGGAGGTGCTCGACCGGCTGCGGGAGCCGGACCCCATGCGGTCCATCCCCGCCGAACCGGACCTCCGGCTCGAGGAGGGCCGCGTCGCCTTCGACCGGGCCCACGAAGCCAAACGTGAGCAGGAGGTGGAGCAACCTCCGCCCGTCACCCGGATCGAGCAGGTGCAGCAGGAGCAGCCGCAGAAGTGGTGGGCCCGCTGGCTTCCGCTGGCCGTGCTGGCCGCCCTCGTCGTGGTCGTCTGGATGGTGATCCGGTGATCCTCTGCCCGATCTGCCTGCACGAGTTCGCCTGGAGCGAGGACGAGCTCTACGAACGCACCCCCGCGGGCCACTACCAGCCGCTCTCCCTGGAGAACGCGACCGGGGCCCGCCGCGAGGACCTGCTGCGCGCCGCCCACGTCCGCTGCCCGGCGCCGGTGGCGGACCCGAGCCTCGAACACCACCTGCCCTACACCTACGTACGGCACGGCCGCCCGCTGGTGATCGGGCTGGTCGGCGGGCCGGAGACGGGCAAGACCCACCTGCTGGCCTCGATGATCGGCGCCATCGAGCAGGGCGGCCTGCGGCCGTACGGGCTGACCGCGGACGCGGTGGACATCGAGCGGCACGCCGAGTACGTCAACACGTACGTGCATCCGCTGATGGTGGAGCGGACCGCGCTCTCGCGCACCACCCACCGGGCCACCGCCGAGCCGGCCGACGCGCTGCTCGTCAACGACGGCCGGCACACCACCGCGGTGGCGTTCTTCGACATCGCCGGCGAGCTGCTGCGCAGCTCCACCCACGAGGCGACCAGGTTCGTGCCGGCCGTCGGCGGGCTGCTCTTCGTGATCGACGCCGCCACCAGGTCGGCCAGGATGGGCGACGAGTCCTTCCGCGCCGTGCTCGACCGGCTGCCCAAGAGCGGCGGGCGGCTGGACATCCCCGCCGTCATCGCGGTCACCAAGAGCGACTCGGTGCGCTTCGAGTCGCCGGTCGACACCTGGCTGTACGACGAGCCCGACCGGCTGGACCAGGTGGACGTCCTGCGGGAGAGCCGCGACGTCTACGCCTTCCTGCACGGGCGCGGCGCGCAGGCGTGGCTCAGCCCCTACGACAAATGCCGCAAGTGCACCCTGCATTTCGTCTCGGCGACGGGCTGCGCCCCGACCGACGGGCGCTTCCCCAGGGGCGTGCGGCCGCGACGCGTCCTGGCGCCCCTGATCTCGCTCCTCGCGATGACCGGTGTCCTGCGCGGCTATCCGGAGGTGGGGATCTGATGGGGCGTTACTCCAGCGTCGACTGGATCCTGTTCGAGTGGGACGAGCGCCGCACCGGCCTCGGCCCCGTGCGCTCCTCCCTGGAGGACACCCGGGGCTGGTACCACCAGCTCGGACCCTGGCTCGACCCTGGTCCCGCGCCCGGGGTCAGCGTCTGCCGGCTCATGGTGGACGGTCGCGTGGTGGTGCTCTCGCGCACGCGCACCGGCGGCTCGGACAGCAGGCGGACCATCCGGGTCCAGGCGTACCTGGGCGGCTCGGCCGCCAACGCCTCGGCGATGCCGAACGTCCGCCAGGCGCTCGCGCTCGCCCCCGGCTGGAGCTCGCTGCTGCCCGCCGACCCGGAGCCGCTCGACCTGGCCGTGCTGCTGCGCCCCTATGCCGACGCGAGCGCGGCACTCGACCGCCGGGCCCGCGCCGAGGCGGCGACGCTCGCGCCGATCGTCTCGGAAGC
Organism: Nonomuraea sp. NPDC051941; assembly: GCF_044593615.1. NCBI lineage: Bacteria > Bacillati > Actinomycetota > Actinomycetes > Streptosporangiales > Streptosporangiaceae > Nonomuraea > Nonomuraea sp. NPDC051941. Next base: position 55,204 of record NZ_JBIUCF010000054.1, read on the forward strand.
GCTGCGCGGGCACCGGGAGTCGCTCTCGGTGGTGGCCCAGGGGGAGGCCGTCGTGCAGCTGTGGGGGCTGGTGGACATCCTGGACCTGGTGCTCGGGCGCTATCCGGAGACGTTCTCCACCTACGAGAGCGACGACCTCAAGCAGGGGGCCGAGGTCATCTTCCTGCAGCAGTGGCCGGGGCCGTCGTCGCGGGCCTCGCACCGGCGGCGCGTGGATCTGCGGGCGCCCGACCAGAGCGACCTGTACGGCGAGATCGCGGCCATGGTCGTCGACGCGTACGCGGGCCGACGGCTGCCGGAGCTGGTCAAGCGGCTGCGGATCAACGACGGGACGGCGCTGGAGGAGCGGGTCGAGCTGCTCGGGGCCGCGCTGCGCGAGCCGCCGAAGCCCGTACCGGACGAGCCCCGGACGCCTCCTCCGCCGGAGCCTCCCAAGCCTTCAGCGCCTTCAGAACCGGCGCCCGCGGTGACATCGGGCCCGCGGAGGCGGGCGCCCGCGGAACGGCCCCGCCCCACGCCCGCGCCGGAGCCCCGCGCACCGGTCACACCGCAGGCCCGCCCCGACCCGCAGCCCGTCGCGGTGCGCGACGCCTTCGACTACTTCCTGACGGAACTGGCGGAGGCGACCACCGAAGGCGCGGCCCGGGGCATCCTGAGGGACGTCCACGCCTGGGCGCGGACGCGCCCGCCGGCCGACGTACGCTCCCGGCTGCACGCACTGGTGCCCGAGCTGGAACGGCTGCTGCCCGACGACGAGGTCAACCCGATCCTGCGCGACCTGCTGGACCCCGACGCCCCCGCCGAGGCCGTCAGGTCCGCCTGGCTCGATCCCCGCTGGCTCGTCCTGGCCGCGGTGCTGCTGGTCGTGCTCGTCCTCCAGGTCGTGACGACGATCCTGCGCTGACCACCGGTCAACCGGCCAGCCGGTTCAGGAGCGCGGCCAGGGCGGCGCGGTCGTTGACGCCGGTCTTGTCGTAGACGGCGTACAGGGTGTTGGCCACGGTGCGGACGGACACGACGAGCCGCGCGGCGATCTCGCGGTTGGTCAGCCCCTGCGCGGCCAGCACCGCGATCTCGCGCTGCCTCGGCGTCAGGCTGGGCACGTCGAGGTCCATCAGCGCGAGCGTACGGGCGCCCTGGCAGCGCTGCGAGAGCCGCCAGGCCCGGGTCTGCGCCGCCCGCGCCCCGCGTACCAGCCCGGACTCGCGGTAGCGGGCCGCCGCCCGCGCCGCCGCCTCGGCCGCGTACAGCAGCAGGCCGAGCCGCTCGAAGCCCTCCGAGACCGCGTCGAGCTCCGCGCCGTCGCGGGCGGCGGCGTGCCGCGCGAACAGCGCCACCAGCGGGCCCTCCACGTCGAGCGCGGCCAGCCGCGCGGACACCAGGTCGGCGCGGCCCAGCCGGACGACGTCGTGCAGCAGGAACGGCACGTCGCACGGCAGCGCGTCCTCGGCGGTCTCCAGGCAGAGCTCGACGGCCCCGGCCGCGTCGCCGCGACCGGCCAGGGTCCACGCGCGGGCCAGGCGCAGCGGCACGACGACGGACGGGCCGATCGGCGTCCCCGTCGCCTCCGCCCGCTCCACCGCCTGCTCGGCCGCCGCGACCTCGCCGAGCAGCGCGTACGCGTGCGCCAGCTCGCCCAGGCACGACCCCGCCAGCACGCTGCGATCGGGCAGCCGCGCGGCGGTGTCGCGGGCCCACGCGAGAGCGTCGGCGAGCCGGCCGCGCAACCGCAGCACGCGGGCCGTCCACGTGCCGAACTCCAGGTTCGCCCGCGTCCAGGTGTGGAAAGGCCCCTCCAGGCCGTACCCCTGCCCGGCGAACCGCTCGGCGGTGTCCAGATCGCCGAGCAGCAGCGCGGCGTGCGTGGCATGGCCGGTCAAGGCGGCCGAGAGGCTGCGCATGGCGACCGGCTCCTTCGCCAGGCCCGCGCCGATCTCCGCCACGTGGGCCAGGCATTCCGCGGCCCGCCCCTGCGCCACCAGGACGGCCGCCTCCGCCCCGCTGATCATCCGCGCGCCGTGCGGGCTGAACGGGCCCATGTCCCGCGCCCGCGCCATCAGGTCCTCGGCCGCGGCGATGTCGCCGGTCAGGGCGGCCAGGACGGCCCGCATGATGAGCGTCGCCTGCCGCGGCTGAACCTCGTGGACGAGCCCGCCGGTCTCCTCCAGGACGGCTCGCGCCCGTGCGACGTCCCCGAGCCCGACCGCCAGGTTCATGGCCCGCTGCACGCCGAGGTCGGTCCGGGCCGCCTCGCCCATCTCCGCCGCCCAGGCGGTGGCGAACACCTCCTCGGCCTCGGCGTACCGGTCGGTGTAGAACAGCACCGTGCCCAGCGCGGCCAGCGCGGGAGTCCCGCCGCCCGCGGCCACGGCCGCGCGCCCCAGCCGTACGGCCAGCTCCAGGTCCCGGATGACCCTGGCGCGCTCGCAGCCGGCCAGCAGCAGCCCGGGATCGCCGGTCAGGCCGCCGTCCAGCCGCCAGACCGCCACCCTGAGCACGTCCTCGTGCCGCCGCAGCCCGGCCTCCGAGACCGCCTGCGCCAGTCGGCGCACCATCGTGCGGGCGCGCAGCACGCCGCAGCCGTCCCTGATGACCTCGCCGTACAGGGGATGCGCGAGCCGCACCTGGAGCCGCCGGCCGTCCGGCTGCACCGTGACGAGCTGCCGGTCCTCCAACTGCTGGACGGCGTCGAGCGACCCGAAGGCGGCCAGCAGGTCGGCGCCGAGCGGCTCGCCGTACGCCAACAGCTCCAGCGCCTCCCGCTCCCGAGCGGTCACCTCGCCGATGCGGCCCGCGATGGTCTCGCGCAGCGTGGGCGTGATCGTCAGCGGCCCGCTCCACCGCCACACGCCACCGTCGGCGGCGAGCATCCCGGACAGCACGAGTTCGCGCAGGTAGAGGGCGTTACCCTGGCTGACGCGCCACAGCCGGGCCACGGTCGCCGACTCCACCCGGCCGCCCAGCGCGGCCTCCAGGACGGCCGCCGTCTCCTCCAGGGAGAACGGCTCCAGCTCCAGCCGCGGCACCAGGTCGTCCTTCCACAGCGCGAGCACCGCGTCCGGCACCGGCGTCCGGCTGCGCAGCGTCGCGATCACCCGGGTGCCGTCCCGCGTCACGAGATGGTGGACGAGCGCGGCCGAGACCGGATCGAGCAGGTGGGCGTCGTCCACCACCAGCACCGGCACGCGCACCGCGGCGGCCGCCCAGCCCAGCGGGTTGCCGGCGGGCGGCGTGGCGGGGAGCAGCGGGGCGAAGGCGCCCAGCGGGACCTCCGCGGCGGCCGCCGTGGCCCGCGCCCAGGCGACCCCGTCGAGACCGTGCACGGCCTGCGCCGCCAGCCGGCTCTTGCCCGTGCCCGGCGGACCGGCCACGACCACGCCCCTGGAGGCGGACCTGATCTCCGACAATTGCGCCACACGCCCGATGAACGGCCAGGAGCCTGCCACGGCGAAAGCGTATTTGAGTAGGCCATGCTCATGCGAGCGAGTTGTCCCGCCCGCCATGCTGGGGCCCATGACCATGGCGCTGACCACCGGCCTGACAGACCTCGTACGGGAGAGCCTCGGCGACCCCCTCGCCGAGATCGCGGACCAGCACATCGACCTCCTCGACTCCGGCCCCGGGGCGTTGTCGACGACCTCGCTGCACCGCGTGCGCGGCACCACGACCGGCGGCGTGACCTGGTCGTTCTTCGTCAAGGCGATCCACGAGATCCGGCACTCGCCCTGGTACGCGGACATCCCCGAGCCGCTGCGCGCCACCGCGCTCGCGCACTTCCCCTGGCGGGCCGACGCGGACGTCTACCTGGCCCGCCCCCGGCTCCCCGGCGGGCTGCGGCTGCCCCGGATGTACCGGCTGGACGACCTGGGCGACGACCGGCTCGTCATGTGGCTGGAGGACGTGCGGGTCGCGCCCGCCGCCTGGGACCTGGACCGCTACCGCGCCGCCGCCCGCCGGCTCGGCGACCTGGCCACCGCGCAGCCCGTCGCGGGCCGTACGTCCGCGCCGCGCGAGCCGCTCAACCACGGCCTGCGCTACTACTGCGAAGGCCCGCTCGCCAACCTGTTCCTGCCCACCCTGCGCGACCCCGCCACGTGGCGGCACCCGCTGATCGCCGCGAACGCCGATCCCCTGCTGCAGGCCGACCTGCTGGCCCTCGCCGACCACATCGACCCGCTGCTGGACGCCCTCGACCGCCTCCCCCACACCCTCGTCCACGGCGACGCCAGCCCCTCGAACCTGCTGATCCCGGCCGACGGCTCGGCGGACTTCGTGGCCATCGACTGGAGCTGGCCGTACCCGGCGGCCGTCGGCTTCGATCTCGGCCAGCTCCTCGTCGGCCGGGCCCACACCGGCGAACTCGACCCCGCGGACCTGCCCGCCGTCCATGAGACGATCGAGGCCGCGTACACCGCCGCGGTGGCCGGTCTCGCGGACCCCGCCGAGGTCTCCTTCGGCTACGCCGCCACCCTCGTGCTGCGCAGCGCCTGGACCGCGATCCCCTTCGAACGCCTGGGCCAGGCGCCCACCCCCGAGCTGCACGACCTGTTCCGCAAGCGGGCCCGGCTCGCCCGGTTCGTCGTCGACCTGGGACGCTCCCTGCTCCCTTAGACGCGGCCGGACCGCGCACCTGGAGGCCGGGATCGTCGACAAGCCGGGCGACCGGCCGTAGCCGGTGGCCGCCGCTGTCGTCACGGCGACAGGATCGCGGTCGCACCACGCAGCAGCTCGTCCCGGAGTTCGTCGTCCGGAACGTCCGGAAGATGGCCGATCGGGTCGGTGGCCGCGGCGAAGGCCTGGGCGGCCCGCACGCGCCGGCGCCAGTCAGGATCGGGGCCGGCCAGCAGCTCGACGGCCCGGCTGGTGATGCCCACCACGCGCGACATGAGCTCGGTGGTCTCGTCGCCGTAGACGGAGGCGTCGCGCAGCAGCAGCACCATGGTCTCGCGGTGGCCGAGCATGACGTCGACGCAGCCGCCGAGCACGCGCTGCCGCACCTCGGCGAGGGTGGGCGCGGCGGCGGCGTCCCGGATCGTCGCGTCGAGCCGGTCGATCGGGGGCCGCACCAGGCAGTCGAGTATCTCGCCCTTGCTGCGGAAGTGGTGGTAGAGGGAGGGTTTGCTGATGCCGACCCGTTCGGCGACGTCCCGCATGCTGGCCGCACGGTAGGTCTGTGCGGTGAACAGCTCCCGCGCCGCCTCGATGATGCGCAGCCGGGTGTCGGAGGTTTCGTTCGGTGCCAATCGCCGTCCCTCTCTCGGTTCAGGCTGAAAGCATACCCCGGTTGCCAACCGTCCGGTCGGTAGGCTAGCGTCCAGCCACCCGACCGACCGGTAGGTCGGCTCTGACGCGAGGAGCGCGACGATGGCGCAGATCGAAGGAACCACCGCCGACGGATTCCAGGCGGTGCGCGAGTCGTTCGAACGGAACTTCACACACGGAGGCGAGGTCGGCGCCGGGCTCACCGTCTACCGGCACGGCACCCCGATCGTGGACCTATGGGGCGGCCACGCCGACCCGGAGACACGCCGGCCCTGGCGGCGCGACACCATCGCCCCCATCGCCTCCACCTGCAAGACGTTCGCCACGGGCGCCGCGCTGGTGCTGGCCGGACGCGGCGAGGTGGACCTGGAGACCCCCGTGGCCCGCTACTGGCCCAAGTTCGCCCAGAACGGCAAGGGCGAGATCACCATACGGACGCTGCTCGGCCACCGCGCCGGCCTGCCCACCCTGGACACCCACCCCATCACCTGGGAGGACCTGCGCGACTGGACCCCCATCACCGACGCCCTCGCGGCCGCCACCCCCGAATGGCCCCCGGGCACCGCGCACGGCTACCACGGCGTCAGCATCGGCCACCTCGCCGGGGAGATCGTCCGCCGCGTCTCCGGGCTCACGCTGAGCGAATTCCTGGAACGCGAGATCACCGGCCCGCTCGGCCTCGACTGCCACGTCCGCGTCCCCGACAGCGCCATGCCGCGCATGGCCACCATGGTCGTCCCCGACGCCGAGACCATGCGGCTCGGCATGGAGGTCCCCGAACTCGCCGACTTCGCCGAAGCGCTCAACGACCCAGCCACCTTGTCCTACCGCGCCTTCTACGGCAGCGTCGCCATCGGCTGGGACAGCACCAACGATCCCCGTACGTACCAGGTGGAGAGCCCGTCGATGGACGGCGTCGCCTCCGCCCACTCCCTGGCCCGCTATTTCGCCGCCCTGAGCGGCGAGGTCGACGGCATCCGCCTGCTCGGGCCCGAACTCGTCGACCGGATCCGCACCCCGCAGGCCGACGGGATCGACCAGACCCTGCGGGTCCACACCGCCTGGGGCATCGGCTTCGCCGTGCCCGGCGGCCCCTTCTGGCCCGCGCCCGGGCACATCACCGGGCTGTTCGGCCAGGGCGGCGCCACCGGCTCGTTCGCCTTCGCCGACCCGGACCGCGGCCTCGCCTTCGGCTACGTCCCCAACCGCGGCTCCGAACTGCTGGAAGGCGGCGACTTCCGCGTCCGCTCCCTGGTCGAGGCACTGTACGCGGCCCTGGACGACATTCGATGACCGAGCCGGGCGGCCGGCCAGGACCCGACCGCCCGTGCTCTTGTCCTGAAAAGACCTACCGGAAGCCGGATCGCTCCCTCAGTGGGCCGCCTCGTACTGCTCCACGACAGTGGCGGCGATGCGGCCACGCTCGCTCACCGGCAGCCCCTGGGCCTTCGCCCACCGCCTGATCTCAGTGGACTTCTCACGGGTGACGGCCCGCGAAGTGCCGGCGCCACCGCGTCGGCCGCGAACACCCCGCTCGGCGCGGACCGCGCGAGCCTTGGTGATAAAGGGAGCGAGAGCCTTCTCCAGCTTCTCCCGGTTAGAGCCCGACAGGTCGATCTCGTAGCTGGTGCCGTCGAGAGCGAACCTTGTGGTCCCCTCGGCGTCACTGCCGTCGATGTCATCGACAAAGGACTCAACAATGCGTTTCGCCATGATGCTGCTCCGATTACGTTATGGTTGCAGGTACTGTAGCCCCCTTCAGCAGATCACGCACCTCCTTGCGGCGCCGTGCTGACACAATCGAACTTCACGATCGCGTCTCGCACTACAACGCCTTTCGCTGTTGTGACGCGGTTTTCGCGCTTCTCGTGCCCGGCATTCCTCGACGCCGCCCCGGCCCATGGCCGGGCGGGGAACATACCAGGACCCGACCTGCGCGAGGCTCGCCCAAAGACCTGCACGAGATCCCTTCTGCCCTTCTCACCAGTGATAAGCCATCAACAACCGGCGACATCCCCGGCATGGCAAGACCACGGCCGCCCTCCCGCCTCCTCTCGCGCGCAGCGCGCTCTCGCGAGCGCGGGACGCCCTTGCCCCGGACCGCCCGCACCCGCGCCGATCCTGCGCCCCGGCTCCGCTGTCAGCAACCTAGTCGCAAGTGCGTCCGCCCCGCGGTCAATAGCTATGAATCCGCTATGTTGAAGTTCGATTCAAAGGTTTGCCGGGCCATATCAGGTATTGGCCAAGAACCGCAACTCGATCCTGACGCACCGCACTGACGTTTACCAGATACGCATCCGCCGGCTCAGCAGGATCCGCCCTTTACAAAGTAGATTTCCAACTGTTTCAGGCCACCGCGCCCCGCACGATCGCGGTTGACGGTTGACTGCACCGTGGCCGTTGCGCCGGAAGCGGCGGACCCCGGCGCCCGGGAGGTCCGGCCGGCTCGGTACGCCCTTCCGTTCGAGCAGGCCTACTCTCGAAGTATGGGAGGGAGGCCATTATGGTTACCGAGATCATCCTGGGTTTCCTCGCGGCCATCGCCATATTGACCGGGTTCGGGGGCGTCAGGATCGTCAATCAGGTCGAGCGCGGCATCGTGTTCCGCTTCGGCCGGGCACAGAAGGAGATCCGCCGGCCGGGAGTCGCCTTTCTCATCCCGGGAGTCGACCGGTTGAAGAAGGTGAACGTACAGATCGTCACGATGCCGGTGCCCACGCAGGAGGGCATCACCCGTGACAACGTGTCGGTCCAGGTCGACGCCGTCGCCTACTTCCGGGTGCAGGACCCGCTGCGGGCGGCCGTCGAGGTGCAGAACTATCTCTTCGCGGTGGAGCAGGTGGCGCAGACGTCGCTGCGCTCCATCATCGGCAAGAGCGAGCTGGACGATCTGCTCTCCAACCGCGAGGAGCTGAACAAGGGCCTCGCACTCATGATCGACAGCCCGGCGCTCGGCTGGGGCATCCACATCGACCGGGTGGAGATCAAGGACGTGCAGCTGCCCGAGTCCATGAAGCGCTCCGTGGCCCGCCAGGCCGAGGCCGAGCGGGAGCGCCGCGCCCGCGTGATCACCGCGGACGGGGAATTCCAGGCCGCCCAGAAGCTCGCCGACGCCTCCGCGATCATGGCTCAGACGCCGAGCGCCCTGCAGCTGCGGCTCCTGCAGACGGTCGTCGAGGTGGCGGCCGAGAAGACGTCCACGCTGGTGATGCCGCTGCCGGTGGAGGTGCTGCGCTTCTTCGACCGCGGCGCGCAGGGCTCGCCGGCGCGGGAGGAGTCAGCGGGGCCGGTCGCGGCCGAGAAGACCGCGCCGCCCGTCGCCGCCGTAGACCGCCGCCGTTAGAGCGCCACCGTCAGACCGCCACCCCGTCGCCGCCGTCAGCCGGTGCGCCCGGGGTGTGAGCCGAAGCCCGAAGGGTGAGCCGAAGCAGGCGGCTCAGGCGGCTCGGACGGCGAGGCCCGGGTAGTCGAGGACGAGGCCCGACGCGTCGTAGACCAGGTGGCAGGCGACGTCGAAGACCGGCGCCGCGTAGTCGTAGCGCTGCCGCCCCTCCTCGTCGGCCAGCCGGGCATAGCGCTGCTCGAGCCGCTCGACGGCCAGGTCGGCGGCCCGGACGAAGGCCGCCGGAGCCGGTGCGGCGGCGCCCACGCCGAGGCGCATCCGGTGCACGGGGAACGCGTTGGTCAGGGCCGACGACTCGAGGTCGACGTCGAGGCAGCCGTCCAGCCAGGACGCCGGCGCGCCGTCCACCCGCCAGCGGCCCGCGCCGTCGGTCTCCAGGAGGATCTGGCACCTGCCCCCGGCGGAACGGCTCGCGAGCCGGGCCGAGCGGGTGGCCCAGCTCGCGTCGAGCTCGATGACATAGTCGACGACCCAGGTGCGGCCTTCCTCGACCGCGGTCGTGCACCCCTCGACGCGGTGCCCGTCCGGCAGCGGCCGGAAGTAGACCACCTCGAAGCCGATGCGCGCGTCAAGGTGCCGCCAGGCCGCGGTGCCGGGCAGTGGCGCGAAGGTCGTCATGGCCGGATCATGTCATCGCCCACCGACAAAAGCCGCGTCAGCCGGTGGACAGGCGGCGGAGGGTCTGCTCGGCCGCGCGGGTCATCTCGGCGGGCACGCCGAGGGCGTCCAGGTAGGCGCCGGTGTCGCGCATCTCCATGGCCCGCCGTACGGCATGCGTACGGGTGCCCGTCAGGAACCGGTCGATGACGGCCTGGCCGTCACCCGCGAGCTGCTTGGCGATCTCGCCCCTGATCCAGTCCTCGTCCCCGGCCGCCTGCCCCGCCGCGACGGCCTCGCAGACCACGGAGGCCAGCCCCTTCATGAACACGCTGCGCAGCAGCTTGCGGCCCATGGCCGCCCCGGGAGGCCCGTCGAGGACCTCCACGGAGACCTCGCGCGGGCCGCCGAGCGGGCGGACGAGCCGGGCGATCGCATCCGCCCCCGGCCCGCTGGCCAGCAGCGGGACCAGATGCCCGTGCAACGGCACCGGGCCCAGGATCGCCACGTCGGCGAAGTCGGCGCGGTCGCCGACCATCCGGCCGAGCCGCTCCATGACCTCCGGGGAGGCCGAGGTGAAGTCGGCGTAGCAGGCGCCCCGCGCCAGGTGGGGCAGGCACTGCTCGGCCACGGAGGGAGCCGCGGCGGCCCCCGTCAGGACGAGCACGTACGCGGCCTGTTCGACGGCCTCCCGCAGGGTCGCCGTCCTGGTGACGCCTTCGGGGGTGGGGGTGTCGCCGGGGTCGTACCCGAGCACTTCGTGCCCGGCGGCGGCGAGCGCGGCGGCATAGACGCCGCCCGCCTCGCCCAGTCCGATGACGGCGCAACGCATGATCAATCTCTTCAGTCCTCTTATATGTGAACCATGGCTAAAGGTCGCGCGCCCGGCCGAGCGCGGCGGCGGCGCGGCGCAGCTCGGGCACCCAGCCGAGCATCTCGCTCTCGGGGTGGCGCTCGGCGGGGCCGGAGATGCCCACGGACGCCATGGAGTGGCCGTCCGGGGCCGGCACGGGCGCGCTGATGCCCGAGCTCCCGAGCACGCGTTCGTTCATGGAGAAGTGGTAGCCGCGTTCCCTGATCTGCTCCAGCTCGGCCCGCAGGTCGGCCTCGCTGACCGGCTTGCCGCCCGCGGTGCCCAGGTCGCGGACCGCGGCCATCAGGGCGTCGAGCTCGTCGTCCGGCATGGCCGCCGCGAGCACCTTGCCCGCGCCCAGGTGCAGCGGCAGCCGGCGGCCGATGGGGAGCTGGTAGCGCAGCGGGTCGGCGCCGTCGACGCGGGCGATGACGATGCGCTCCAGGCCCGACCTGATGTGCAGCGTCGTGGTCAGGCCGGTGGTGGCGGCCAGCTCCTGGAGCACGGGGGTGGCCGCGCGGCTGAGGCCGTCGGTGACGAGGAAGCCGTGCGCGATGGCGAGGGCGGCCGGGCCGAGGTGGTAGGCCTGCTGCCCGGCGACCACGAACCCGCGCCGCTGCAGCACCCCGAGCAGGCGCAGCGTCGTGGCCGGGGACAGCCCGGCCCGCCGCGCGACCTCCGACAGCCGCAGCGGCTTGTCGCTGCGCTCCAGCACCTCGATCACGTCGAACGCGCGCTCGACCGAGCGCATGGACGGCTGCGGCTGTCCGGCGGTCATCGGCGGAACCCTTTCTCGCACGCGGATGAACCTGTCGTCACGCGGATTCAAGGATGGCAGCCCGTTTGCCCTCCTCGGTCACGAAGACGGCCTCGGCCGCCTGCGCGACCCGCTCGGCCTCGGCGAGCGGGACGACGACCACGCCGTCGGCGTCACCGAGGATCAGGTCGCCCGGCGCGACGGCGACGCCGCCGACCGCGACGGTGCGGCCGAGGTGGCCGGGCCCGTTCTTGTACGGCCCCGCGGGCGTCACCGCACGGGCGAAGACGGGCATGCCCATCTCCCCGAGCCCGTCGGCGTCCCTGACGGCCCCGTCGATGACGAACCCGGCCACGCCCTTGTTCTTGGCGCGCTGCCCGATCAGCTCGCCGATCAGCGCCCGGGACTCGTCGCCGCCGCCGTTGACCACGATGACGTCGCCGGGTTCGACGACGTCGAGCGCCTGGTGGATGAGCGCGTTGTCACCCGATCGGGTCCAGATGGTGAAGGCGCGCCCGGCCACGCGGGCGCCCGGCCAGATGGGGCGGATCCGGGAGTCGAGGACGCCGAGGCGGTCCATGGCGTCGCCGATGTTGGCGGTGGGCAGGGCGGCCAGCCGGGCCAGCGCGTCCTGGGAGGTCTCGCTCATTGAAGGCGCCTTTCAGCTCTTGGTGTTGCGGACGAGGGGGAGGGCCTGCTTGACCGTGGTCTCCTGGTCGGCCCAGTACGTGCCGTAGTCCTGGCCGGACTTGTACGCGGTGGCCAGGCCGAGGTCCTTCATCTTGGCGACGACCGCCGGGTCCTCGATCGCCTTCTTCAGGGCGCCTTCGAGCTTGACGCGGACCTCGTCCGGCAGCCCGGCGGGCGCCGAGTAGCCGCGGGCGGTCGCCCCCTCGACCTGGTAGCCCTGCTCGGCGAAGGTGGGCGCGTCCGGCAGGAACGGGCTCCGCTCGGCCGACATGACGCCGAGCACCTGGATCTTGCCCTGGGCGACGAGGTCCTTGACGTCGCTGACGTTGCCGACGTACGCCTCGACGTGCTTGCCGAGGAAGGCCGCGATGGCCGACGACGCACCCTCCGAGAAGTGCACGGGGGCGAACTCCGCCCCGGTCTTCTGCTGGATGTCGGCCAGGGCGAAGTGCTCTCCGGTCTGCACCCCGGTCGTGGTCGCGGTGACGCTCTTCGGCTTGGCCTTGACCGCCTCGATCAGGGCTTTCAGGTCCTTGTACGGGCTGCCGGGCGCGACCCCGACCAGCATCGGGTCGAGCACCTGCATGCCCAGCGGCAGGAAGCTCTGCCGGGTGTAGGTGGCGCCCCGGCTCGGGTCGAGGGGCGAGACGACGACGGACGGCGAGCCGGTGGCTCCGATGGTGTAGCCGTCGGGCTTGGCCTTGGTGAGCGCGGTGTAGCCGATCTGTCCCCCGGCGCCCGGCTTGTTGAGCACTTCGACGTTCGTACCCAGCTCCTTCTCCAGGACGGGTGCGACCACGCGGGCCGCCGCGTCGACGGCCGCCCCGGGCGCGAACGAGACGATCAGCGTGACCGGCTTCCCCTTGCGCGGCCAGGCGCCCGCCGTGTTTGACTCCGGGCCGCCGGACTGCTGGGCGCCGCACGCGGCGAGCGCCGTCGCCACGGCCACGACTGTGACTGTGGCCCTGGCTGCGATCTTGACTTTCACGATGGCTCCTTCTAGGGGGGTGGTGGCCTCAGGCCTCGGGGTCCTCGGCCAGGACGGCGGGTTTGCGCAGCCCCAGCAGCCGGCTCAGCAGCGGGCTCACGGCGATGGCGAGCGCGATCACCAGCAGGACGACGCAGATCGGACGAGTCAGGAAGACGGTGAGGTCGCCTTGCGACAGCTCCAGCGACTCGCGCAGGGAACGCTCCATGAGGGGCCCGAGCACGAGGGTGAGCACCAGGGGCGCCAGGGGGATGTCCAGGCGGCGCAGCACGAGGCCGAGCAGCCCGAAGGCGACCATGACGAACACGTCGAAGACGGAGAAGTTGATCGTGTACGCCCCCACGACCATGAACGTGAGGATCAGCGCGGTCAGCACCGGGTACGGGATGCGCAGGATCGACGTCCACACCCGCACCAGCGGCACGTTGAGCACCAGCAGGATGACGTTGCCGACGAACAGGCTGGCGATGATCCCCCAGGCGACGTCGGCGTGCTCGGCGAACAGGGTCGGCCCCGGCGTCAGCCCCTGCTGCAGGAACGCGCCCATGAGCACGGCGATCGTCGGTGAGGCCGGGATGCCGAGGGTGAACAGGGGCACGAGCGCGCCGTTCGCGTGCGCGTTGTTGGCCGTCTCCGGCCCCGCGACGCCCTCCACCGCGCCCGACCCCAGCTCGGCGCGGTGCCTGCTGAACCTGCGCTCCGCGCCGTAGGCGAGCAGCGAGGAGACCGAGCCGGTCATCCCGGGGACGAGCCCGAGCGCGAACCCGATCCCGGTGCCCCTGGCGATCGCCGGAACGCTGCGCCGCAGGTCGGCACGGCCCGGCAGGAGCGCCCGCAGCCCTGGGGCCACCGCCTGGGCGGTGCCGCCCCTGGCCGCCACGAGGATCTCCGACAGGCCGAAGAGCCCGATGATGACGGCGACGAAGCTGATGCCGTCGAGCAGGCGTTCGCTGCCGAAGGTGAACCTCGGCGCCCCGGCCACCGGGTCGATGCCGACCATCGAGATCAGCAGGCCGAGCACGCCGGAGATGAGCGCCTTGGTCATCGAGCGGCCGGCGAGCGCGACGAGCAGGGAGATGCCGAGCACCATGAGCGCGAAGAACTCCGGCGGCCCGATCCGCAGGCCCAGGTCGCCGAGCGGCTTGGCGGCGACGACGAGCCCGACGGTGGCGACGGTGCCGCCGACGAACGAGCCGAGCGCCGCGATGGTGAGCGCCACTCCCGCGCGGCCCTGCTTGGTCATGGCGTAGCCGTCGATCGTGGTGATCGCGGAGGCGGCCTCGCCCGGGGTGTTGAGCAGGACGCTGGTGATGGTGCCGCCGTACTGGGTGCCGTAGAAGATGGCGGCCAGCATGATGATGGCGCTGGTCGGGTCCAGGTTGAGGGTGAGCGGGATGAGCAGCGCCACCCCGGCGACGGGCCCGATGCCCGGCAGCACCCCGATCAGGGTGCCGAGCAGGCAGCCGATGAACGCGTACAGGAGGTTCTGCGGCGACAGGGCCGTGGCGAGCCCGCCGAGCAGGTCGGCCAGGACGTCCATCACAGGCCCCAGCCGGCCAGGAGCGGGATCGCCGACGGCGGCAGCTGCACCATCAGCCCCTGGTCGAAGCCGTGGTAGATGCCCACGCTGCCGGCGAGGGAGAGCACGAGCGACAGCGCCCAGCTCCGGCCCGCGCGCCACTTGAGGTGGAACATGAGGAACGCGAACACGCTGATCTGGTAGCCGGCCAGGTCCATGGCGGCCGCGAGCACCACCAGGCTGCCGAGCACGGCGGCGGCGTGGCCCACGTCGGTGCGCTCGGCCGGGCCGTCCTCGTCCGCACGCGCCCGCCTCGTCTGGGCGGCCCAGGCCAGCGCGAGCAGCCCGAGCGCGATGGCCAGCACGAACGGGAAGAACCCCGGCCCGGGACCGAACGAGGTCCACAGGCCGAGCCCCAGGGATTCGACGGCGATGGAGAACGCGAGCGCGACAAGAACCACTTGCGCGCCCGCTCTCAGCCTCGCGTCGGAAGCCCGCGCCGCCGCGGCCGCGGCCTGGTCGTCGGGGGCGGGGGCATGCTCGGCGAACGCCTGTTCATGGCTCATGGGGGTGTAGCCGCCTTCCAGTCTTTTCACACAGTGAAAAGTCTTTCCATTTCATGACAAGCGTGCTGGGAGGCGTGCGGACATGTCAAGGGTTACGCGGAGGTTTCCGGCGATGACCGGAAGGTGACGTAACGCCTCAGGCGGTGACACCCGCGTCGACGGAGACGGCCGCGCCCGTGATGGCGCGACCCCCGTCCCCCGCCAGGTGGGCGACGGTGGCGGCGATGTCGTCGGGCGAGCAGTAGCGGCCGAGCGCCGTGTAACGCCGCTCCTCGTCCGCGCCCGGCCCGTCCGCCGGGTTCATCTCGGTGTCGGTGGATCCGGGGTGAACCACGTTCGCGGTGATGCCGCGCGGCCCGAGGTCCCTGGCCAGCCCCTTGGCGAGCCCGGTCAGCGCCGACTTGCTCATCGCGTATGCCGTCCAGCCGGGGTAGGGCACGCGTTCGGCCAGACTGCTGCCGATGAGGACGATCCTGCCGCCGTCCCGCATGTGCCGCGCCGCCGCCTGCGCCAGCACGAACGAGGCCCTGGGGTGCACGGCCAGCAGCCGGTCGACCTCCTCCAGCGTCACCTCCTCCAGCGCCCCGTACGGCGCGATGCCCGCGTTGCTGACCAGGACGTCCAGCCGGCCCAGCTCGCGGACCGTCCGCTCCACGGCCGCGACCAGCGTCCCGGCGTCGGCGGCCTCCGCCCGCAGCCCGAGCGCCCGCGCGCCGGCCGCCTCGACCTCCTTGACGATCGCCGCCGCCCGGTCGCCCGCGCTCCGGTACGTGAGAGCCACGTCGAACCCGTCACCCGCCAGCCGCCGCGCGACGGCCGCGCCGATCCCCCTGCTGCCCCCGGTGACCAGGGCTACCTTCCGTGCCATGCGTCCTCCATCCCGTTGAAGCGGAATCAATTCCGGTTCAACGTAACCGGAATCAGTTCCGGTTGACAAGGGGTGCCAGGATGGGAGCCGTGACACGCGAGCGCACCGACGCGGCCCGCAATCGCGCGAAGATCCTCGCCGCCGCCGAGGGCATCGTGGCCACCCGCGGCGTGCAGGGCCTCCAGATGGCGGACGTGGCCGCGGCCGCCGGGGTCGGCGTCGGCACGCTCTACCGGCGCTTCGGCGACCGGTCCGGGCTGGCGTACGCGCTGATCGACCGGCGGGAGCGGGAGTTCCAGGCGGCGTTCATCGAGGGGCCGCCGCCGCTCGGCCCCGGCACGGAGCCGGCCGCGCGCGCCAAGGCGTTCCTGCGGGCCCTGGCGGACAGGACGGCCGAGCAGCTCGACCTGCTGCTCATGGCCGAGACGGCCAGCCCGCTGGCCCGCTTCGGCGGCGCGTACGACGCCTACCACGGCCACCTGTCGATGCTGATCGGCCGGCTCCGCCCCGGCGCGGACGCCCACTGCCTCGCCGACGCCCTCCTCGCGCCCCTTGCCGCCCCGCTGCTGGCCCACCGGCTCGGGGAGACGGGCATAGAACGGGTGAAGTCCGCCCTGGACGACCTGCTCGACGGCCTCGCGGGCTAGCCGTCCGCCTCCTCGAAGTCCGTCGTTCGCCCGACTATTCATTGAATGTATAGTTGCGATCATGTCCACGGCTCATGTGATGCTCGGGCTGCTCGCGGAGCGCCCGAAACACGGCTACGAGCTCAAGAAGGAGCACGATCATCGCCTGGCCGGCGCCAAGCCGCTGGCCTACGGGCAGGTCTACGCCGCGTTGCAGCGGCTGGAACGCGACGGCTTCGCGGAGGTGGCGGAGACGCAGCAGGAGGGCGGCCCCGAGCGGACCATATACGCGATCACCGGCAGCGGCCGGGAGGAGCTGGCCCGGTGGCTGGACACCGTGGAGCCGCCGGCGCCGTATGTCGCCAGCTCGCTGTTCGCCCGGGTCGCCGTCGCGGGACGAGACGCCGACGGCTATCTGCTGCGGCAACGCGAGGCGCATCTGGCCCGCATGCGGGAGCTGACCGCCGAGAAGGCGGCCGGCCCGCCCGCCCAGGTGCTGGCGGCCGACTTCGCGCTCCAGCACCTCGACGCCGACCTGCGCTGGATCGAGACCGCACTGTCGCGGCTGAAGGGGGACAACGATGCTTGAGGCCAGAGGCCTGGTGAAGTCGTACGGCAGGACCAGGGCGCTGACAGGCGTCTCCCTCCGGCTCGCGGAGGGCGAGATCCTCGCGGTCACCGGGCCGAGCGGATCGGGCAAGTCGACGCTGCTGCACTGCCTGGCCGGGATCATCCGCCCGGAGTCCGGCGAGGTCGTCCTGGACGGCAGGCGGATCGACACGCTGGCCGAGGCGGCGCTGACCAAGCTGCGCCGCGAGAGCTTCGGCGTGGTCTTCCAGTTCGGGGAGCTGGTGCCCGAGCTCACCGCGGCGGAGAACGTCGCGTTACCGATGCTGTTCAACCGGCACGGCCGGCAGGAGTCGATGACCGCCGCGGCCGACCTGCTGGCCCGGCTGGAGGTGTCCGACTGCGCCGACCAGCGGCCCGGCGAGCTGTCCGGGGGCCAGCTGCAGCGGGTGGCCGTCGCGCGGGCGCTGGTGACCGGCCCGCGCGTGGTCTTCGCCGACGAACCCACCGGAGCGCTGGACACCCTCGGCGGCGAGCAGGTGATGAGCGCGCTGCTGGACGCGGCCCGCGCCGGCGGCACCGCCGTGGTCCTGGTCACCCACGACAACCGGGTGGCGGCCTACGCCGACCGCGAACTCGCCCTGCGCGACGGGGCCCTGCTGACGGGGATCAGCCAATGATCATCGTCCTGCGCATGCTGAACAGGGGACGGTCGCGAGCCGAGCGAGCCCGCGCCTGGCTGGTCGCCGCCGGCACGGGGCTGGCGACGTTCCTGGTCTGCACGGCCGTCAGCCTGGCCGATTTCAACGACGACGGCGGCTCGCTGACCGGGCTGGCCCTGGCCCTGCTGGCGCTGCCGGTCGCCGGCCTGGTGCACCAGTCCAACCGGCTGGGCACGGCCACCAGGGAACGACGGCTGGCCGGTCTGCGGCTGGCCGGCGCCACGCCGGGCGACGTGCGCCTGCTCGGCGCCCTGGAAGGCGGCGGGCAGGCGCTGACCGGCTCGCTGGCCGGCGCAGCGGTCTACGTGGTCACCCATCTCTCCGGGCCGCTGACCCAGGTGCCGGTGGTCGTGGCCGTGATGGCACTGGGCGGAGCCCTGTCAGGGGCGCGCGCCGGCCGGAACGTCATCGCCTCACCGCTGGGCCTGGTTCGCCGTTCACGCCTGCGGGGGCCGAGAGCGGCGGACCTGTACCGCTTCGTGGCCGGTTCCTGCCTCTTCTTTCTCGGATACGTGACGAAAGGGCGCTCTCTGCCCGGTGGGGTGTACGGGGCGACCGTGGCCATCACGGCCGGGATGGTGCTCATGCTGTTCGGGGTGACGCTGGCCACGACCTGGGTGATCAGGGTGTACGCGCGCCGCGCCGCCCGGCGGGCCGGCTCGCCCGAGATGCTGCTGGCCGCGCGGCTGGTCGAGGCGGACCCGAGGGCCCGGGCCAGAGCCCTGTCCGTGGTGGGCCTGACGGTGTTCTTCGGCGCGGCCGCCGGGGCCCAGCAGGCGGGCATCGGCTACCACCACGCCCATGCGCTCGTCGACGCCGCGCTCCTGGTGGCCCTGGTGACGTCGGCGGCCGCCCTCGTGGTGCACCAAGCCGAGGAGCTGCTCGATCACCGCCGCTCGTTCGCCGCGCTGGCCGCCTCCGGGGTGCCGGAGCGGGCGCTGGGCGGGGTCCTCGTACGGCAGGCGGTCATCGCCGCGCTGCCGATCTGCGTCGTGGCGGCGGTCGGGGGAACCGTGGTGGTGATCCTGCCCCTCGCCGACGTCTACCAGGTGGGGTGGCTCAGCTGGGCGGTCGGCAGGGCCGTGGCCATGGCGGGCATCGGGGTTCTCACCGCGGTGCTCGTGGCCCTGGCGGCACGCCCGCTGCTGCGCGACACGCTCCGCCTGGAGAGGCTGCGCGCCTGAGAGAGGCGCCGGCCGTGGAACCGCCGGATCCCCGGGCAACCCGGCCCGGGGATCCGGCGCGCCGCGTCAGCGTTCGCTGGAGGCCGCGCGGTAGTGCAGGTCCTGCACGTACGGCGTCGCGCTGATCGCGTACGGCGAGACCACCTTCGCCACCACGGCCGAGCTCCTGGTGACCGAGGCCGAAGCGGTGCCCGCCTTCAGCGGGAACGTCTTGGCGGACACCCCGGCGGGCGCGTCGTAGGTCTGCGTCGTGCCGCCGATCGTGACCGACACCTTGCCCGCCGCGGTCAGCATGGTGAGCACCTCGACGGTGTCGCGGGCCGCGGTGCTGCCCGCGCGCAGCTTCATGAGCTTGGTCTGCGCGTACGACGGATCGGCCGCGACCGGCTGGACCCGGTGGGTCAGGTACGCCGTGTCGTTGGTGATCTTCGGGCAGCCGAGCTTGTAGCAGGTCAGGTAATAGGCGCTGATGTCGAGATAAGTCCAGCCGGCGTTCCTGGAAGGGGCGAACTGGGTGTTCTCCGAGTAGTCGTTCCAGGTGGTGAGCTGCACCCACTCCGCCTTGCCGTCGATGGCCCCCTTCCAGGTGGCCCGCAGGTTCTCGGTGTTGCCCGCCTCGTCGAAGATGCTCTGGTTGGGGCGCTCGTCCTGGACGGACACCGGCTGCATCCAGATCTTGCCCATGCCGTGCGCGCGGTCGATGTTCGTCGTCAGAGCGGCGTTGGCCGCGGGGCTGCGGCTGCCCCAGTTCGAGAAGCCGTAGCTGATGGAGGCGAAGGCGTCGCGGTACTTGTTGAAGTCGACGAACGTGGGCACCAGGGCGACCTTGATGCCGTGCTGCGTCTCCATGGTCTTCATCCAGTCCGACCACCAGGCGGGGGTGCGGCCTTCGGCCTTGAACGGCGCGACGACAAGGCGGTCGTCGGCGAGCCGGTAGACCGACTTCGACGCGGCCAGCTTGGCCATGGCGGTGGCGAAGGCGGCGCTGTCCACCGAGGACAGGCCGTTCATGTCCGGCATGAGCACGATCTTGAAGCCGGGGTCCACGGCCTCGGCCGCCTTGACGAGGTTCTGCACCCGCGTCCACTGCGCGCTGGTCACGGAGAGGACGTCGACGGTGAAGCCGTCCAGGCCCGCGGCGATGGCCTGCCGCACCTCCGTCTTGAGGTCGGCCAGCGCGTAGTCGCCCGTGATCGGGTCGCGTCCCAGCGGCCGGTCGCGCAGCAGCCCGCCGTAGGCGGCGTGCTTGCCGCTCTCGCCGTCCGGCTTGAGGTAGTTCCTGGCGTAGTAGTCGCCGGCCGGAGCCTGGTTGTCGAGGGAGATCGGATAGGGGCTGAAGTAGTGCGCGAACACCTTCTTGGCCGAGGCCCGCAGCGCCGCGGTGCCCGCCAGGGTGAAGGGCAGCGGCCCGTCGGTCTGCTCGTCCCCGGCGCCTTCGGTATAGGTGACCGTGAGTTTCGGCCCCCGATCCCCGCTCTCACGTGAGGACATCAGGACGGTCGTGGTGGCGTCGGTCCCGGTGAGGGCGAACGCGTACGTGCCATCACCCTTGACGGCCGACGAGACGTCCAGCTTGGCCGTCGCGCCGGTGGTGAAGCCGGTGTGCGAGCCGATGACCGGCGCGCTCAGCGCCGGACGGGTGTTCCAGGTGGTGGCGGCCTCCGTCCAGGCGCCCGTCACCGGGCGGACGGAGACGGTGGTGTCCGTCGTTCTGGCCGAGACCACGTCCAGCGTGACCTTGACGTCCTCGGCGTCCTGCGGGATGCCGGTCACCTTGAAGCGGGTCAGGGCGGCGCGCTGCCCCGCGGTGGCGCTGCCGCACGCGGTGCCGCAGACGCTCACCCAGGTCGCGGTCGCGAAGCTCTTGGCCGGCTCGGCCTGGCTGACGAACACGTCCTCCGCCGCGGCGAACGTCACGCTGACGGGGGCGACGGCGGACGCCTGCGCAGGGGCCACAGCGGCTGTCGCCAGCATGGCGACGCCCGCCGCCGCCCCCAATAACGTCCGATATCGGTTGGCCATGAAACTCCCTTGCCTTACGGTACGGCCCCGCCTCGGCGGGGCCGTCTTGCACGGCCAAGGATGGATCATGCTCAAGCGTCGGATCCACACTTTTCGGATAACTCACAGGCGCCGGACAGTCGACTGCGTCCCCTTCTCCTCCAGGAGACGGGACGCAGTCGGCGGCGTGCCGCTTCTCGGTGCGGACCGGCGGTCCGCCCGGAGGCGTCAACGCCGGCGTAGGGACATCGAGCCCAGCATGACGCAGGCCAGGCCGCATGCGACGATGACGATCCCCGTGATGACGTTGTTGATGATCGTGCCGGCGCTGGCTGTGTGCGGCGGCAGCACCCACGGGGCGATGATCGTCCACACTCCGATGACCGGTACGACAAATGCCAGCCCGTGGATCCTGCCGTACGCCGAGGCTATCCCGGCCGCCAGCAGCGCCAGGGCGATACCGGTGATCAGATTGTTGACGGTCAGGGTCGAGCGCCCGAAGAATCCCACCACCCATGGTGAGATGGCGAGATAGAGACCGCTCAGGAATGTCAGTCCGCTGACGGACTGCCCCGACGGGCTCTGCGCAGCCATGTCGTATTGAGCTCGCAGGGCCGCTATGTCCGGGTGCTGACCCATGTCGAGTTTCGGATGGAGTGGACTATCAGCCATGTCCCACACCACCTTCCCCATACCGCGTGGAGGTTTGAATACGTAACCCCTTCCCCCACGGTCACGCCAACGCGCCCACCAGGGTCAACATTTCTCCAAATCGCTTGCCGCGCCTATGACGGCGAGCAGCAACCGTCGGCGCAGCCGTCCGGCTCGGCGCCGGCGGGCACGGCGCAGCAGGCGTCTCCGCGCCAGGCGTCGCGCCCTTCCTTGACCGCGACCGCGGCGATGACCAGGGCGGCGATCGGGTCGGCCCAGGACCAGCCGAAGGCGCTGTTGAGCGCGAGCCCGGCCAGGAGCACCCCCGACAGGTAGGTGCACAGCAGGGTCTGCTTGGAGTCGGCCACCGCCGAGGCCGAGCCCAGCTCACGACCGGCGCGGCGCTGGGCGTACGACAGGAACGGCATGACGGCCAGGGACAGGGCGGCCAGGATCAGACCCGGGGTGGAGTGTCCGGCCTCTCCCGCGCCGAGCAGGGCGCGTACGGCGTCGACGGTGACGTAGGCGGCCAGGGCGAGGAAGGAGATCGCGATGACGCGCAGCGCGGCCCGCTCGCGGCGTTCGTGGTCGGCGGCGGAGAACTGCCAGGCCACCGCGGCGGCGGAGGCGACCTCGACGACCGAGTCCAGCCCGAAGCCGATGAGCGCCGTGGAGGAGGCGATGGTCCCCGCGGTGATGGCGACGACGGCCTCGATCACGTTGTAGGTGATGGTGGCGGCGACCAGCAGCCGGATCCGGCGCCGGAGCACGGCGCGCCGGGCCGGCGCCGGGCCCAGGTTCTGTGCGGTCACGACCCGGCCTCCCCCACCGGGGCGGGGCGCAGGGTGACCGCGTGGCCCGTGGCGGCCAGCAGCTGCTCGGCGGAGGCCAGCAGGTCCATCAGCTCGGGCCGGGTCAGGGAGTAGAACGACTGGCGGCCTTCGGCCCGGTAGTCCACCAGGTCGCAGTCGCGCAGGCAGGCCAGGTGCTTGGAGACCGTGGACTGGGCCAGCCCGAGCTCGGCCGTCAGGTCCACCACTCGCGCCTCGCCCCTGGCCAGGCGCTGCACGATGCGCAGCCGGGTCTCGTCGGCCAGCGAGTGGAACAGCGCCGCCGCCGGAGGGACCCCGGCGGCGATGTCGGTACTGACACAGCGGCCACCGTCGTTATCAATCGCCATATAGCGATGATAACGCGGATGAGCGATCGCTGCCATCAGGTGACCCGGCAGTCCGGCCGCGGCACCCGTCAGCGCGCGGCGCAGGGCCCGGTCAGGACGCGTCGTAGCGCCCGCGGGCGGCGGCCACGTACTCGCGGTGCCGCTCGGCCCATTCGATGAGCCCGGCCACCTGGGACGACAGCGTCCGGCCGACCGGGGTCAGGTCGTAGTCCACCCGGGGCGGCGAGGTGGGGGTGACGGTGCGCTCCACCAGGCCGTCGCGCTCCAGGCTGCGCAGGGTGAGGGTGAGCATGCGCTGGGAGATGCCCTCGATGGCGCGCTGCAGCTCGGAGTAGCGCTTGGGGCCGCCGCCGAGCAGGTCCATCACCAGCACGCTCCATTTGTCCCCGACGCGGTCGAGGATGTCGCGCAACTGGCAGGACGGGTGATGCTCGCCGACCGTCTCACGCACATCGGTGTGCCTAACGCGGGTCAAAGTGCCTTCTTCCGTCATGACGGCATTCTGGATCAGACTCGATGCGCGCACAAGAAGTAACCAGCGCACAGAAAGTGCTGTTGTGATGAGCATCGACTTGACCGATCCCCCACCCCGGCCCGGCCCTCGCCCGCGGACCACGGGTCTGGAGATCCCGCACGACCAGCTCGACCAGTTCTCCCCGCCGCGCATCAGGGCCGCCCTGGTGGCGGAGGCGCAGGCGCTGGCGGGCGTGTTCACCGGCCCCAGCCAGGTGTCCGAGCCCGCTTCACTCGCGCTGCGGCTGCGCGAGCCCGCCGGTCCGTGGGCGGCGTTCCTGCACCCCAGCCGTGACGAGTTCGGCCACATCCACCGCTCGGGTTTCCTGCACCTCACGGTGCCCGCGCCGCTCATCGATCCGCTCGAACGGGCCGGGTGGATCGAGCCGCATCCGATCAGCCGGCGCCCCGAGTGGCCCGACACGATCGTGATGCTTTACGCCCCGCGCGACGAGGCCGAACTGGCCGTCGCCCGCGCCGTCCTGCGCGCCTCCTGGCGGCAGGCCACCACAGCTTCCACGGAAACGGAGTGATCATCATGCGTGCCATGGCTTTCACCGGCTTCGGCGCCGACCTGGCCGCCGCCGACCTGCCCGTGCCGGAACCGGGTCCCGGCGAGGTGCTGGTCCGGGTGCTGGCCTCCTCGGTCAACGGTTTCGACCTGGGCGTGCTGGGCGGCTACCTCAAGGGCGTGTACGACTACGAGTTCCCGGTCGTGCTCGGCAAGGACTTCGCCGGCACCGTGGCGGCCGTCGGCGAGGGCGTGACCGGCCTGTCGCCGGGTGCGGACGTGTTCGGCGTGGTCATGCGCCCGACCCTGGGCCAGGGCGGCTTCGCCGAATATGTGGTGGTGAGCGAGCAGTACGGCCTGGCCAGGATCCCCGAAGGGCTCGGCCACACCCGCGCGGGCGTGCTGGGGCTGGCCGGGACCGCCGCGATGGACGCCGTCGACGCCGTCGCCCCGGCACCGGGCGAGACCGTCCTGATCTCGGGCGCGACCGGCGGCGTGGGCGCGTTCGCCATCCAGCTGGCCGCCGCGCGCGGCGCCAGGGTGATCGCCACCGCCAGGCCCGGAGCCGAAGCCGCCTTCGTCACCGGGCTGGGCGCCACCTGGGCCGTCGACCACGCCGATCTGCCGGCGCAGGTGGGCGCGATCGCGCCGGGCGGGGTGGACGCCGCGCTGCACCTGGCGGGCGACGGCCCGGCGGTCGCCGCCCTGCTGGCCGACGGCGGGCGGCTGGCCTCCACCCTGCACTACGTGCCCGACGAACCCGGCCGCGACCTCAAGGCCACGGCGGTGATGGCCGACCCGAACCCGGACACCCTGGCCCGGCTCGCCGCCGACGCGGCCGCGGGACGCCTGCGCGTGCCGGTGGCCCGCGCCTACCCGCTGGCCGAGGCGCCGCGCGCGGTCTCCGACTTCACCGCCGGCACCGTCGGCAAGCTCGCCGTCACGATCTGAGCAAGTAGGCGGCCCTGGTGGGCAGGGTTTCCCCATGCCGGAACTCCCCGACGTGGAGGGCTTCCGCCAGGTGCTGTCGGAGCACACCGGCGAGCCGATCAGGGCCGTGCGCGTTCGCGACCCGGGGGTCCTGCGCGGCATCGGCGCCCGGCGGCTGGCCGCCGCGCTGCGCGGACACCGGTTCGAGCGGCCGCGGCGGCACGGCAAGTGGCTGATCGCGCCCGCCGGCGGGCCGGTGCTGATGCTGCACTTCGGCATGACCGGCTCGCTGTCCTGGCACTCCCCCGAGGAGCCGTGGCACCGGCATGACCGGGTCGTCTGGCAGTTCGACGACGGGGAGCTGCGCTACCGGGACATGCGCAAACTCCAGGGCATCCGCCTCGCCGCCGACGAGGCCCAGGCCGAGCGGGTGCTCGGCGGCCTCGGCCCGGACGCGCGCGAGGTGTCGTACGCGTGCTTCGCCAGACTGCTGTCGGGTCGCCGGGGACGGCTCAAGCCGGCGCTGATCGACCAGGCGTTCCTCGCCGGCCTGGGCAACCTGCTCGCCGACGAGATCTGCTGGCACGCCGGCGTCGATCCCCGGCGTGCCGTGGCAGATCTGGACGAGGCCGCACGCTCCGCTTTGTACGGGGCGATGCGCCGGGTCCTGCGCGTGTCGATCAAGGCCGGATGCGTGCCCGCACGTGACACCTGGCTGACCGGCGCGCGCGACGAGCCCGGCGGTCCCTGCCCGCGCTGCGGCAAGCCCCTGTCGCGCTGCCGGATCGCCGGCCGTACGACCGTCTGGTGCCCGGTTTGCCAGCCTCTCTGAAGGCATGAACCTTTCACCGGGTACGCGTCACTGACCTGCCCGGAAACGCGCCGCGCGAACGATCTCGTTGACGGTCGTTCATGACCGAGAGTCCACTGGTGCGCAAGCCCTCTGCCGGCCATCACGGTCGCCGACCGGCCCGCACCCATCGTCGCCCCCAGGATCGGACTCTGATGAGGACACGGCTGCTGCTCAGCACGCTCGTCATCGCCCTGGTCACAGCGGTCACGCCGCGGGCCGAGGCGGCGGCGGGCGACGGCTCCCCCACCGACACCAACATCTCCTTCACCGGGCGGTGGGACACCACCGCCTCCACCGCGTACGTGCCGTACTGGGCGGGCGCCTACCTCACCACCGGTTTCACCGGCAGGACGGTCAGGCTGAACCAGCGCAACACCATCGACCTGTTCTACAGCGTCGACGGCGGCGCGTGGGTCTACATCCAGAACGTACGCGGCTCGGTCAACCTCACCCCCACGCCCCTGGCCGCGGGGAACCACACCTTACGCGTCTCCTACCGGGTCGTCGCCGGGTCCTACCACGGTGACGCCGTCTTCCAGGGCCTCGTGCTCGACCCGGGGGCCACGACGTACGCGATCGCGCCCCCGTCCAAGCTGATCGAGTTCGTCGGCGACTCCATCACCGTCGGAACGACCACCTCCAAGAACGCCCTGACCGCGTACGGCTGGCTCATCGGCGAGCGCCTCGGGGCCCGGCACACCCAGATCGCCCAGGGCGGCGCCTGCCTGGTGGCGACCGCGGACGGCTGCGTCGGCCTGGAGGCGCGCTTCCCCAAGCTCAACCCCAACGCCGCAACCCCGGACTGGAACTTCTCCCGCTACCAGGCCAACGCGGTCGTGATCAACTTGGGCACCAACGACGTGGGGCACGGCGTGAGCACCACCACCTTCCAGGCGTCCTACACCCACCTGCTGCAGGAGGTGCGGGCGGCCTACCCCGGGGCGTCGATCTTCGCGCTGGAGACCTTCACGAAGCGGTACGCCACGCAGACCCGGGCCGCGGTCACCGCCCGCAACTCCGCGGGCGACGCCAAGGTCTACTACGTCCCCACCGAGGGCTGGCTGACCAGCGCCAACATGTCCGACAACGTCCACCCGAACGACAGCGGCCACGTGGTCATCGCCGATCGCCTGGCGCCGATCATCAGCGCCAGGCTCTGAGGGACGGCGCCTGCGCTCCGAGCAGGCGGGCGAGGCCCTTGACGATCTCGGTGGCCAGCACCGCCTGCCCGGGTCGAACACCCGCCCCATCGAGGCCTCGACGGCCGCGTAGTTGGGGTCGGGCCGGAACAGGTCGTTCGCCCCGCAGGACACGTGGACCAGGTCGGGGCCGAACTCGCCGAGCCGGTCCAGCTGCGTCCGCACCGTCCGGGAGGCGGTCGCGCCGGCTTCGGCGGCCTTCAGGTAGGCCAGATCGGGATGGATCCGGCGCAGCACGTCCACGACGCGATCGGGCCATCCCAGGCCGGCGTATCCGGGGCTCGGGTCGCCGGTGCCCGCCGCCAGGCTGTCGCCGACGGTGGCGAAGCGGCGCCAGGGTGCGCGGGCGAGCAGGTCCGCGGCGCGCGCGGCGGGCAGGCAGGCAGTAGGGATCGGACTCTTCTACGCAAGTGGTCACCAAACAAATAGTACGATCGTTCGTACTCATTCCTCAATGGCGTATAGTCGGTGAGGACCTCCCCCCGTGAGGGCGCGGCTCGTGCCGTGCCGGAATCGAGGGGTTATGGCTCATGACACGACTCACCGGAGTCCCGCGCCGACGATCGCGCGGGTCGCGGTGACCTTGACCGTCAACGGCGTCGATCATCGGCTCGACCTGGACCCTCGCGTGACCCTGCTGGACGCCTTGCGCGACGGGCTGGGGCTGACCGGCACCAAGAAGGGCTGCGACCAGGGCGCCTGCGGCGCGTGCACCGTGATGGCGGACGGCAAGCGGGTCCTGTCCTGCCTGACATTGGCCGCGCAGTGCGAGGGCCGGGCGATCACCACCGTCGAAGGCCTCGCAGCCGACGGCGTCCTGCATCCGGTGCAGGAGGCGTTCGTCCGTCACGACGCCTTCCAGTGCGGCTACTGCACCTCCGGGCAGATCATGTCGGCGGTGTGCCTGCTGGCGGAGGGGCGCGCGGGTTCGGATGCGGAGATCCGCGAGTTCATGAGCGGCAACCTGTGCCGGTGCGGCGCCTACCCCAACATCGTCAAGGCGATCCGCGAGGTCCGCGACCGGATGGGGACGGGTGACCGCGATGCGTGAGTTCGAGTACGTCAGGGCGGGCGAGGTGGGCCAGGCCGTGGCAACGGTGACCGCCGATCCCGACGCGTCCTATCTGGCCGGCGGCACGACTCAGATCGACCTGATGAAGGACGGCGTCCTGGAGCCGGACCGGCTGGTCGACATCACCCGGTTGCCGCTCGCCGGCGTCACCCGCGACGGCGATGTGCTGCGCGTGGGTGCGCTGACCACGATGGAGGAGCTGGCCGCCGAGCCCACGGTGACCGAGCGCCTGCCATTCCTGCGTGAGGCGCTGCTGCTGGGTGCGTCCGTCCAGCTGCGGAACATGGCGACGATCGGCGGGAACCTGTTGCAGCGCACCCGCTGCCGCTACTTCCGCGACCCCACCGTCCTCGCGTGCAACAAGCGGCACCGTGGTTCCGGGTGCGCCGCGGTGCGGGGGGCCGCCAGGATGCACGCGATCCTGGGCGCGAGCGAGCACTGCATCGCCGTGCACGCCTCGGACATGGCGGTGCCGCTCGTGGCGCTGCACGCGGTCGTGCACCTGCGCGGGACGGGCGGGGAGCGCTCGGTCCCGCTGACGGAGTTCTACCGCGTGCCGGGGGACACGCCCGACGTGGAGAACGTGCTCACCCACGGTGAGCTGATCACCGCTGTGGACATCCCGCTGCTCCCGCCGGACGCGCACTCCACGTACCTCAAGATCCGCGACCGGGTCTCCTACGAGTTCGCGCTCACCTCCGCCGCGGTGGCCCTGCGGTTCGACGGCGGCGTGATCGGGGAGGCACACGTCGCCCTGGGCGGCGTCGGGACGATTCCCTGGCACGCGCCCGAGGCCGAGCAGGCCCTGCGGGGGCTGCCCCCGAGTCTGGAGGTCTTCACCGCGGCGGCCGAGGCCGCCGTCCGGGACCCGTTCACCGTGGAGGGCACCGCCTTCAAGGTCGAGCTGGCCAAGCGCACCCTGGTGCGCGCCCTGCGAACCGCCGCCGGAGGTGCGTCATGACGATCGTCGAGCAGATCGACCTGGTCGGCGAGGGAGTGGACAGGGTCGACGGCCCCTTGAAGGTCACCGGCGCCGCGCACTACCCCAACGACTTCAGCTTCCCCGACCTGGCGCACGCCGCGCTCGTGCGCAGCACCGTGGCCGCCGGGCGGATCAGCCGGCTCGACACGAGCGCCGCTCAGGCCTCGCCCGGCGTGCTGGCGGTCATCACCCACCAGAACGCGCCCTCGCTGGGGCGCGCGTCCGACACGGTGATCCTGTCGGCCCCGCCGCCGCCGTTGCAGGGGGACCGGATCCTGCACTACGGCCAGTACGTGGCCGTGGTCGTGGCGGGCACCGCCGAGGAGGCGACGGCCGCGGCCCGCCGGGTCGAGGCGGAGTACGAGGCGACCGAGCCGCTCCTCGACCTTCATGACCCCAGGGCGGAGGTGCTCACCGACCCGTTCGAGTTGGACTCCAGTCGCGGCGACGTCGGGGCCGCCCTGGCCTCGGCCGAGGTGACGTTCGAGGCGACGTACACCACGGTCGACAACACCAACAACCCGCTGGGCCTCTTCACCACCGTGGCCGCCTGGGACGGCGAGGCCCTCACCGTCCACGACTCCACCCAGTGGCCCGACGCTCTGCGCACGGCGCTCGCGCAGGTGTTCGGCGTCCCGGAGAGCGGCGTGCGGGTGCTGGTCCCGTTCGTCGGCGGCGGCTTCGGGGCGGGGCTGCGCGTGTGGCCGCATGTCATGCTCGCGGCCCTGGCCGCGCGCACGGTGGGCCGGCCGGTCAAGCTTGTGCTGACCCGCCCGGAGATGTTCACCGGGGTCGGTCACCGCACGGCCACGGAGCAGCGTATCAAGATCGGCGCCACCCGCGACGGGCGGCTGGTCGCGATCGACCACGAGAGCACCACGACGCTGCAGATGGAGGGGGACAACTTCGAACCGTGCGCCTCCGGCACGGCTTACGCCTACGCCTGCCCCAACGTCTCCACGCGTGACCGGCAGGTCCGGCTGAACGTCACCTGGTGCAACTCGATGCGCGCTCCCGGCGAGGCACAGGGCAACTTCGCGCTGGAGTCGGCCATGGACGAGCTGTCCTACGAGCTCGGCATCGACCCGCTCGAGCTCCGGCTGCGCAACTATGCCGAGAGCCAACCGCAACTCGGCCTCCCGTGGTCGAGCAAGGCCCTGCGCGAGTGCTACGAGGTCGGTGCCGAACGGTTCGGCTGGTCGCGCCGCCTACCCGAGCCCCGCTCGATGCGCGACGGCGACTGGCTGATCGGGTACGGCCTGGCCGGCGTCTCGTTCTTCTGGTTCCAGAAGCCGTGCCAGGCGACCGCGACCCTGCGCGCGGACGGGACGGCGCTGGTGCGCAGCGCGGTGACCGACATCGGAACCGGCACCTACACGGTGATGGCCCAGCTGTCGGCCGAGCTGCTCGGGCTGGACCTGCCGCGCGTCACCTTCGAGCTCGGCGACACCGACCTGCCGCCGGGGGCCGTGGCGGGCGGCTCGGGCCTGACGGCCAGCCTCGGCAGCGCGATCCACGCCGCCTGCCGCAATCTCGTGCAGGCCTTCCTGGACACCGTCCGCGACGATCCCACCTCGCCGCTGGCGGGGTGCGCCGTCGACGAGGTCGGGGTCGGCCGCGGTCGCATCCACCGGACGGGATCGCCCGAGCGCGGCGAGGCCTACACCGACATCCTCGTCGCGCACGGGCTGACGGAGCTCAGCGCCCACGGCGCCAGCGCCCCGGCCGACTCGCGGGAGCTGGGCCTGGCGCCCGCGGGACCCTTCGGCGCGAAGTTCGTGGAGGTGCGGGTCGACCCGGATCTCGGACTGCTGCGGGTGGCCAGGGTCGTCTCGGTGATCGACGCAGGCCGCATCCTGAACGAGAAGACAGCCACCAGCCAGATCATCGGCGGTACGGTCGGCGGCATCGGCATGGCCATGTTCGAGGAGACGGTCACCGATCCGGGATCCGGGCGCATCGCCAACGCCACCTTCGGCGACTACCTGATCCCGGTCAACGCCGACATCCCCGACATGCAGGTGAGCTTCGTCGGCCGGCCCGACCGGTTCAATCCCGTCGGGGTCAAAGGCGTCGGCGAGATCGGCCTCGTCGGCATGGGCGCCGCCATCGCCAACGCGGTCCACCACGCCACCGGCAGGCGCATCCGCTCGCTGCCCATCACGATCGACCGGCTCCTCCAGCCTGTCGCGGCGGCCGACGGCCCGAATCGGCCCTGAGCAGGTCCGCGCCGAGAGGGGTGAGCGTGTGGATCTTTGCCCAGGGACGCCGGGGCCCGACGCACGGGCCCGACGCACGGGGCCAGTGGTCGGGGACGCTCAGGCGGTAGCGGGATCGTCGTCGAAGCTGGCGTAGTAGGCGGCGGCCATGTCCTCGTCGCCGTGGCCCTGGGCGGCGGCGCGGTCGAAGCGCGCGGCCCCCGCGGCGGCGACGTCGAGGCGGACGCCGTGCTGCTCCCCCGCCTCGACGATCAGGTGGGCGTCCTTGGCAGCGGTGGTGACCGCGAAGCTGGGCGGCGTGAGGCGGCCCTCCAGCACCAGGCCGGTCTTGACGCGCAGGTAGCCCATGTCCAGAGGGCCGCCCTCGATGGCGTCGAAGAAGCTCTGCGGGTCCACGCCGAGCGCCTTGGCCAGGGCCAGGACCTCGCCGGCCGCGTTGGTGGCGGCGAGGACCCAGCTGTTGGCCACGAGCTTGAGCCGGGTGGCGCCGGCGGCCGCGCCGTCCTCGCCGGTCCACACGGTGCGGGCGCCGACGGCGTCGAACACCGGCGTCACGCTCTGCCGGCCCTCGCCGGGTCCCGCCGCCAGGACGAGCAGCTGCCCGGCCTCCGCGGGCTGGCGGGTGCCGAGGACGGGCGCGTCGTAGAAGACCAGCCCGTGCTCGCGGGCGAAGGCGGCCATCTCGCCGATCGCGTCGAGGCCCGCGGTGGTCGACTGCACCCAGGCGGCGCCGGGGCGCAGGGCGGGCGCGGCCTGCCGCATCACCTCCAGCACGGCGGCACCGTCGTAGAGCATGGTGAGGACGACGTCGGCGTCGCGCACGGCGTCGGCGGGGGTGCCGGCGACGTGCACCCCCTCGGCGGCCAGCGGTTCGGCCTTGTCCCTGGAGCGGTTCCAGGCGCGGACGGCGTGGCCCGCGCGGGCGAGGTTGCGGGCCATCGCGGCCCCCATGATCCCGGTGCCCAGAACGCTCACGGTGAGGTTGTCGGTCATGAGGTCACCTTTCTCTCTTGTCGTGCCCGGTCCGGCTACTCTTCCCGGCGGCGCGCCCGCTAACTTGTACATCGATGTTCAGGTTATGATCTCGAACGGTGCCGAACGCATTCCAGGAGGGGCGCCATGACGACCGGCCACGCAGGACAGCTCGCCTTCGAACGGCGAGGGGAAGGGCCGCCGGTCGTGCTGTTGCACGGCATCGGGCACGACCGCCACGGCTGGGATCCGGTGACGGATCGGCTGACGCCCCACCATGAGCTCGTGCTGGCCGACCTTCCCGGCCACGGCGGCTCCCCGCTTTCCCACGGCGGCGGTCCCCTCGGGGTCATCGAGCTGACCGATCGCGTGGAACACCTGCTGGACGAGCTCCACCTCGATTCCCCGCTGATCGCCGGCAATTCCCTGGGCGGCGCGATCGCGCTGGAACTGGCGCGCCGGGGCAGGGCCCGAGGCGTGGTCGCGCTGGCGCCGATCGGCTTCTGGTCGCGCCTGGAGGTCGCCTACGTCGTGGCGGCGCTGCGCGGCTCCCGCGGCCTGGCCCGCCTGCTCGCCCCGCTGCTGCCCGCGCTGGTGCGCCGCAGCGTGGTACGCGCCACGACGATGGGCCTGTACTTCGCCCACCCGCTCCGGCTCACCGCGGACGAGGCCCTGCGCACCATGCGCGCCTTCGCCGACGCCCCGGGAGTGCGGGCGATCCTGCCGTACAGCCGGCGCTACTTCTTCGGCAGCGGCCGCGGCATCGATCAGGAGGAGATCACGATCGCCTGGGGCACCCGGGACCTGCTGCTCATCGGCGGCCAGGCCCGCCGGGCGCGGAGGCTGCTCCCCGCCGCCCGCCACGTCAGGCTGGCCGGCAGCGGGCATGTCCCCATGTCCGACGACCCCGCCGGCGTGGCCGGCCTGATCCTCGCCCAGGGCCGGAAGAAGCCGTAAGGCCGCTCCTCGTAACGGCGGCTCCGACGCCTCCGGCCGTCGCACAGCCCGCCGTCCGGGGGGCCGGCAGGTCAGGGTGCGCGGAGGTCGCGCAGTGCGGCCGCGAGCCGGTCGATGTCAGCCGCGGACGTGAACAGGGCGGGCGTGACGCGGACGCCGCCACCGCCCGCCATGCCCGTCCGGGCGACGGTGAAGATCCGATGGTCGCGCATCAGGCGGTCGGCGATGGCGGTGTTGTCGGCCTCCGTGGTGAGCCCGCGCAGGCGGAAGGCGGTGATGGCGCCGTACATGCCGGGCTCGTCCGGGGTGAGGATCTCCACGTTCGGGACGTCGCGGAGCGGGCGCACCCAGCGATCGCGCAGGAACCGCAGCCGGGCCTGCTTCACCTGCGCCCCGAGTGCGTCGTGGAAGTCCAGGGCGGCGTCGACGGTGAGGAAGGGCGCGACGTTCATGGTGCCGGAGTGGACGCGCGAGCGGATGTCGGTGGCGGTGTAGGTCTCGTCGGCGTAGAGCGGGTCGATGTCGCCCAGGCGCTGCGCGCGGACGTAGAGGAACCCGGCGCCCAGCGGCGCGCCCATCCACTTGTGCAGCGAGAAGACGGCGAAGTCGGCGTCGAGGTCGGGGAGGGTGAAGTCGAGCTGCCCCCAGGAGTGCGCGGCGTCCACGATCACGTCGACGCCCCGGTCGCGGGCCATGGAGACGATCCGGCGTACCGGCGTGACCAGGCCGGTGCGGTTGTTCATGTGGCTGAGCAGGAGCAGCTTCGTCTTCGGGTGCTCGCGCAGGGCGCGCTCGTAGGTGTCCAGCACCGCCTGGCAGGTCGCGGGCTCGGGCATGACGATCCGCGCGACCTCGGCTCCACGCCGGTCCTTCAGCCAGTTCATGGCGTACTGGCCGCTGTGATAGTCCAGGTCGGCGTACATCACCTGGTCTCCGGGGCGCAGGCGGCGGTAGCCGGAGATCAGGTTCTGCAGGGCCTCGGTGCCGCCCCGGGTGAGCGCGATCTCGTCCCTGGTGACGCCGAGCATGCCCGCGAGGCGATCGCGGATCCTGTCGGCGCCGGCCTTGTACGTGGTGCGCAGCAGGTGCGAGTTCTGCTCGTTGAGCAGGTCCACATTGCGGTGGTACGCCTGCCGTACGGGCTCCGGCATGACGCCGTAGTAGCCGTTCTCCAGGTTGACGAAGTCCGGGCTCACCCGGAACCGGCGGGCGACGGCGGCCCAGAAATCCTCGTCCCGGGCCAGCCGCTCGGCGGTGACGCCGTGCCGGACGGCCGGCGGTCCGGCGGCGACCGGAGCGGCGGCCAGCGCACCGAGTCCGGCGACGACCCGGCGTCTCGAGACGGTCATGGACGGCTTCACCACCTGACATCAATGGGACACGCGAATCCCCAGTGTGGCGTCGGTCGCGGCAAACCGCGGGTTCATTTCCCCGTGTCGGCAGCAGGTGCGGCGGATTGCCCCGCACTCTCCATAAAGCGCCTACCGGCTTTACCGGAATCTTTGAATTCTCCGGGCGCGGCCGGCGGCCTCGCGGGCATTATCACCGGTGATGCTCACGACACGAACCACCCGTTCCCGCCGTCCGCCCGGCCGGCCGGCGGCGCATGCGGTGCTCGCGCTCGTGCTGCTCATCGGCGTGGTGTTCGCCCATGGCGGCGCGTGCGCGGCCGTGGAGCTGTCGGAGCCGGTCGCCCACAGCGTCGATCTGAAGAACACCGCCATCTACAGCGCGCGATGCCTGCACCGCGAGCTGCCGCCGCGCCACCAGCACGGCACCGAGCAGGACTGCTCGGCGACCAACCCGGCCGACACGCCGATCTTCGCGGCGATGTCCACGGCCTCGTCCGTCCCGTCGGCGCAGGCCGCCGCGGCGGCCACGACAGTCCCGGCGCGCGCCGCCGGGACCGCCGCGCCGTATCTGGAAAATCTCTGCGTGATGCGCATATAGGACCGCGACGTCCATCAGCCGTCCATGTCCGTCCGGATTCGCGGCCATTCGGTCATGCCGCGAATTGCGCCATTCACTTCGGGGATTTCACCAATGTCATCACAAGCTACTTTCGCGCGTCCGCAGAAGACGCCGCCCACCGGTTTCTCGTCGCTTTCCCTCGCCGTCGGCAATACGCCGCTGGCATTCATCTCCGAGCCGTTCGTACCGGGAGGAGGGTTCTGGGCCAAGCTGGAAGGGTTCAATCCGGGCGGCATCAAGGACCGGCCGGCGCTGCACATGGTGCGCCAGGCCCGGGCCCGAGGGGACCTCCGGCCGGGGGCGACGATCATCGAGTCCACCAGCGGCACCCTGGGGCTCGGCCTGGCCCTGGCCGGGATCGTCTTCGGCCATCCGGTCGTGCTGGTGGGCGACCCCGGCATGGAGCCGCTCATGTGCCGGCTGCTCTCCTCCTACGGCGTACGCCTCGAGATCGTCCGCGAGCCGCACCCGGCCGGCGGCTGGCAGGAGGCCCGCCGGGAACGGGTGCGGCGCCTGCTGGCCGACATTCCCGGCTCCTACTGCCCTGACCAGTACAACAACCCGGACAACGCCGACGCCTACGCGGGGCTCGCCCACGAGCTGCTGGGCCGGTTGCCGCACATCGACACGCTAGTGTGCTCCGTCGGCACCGGCGGGCACAGCGCCGGCATCCACGCCGTGCTCCGCCGCCACTTCCCCCGGCTGAAGCTGGTCGGCGTCGACACCGTCGGCTCGACCATCTTCGGCCAGCCCGCCCGGCCCCGCCTGATGCGCGGGCTCGGCTCCAGCATCCATCCTCGCAACGTCGCCTACGACGCCTTCAGCGAGGTGCACTGGGTCAGCCCGGCCGAAGCGGTCTGGGCCTGCCGAGCCCTGGCCGCCGGTCACTACGTCTCGGGCGGCTGGAGCACGGGCGCGGTCACCCTGGTGGCGCGCTGGCTGGCCCGCACCGCGCCTGACCAGACCGTCGTGGCGGTCTTCCCCGACGGGCCGTGGCGCTACTGGAACAGCATCTTCGACGACGACTACTGCCACGCCAACGGCCTGCTCGGCACGGTCCCGGCCGAGGAGCCCGACCTCCTGCGCGAGCCGGCCGAGCGGGAGGTGCACCGCTGGACGCGCTGCGCCACCGTGACGGACCCCCTGGCAGGCCGGCGATGAGGGACACGCTGCGGCAGTTCCGCTCCTTCGACCGGCCGATCCAGCTCCTGCAGATCAACCAGGCGGGCATCAACCTCGGCTTCTACATGCTCATGCCCTACCTCGCCCAGCACCTCTCGGCCGGCGCCGGCCTGGCCGCCTGGACGATCGGGCTGATCCTGGGCCTGCGGAACATGAGCCAGCAAGGCATGTTCCTGATCGGCGGCACCCTGGCCGACCGGCTCGGCCACAAGCCGATGATCATGCTCGGGTGCGCGCTGCGGACCGTCGGATTCGCCCTGTTCGGGCTGACCACCTCGCTGCCCCTGCTGGTCCTGGCCGCCGCCGTGACGGGCTTCGCGGGCGCGCTGTTCAACCCCGCCGCGCGGGCCTATCTGGCCTGCGCGGCCGGGGAGCGCAAGGTCGCCGCCTTCGCCGTGTTCAACGTCTTCTACCAGGGCGGCATCCTGCTGGGCCCGCTGGCCGGCCTCGCCCTGCTGCACACGGGGTTCACCGCCGTGTGCCTGTCCGCCGCGGCGATCTTCGCGGTGCTGACCGTCCTGCAGGGGCTGTGCCTTCCGGCCCGGCGTGCTCCCGTGCCGGAGGAGCGGCAGCCGGTGCTGCGGGAGTGGCGGCGGGCGTTCGGAGACCGGGCGTTCGTGTCCTTCGCCGCGGCGATGATCGCCTCGTACGCGCTGTCGTACCAGATGTATCTGGCCCTGCCGCTCGAGGTGCAGCGCCTCGGCGGCGGCGAGGCGGGGGTGATGGCCCTGTACGCCCTCTCGGCGCTGCTCGGCATCGCCGGCCAGGTCCGCCTGACCGCCTGGAGCTCGGCCCGGTGGACGCGCGGCCAGGCGATCAGCCGCGGCCTGGCGCTCATGGGGGTCGCCTTCCTGCCGCCCGCGGCGCTCGCCCAGCCGGCTCTCGCGCCGGTGTGGGCGATGGTGCCCGTCGTGATGTGCGTGCTCCTGCTCACCCTGGGCACGCTGGTGGCCTTCCCGTTCGAGATGGCCACCATCGCCGACATGGCGGGAGATCGGCTGATCGGCACCTATTACGGGCTGTACAACCTGCTGTCCGGGCTGGGGATCCTGGCCGGCAACCTCATGGCCGGCGCTCTGGTCGACACGGCCCGCTCAACGGGGTGGGCCGGCCTGCCGTGGCTGCTCCTGGCCGTCGCGGGGCTGGCCTCCGCCGCGGCCGTCCGGCGGCTGGACCGGCGCGGCCGGCTCTCCCCCGCCTGCCGGACCGCCGTGCTCGGCGACCGGCCACAGGCGGCATAGGGGCGGTAATCTGCCAGCCGGGAGCAGGACACAGCAGGGGGGCGGCTTTCCCACAAGGGCATGGTCTCCCGCGAGCGCGTCGGCCGGGCACACCTCTACAAGGCCACCGACGGCAAGGACGCGTTCGTCGCCGAGGCCATGCGGGCCGCGCTGGACGAGGCGGGCGACGTCGCGGCGGCCGTGCAGCGCTTCGTCGGCACGGTGACGCCGGAGGTGGCCGCCGCCTTGCGGGAGGCGCTGGGCGAGCGGGACGGATCCGCGCCGTGATCGTCTGACCGGTCCGCGTCACCCTCTGACGACGGGGTCGAGGCCGGTGGCGGGATGACCGGGCGCCGCGCCGCGCCCGGTCATCCCAGCTTGGCGTCAGCGCTCGATGAACACCGGGTTGGAGTAGAACCACAGGTCGGCCCACGGGTCGGAACCCTTCGGGTCGGGCTGGGGCTCGAGCTCGTCGGTGTTGGTGCCGCGGACGCGGACGTACATGGGGCCGTCGATGTCGCGCACCGTGTGACGGACGACGATCTCGTCACCGTCGCGCCGCCACTGGCCGGCGCCGTAGCGGGCCTCGACCTTGGTGGTGGGGTTGGTGTCGGAGGAGCGGTCCTTGGCCGGGCCGGTGACCCGGCCGGTGATGATGTCGACCCGCTTCACCTGCGGGCGCTCGCCCTTGGCGTTGGCGGTACGCGGCACGCGGAAGCGGACCTCGACCTCGGCGTCACGGTCGTTGCCGCGCAGCGTGAGGGTCTCGCCGACACTGACGGTGTTGCCCTCGGCCTGGCCCTGCGCCTGGCCGGCGCGGGAGACCGTGAGGTCGAGCTGGTCGATCAGGTCGCCGATGACGACGAAGATCCGGCCGCTGCGCAGCCCGTCAAGGATGTCGGCGTAGTCCCAGCCGGCGTGCACATACGTCTTGGAGTACTCGCCCGGCCAGAAGTCGCTGCCGCCGTCGCTGTAGTGCCGGTGGGAATCGGACGTGGAGGTGATCCACCAGCGGCGCCCCTCACCGAGCAGCGAGTCCCACAGGCCGCCGAGCCGGGCGGTCATCTGGTCGAAACCACCCATCGTGGGGTAGTTGCCGTAGCCGCCGCGCTCGCCGTCCGGGTCGATGCTGCCGTCCTTCCTGAGCGTGCCGGCCTGGTGGCCAGGGGCGCCCTCGAAGCCGTGCGCGATCTCCGGCGCGGTGTCGTTCCAGTTGCGGAACTCCGCCGGGGTGTCCTGGCCGTAGACGCCCAGCCCGGAGGCGGAGCGGGCGGGGTGGTTCGCGAACAGCAGCGGCTTGTGCGGGAGCTGCCGCATCACGCGCAGCGCCTCCAGCATCTTCTGCTCGGTGTCGAACGACGGGTCCGCGGGGAACGGGTCACGCTTGGAGAAGCGGCTCTCCAGCTGGAACAGGATGTCGCGCTCGGAAGACACCTTCGGGATGATCAGGCTGGAGTGGTCGGCCGCGGGCGTGTCCAGCTCCATGCCGTAGAACTGCAGCACCCGCGGCACCGACCGGCGCGCCTCCAGCAGGCTCGGGTACCTCTGCTCCGCGTCCAGCTTGGAGTGCAGCGGGCCACCGTGGTCGGTCGACACGATCCAGGCGAGCCCGAACTGCTGCGCGTGCGTGGCGTTGACCGACAACGGGTAGATCGCGTCCCCGCCGATGATCGGCTTGGGCGGGGTGGTGGAGTTGTCGTACCCCACGCTGAACTCGCTGTGCACATGGTGGTCGCCGGGCAGCCAGCGCCGGCGGCTCCCGCCGGGGCGCCGGTCGTCGGCCCAGGCCGGACCGGTCAGGCCGCCGACGGCGACCGCGCCGACCAGTCCGCCGGTGACGGCGAGCAACCGCCGTCGTGTCACGAGCTCGTTCTCTGGAGAAGCGGACATCGAGGATAGTTCCTCTCAAAAGGGCGCTATATGTCCGCACGAGTCCATCCATCACACGTGACGCGCCACCAACGGATCCTCGGCCTCGAGAAGAACAGTCGGAGACCGGCGGCTGTGCGATTCGGGCCTTCCCGAGGGCGGGTATGGCGGTCTACGTTCTCCTATGCCGCCGATTCGGGCAGAATGCACCGATTCCTGCGAGTCAAAGGAGCTCACATGCGCATCACCTCGCGCCGAGGTGCGTACCGCGTCCTCACCATGGCAGCGGCGCTCGCCTTACCTCTCTCGCTCGTCCCCGCCGCGGCGCAGGCGGACCCGGGACCGAACACGGCGCAGAGGAAGCTGATCGAATCCATCACCGCGCCCGCGGTCAAGAAGCACCTGCAGGCCCTGCAGACGATCGCCAACGCCAACGGCGGCAACCGGGCGGCCGGCACGAGCGGGCACGCGGCCTCGCGCGACTACGTCGTCAGCAAGCTCAAGAAGGCCGGCTACACCGTGACGGTGCAGCCGTTCGATTTCGCCTTCTTCGAGGAGAAGTCGACCGCTCTGCTGGAGCGGACCTCCCCCAACCCGCGGGTCTTCGCCCCGACGCCGCCCGACGGCTCCTCCGTCGGCGAGTTCGCCACCATGAGCTACTCCGGCTCCGGTGAGGTGACCGGGACCCTGCAGAACGTCGACCTGGTCCTGCCGCCCGGCCCGACGCCCAGCAGCTCGAGCTCCGGCTGCGAGGCCTCCGACTTCGCCGGCTTCACGCCCGGCAACATCGCCCTGCTCCAGCGCGGCACCTGCAACTTCGTCGTCAAGGCGCAGAACGCCCAGGCCGCCGGAGCCGCCGCCGCGATCATCTTCAACGAGGGCCAGCCCGGCCGTACCGACACCCTGCTCGGCAACCTCGGCGAGCCCGTGTCGATCCCCGTCCTGGGCGCCAGCTTCGCCGTCGGCCAGGAACTGGCCTCGGCCACCAGCGTGGTGCACCTCAAGACCGACACCATCAGCGAGATCCGCACCACCCACAACGTGATCGCCGACTCCAAGTGGGGCGACCCGAACAAGGTCGTCATGTCCGGCGCCCACCTCGACTCCGTACCGGCCGGGCCGGGCATCAACGACGACGGCTCCGGCAGCGCCGCCACGCTCGCGGTGGCCGAGGCGCTCGGCAAGGTCCCCACCCGCAACAAGCTGCGCTTCGCCTGGTGGAGCGCCGAAGAGCTGGGCCTGCTCGGCTCCACCGAATACGTGGACACCCTGCCGGCCGCCGACCTGGCCAAGATCAAGCTGTACCTCAACTACGACATGATCGGCTCCACCAACTACGCGTTCAAGATCTATGACGGTGACAACAGCGACGCCGTCGGCTCCCCCGCCGGCCCGCCCGGATCCGACGAGATCGAGAAGCTCTTCGAGAAGTACTTCGACACGCTGCGCCAGGGCCACAACGGGACCGACTTCGACGGCCGCTCCGACTACGGACCGTTCATCGCGACCGGCATCCCGGCGGGCGGCCTGTTCACCGGCGCCGAGGGCATCAAGACCGCCGAAGAGGCCGCGCTGTTCGGCGGCACCGCCGGCGAACCGTACGACCCCTGCTACCACCAGGCCTGCGACACCATCGCCAACATCAACGACAAGGCGCTCGCGCTGAACACCGGCGCCATCGCCACGGCGACCGTCGTCTACGGCTTCACCTCCGACCTGCCCGGCCCCGACACCCGCGCGGCGGCCACCACCAAGCGCGCCGCCACCAGCGCCGGCGCCGACCTCCAGGGCCGGTCGAAGGGCTGAGCGAACGGGCGCGCCGTCCCCAGGTCGACCGAGGCCGACCTGGGGACGGCGCCACGACCACCGTGACGGCCTGCCAACAAAACACGCGTGACGCTCATCCAACAGAGCATGCAGCGATTCAAACGTGCCGGATCGGCGATGACGGCGAGCGCACTGCTGACCTTGGCCGTGTGCGGCCTTCCGGCATCCGGTGAGGCCACCGCGGTCAGTGCGCAGGGCCCGGCGACCACGAACATCGGCCTCGCGGCGGCCTCCGCCCGCGGAGAAGGGTCGGCGCCGGGGCGCTGCCGCACCGAAGCCCTCTCGGCGCACCTCGGGCGGCAGGACCCGGGGGCGGGAAACGTGTACGCGCCGCTGGTGCTGACCAACACCTCCGCCCAGACCTGCTGGGTGTACGGCTTCGTCGGGCTGGTCATGTTCGACGGCAACGGCGACGCCATGCGGACGCGGGTGCGCAGGGAGAACGTCCGGCCCCAACGGGTGGTGCTGAAGCCGAAGGCCTCCGCCCACGCCAGGCTGCACTGGGTGATGGTGCAGACCGGAGCCGAGAAGCGATGCCCGACCTCGGCCCGCCTGATGATCATCCCTCCGGACGAGGTGGCCCACCTGGAGATCCCGTTCACGGCGATGGCGTGCGACTCCGGGCGGATCGACGTCCGGCCGCTCGCCCCGGGCGCGCGCGCCTGACAGCCTGTTCCCGCCCGCACGACGAGGGCAGAGGTCCAGGGTGCGAGCTCCACCGTCGCCCCGCGTCCATCGGCCGGTGATGTACCACCGTTGGTCGGAGATCACCTTCATCCACTGGCGCTATCCGCCCGCGTGCGTGCAGGCTCTGGTGCCGGGCGGCCTCACGGTGGAGACCTTCGACGGGGCGGCGTGGGTCGGGCTCACGCCCTTTCTCATGCGTGGCGTCCGGTTTCCCGGCCTGCCCGCCCTCCCGTGGCTGTCCACCTTCCCCGAGACGAACCTGCGCACGTACGTCCGCGACCCTCGTGGCCGTACCGGGATCTGGTTCCTGTCCTTGGACGCCGGACGCCTGCTCGCGGCCATCGGTGGCCGCGGCGGCTACAGGCTGCCCTACTTCTGGTCGGACATGTCGGTGGACACCAGGGACGGCCGCACCCGCTACCGCTGCCGCCGGCGCTGGCCCGGCCCGGCCGGCGCGCGGTGCGACGCGGAGGCGGAGCGAGGCGCGCCCCTGGCGGAACGCGAACGCGACGAACTCGCGCACTTCCTGACCGCCCGCTACCGCCTGTTCACCGTCGTGGCCGGTCGGCCGGCCACCGCGCAGGTGGAGCATCCGCCGTGGCCGCTGCACCACTCTCACCTCATCGGCCTGGATCAGGACCTGATCCAGGCGGCGGGGCTACCCACCCGCGAGGAGCCTCCCGTCCTGCATGCCTCCCCTGGAGTGCCGGTACGGGTGGGGATGTGGACCTGGTGACCACGGTTTACGCTGCTTCCGCGGCCTCTCCGATTTGCTGCAGGCTGGGGTGGCGGTGCTGGCCTGCCAGCAGATGGCCGATGGCGACGATGCCCACGACGGGCCACTCCACGATCTCCAATATCCCCAGAGAGACCAGGACCGCGTAGAAGACGAGGTGCTGGGGGCCCGGCAGGGGCACCGTACCGACCACGGGCAAGGCGATCCGCCTGCCGTGCCCGTTCTTGGTGGGCTCGCTCTTGGTGGGCTCGCTCTTGGTGGGCTCGACGACCATGATGCCCCCTCCTTCGGTCGACGACTCACGTTTCGCCTGCCCTCCGTCAGACCCGGTAACCCGCTCAGCCGGGCAGGGTCTCCCCGCCGATGGGGGCCAGGACCTCGCCCGTGTAGTACGACGAGAGGCGACCGGCCGCGAAGAACACGTACGACGGGGCGATCTCGTCGGGGTCGGCGGCCCGCCGCATCGGGACCTGCCGGCCGAACTGCTCCACCTTCTCCTCCGGCATGGTCGCCGGGATGAGAGGAGTCCAGACAGGGCCCGGAGCCACCGCGTTGACCCTGATGCCGCGCTCCACGAGGCTCTGCGCCATCGAATAGGTGAAAGCGTTGATCGCACCCTTGGTGGTGGCGTAGTCGATGAGCGCCTTGTTGCCGCGCAGCCCGTTCACCGATGACGTGTTGATGATCGCCGAGCCCTTGCGCAGATGCGGCAGCGCCGCTTTGGTGATGCGGAAGTAGCTGTGGATGTTGACGTCGAAGGTGTGCTGCCACTGCTCCTCGGACAGCACTTCCAGCGATTCGACGGGCTGCTGGTAGGCGACGTTGTTCACCACGATGTCCAGGCCGCCGAGGTCCGAGACCGCCCGTTCGACGACGGAGGCGCAGTGGTCGCGGTCGGCGAGGTCGCCCGGGATCAGCACACATCGCCGGTCCTCCGCCTCGACCAGCTTCAGCGTGTGCGCGGCGTCCTCGTGCTCGCTCAGGTACGCGATCGCGACGTCGGCGCCCTCCTTGGCGAAGGCCACGGCCACCGCCCGGCCGATCCCGGAGTCACCTCCGGTGATCAGGGCGCGCTTGCCTGCCAGCAGTCCGCTGCCGGTGTAGTGACGCATCTCGTCACGCGGCTCGGGCTCCATGCGTCCGGTGTGTCCCGGGTATGGCTGTTTCTGTGCGGGTGGCATACTGTCCGGTCGTTCTGGCATGGCTCGCGCATGCCCGGACTCGCCCGGGATTAACGTCCGCGAGCCCGGCGCCGGGTGGTGCTGACACGTGAATCCACCTCAGCCAAGCAGGCGGCAGCGAACCCTGGCCGGTGATCGTCGGTCAGGGTTTAGTGGCGAGGCAGGCGTCAGGCGG